>JBFHFM010000447.1:0-1520 GCA_041583595.1 Trichloromonas sp. | reverse complement strand
TCCAGATAATCAGGATTTAATCGATTTGAACGAGGTCGTGGGGGCGGCCGTGCGGTTGATTAATAATACGTTGAAGCACTCGACCGATTGTTTCGAGGTGGTCTACGGAGAAAATCTGCCGAAAATTCGCGGAAGTTTTCAGCGAATCGAACAGGTGGTGGTCAACTTGATCATCAATGCATGTCAGTCCCTTCCCTCCAAAGATAAGGGGATACGTGTGACGACCCGGTACGAACGTGAGACGGAACGAAATTTGCTGATAGTGATGGATGAGGGCGTCGGTATTTCAACCAGTGATCTCCCTCATGTTACCGACCCGTTTTTTACGACCAAGCGGGAGCATGGCGGTACAGGTCTCGGGCTTTCGGTGGCATCGAGGATTGTCGAGGATCATAAGGGCAGTTTTGAATTTTCATCGATCCCCGGCGAGGGGACGACGGTCAGCCTCTATCTTCCGGTCTATCCAGAGGTGAATATTCATGAGTAACGAATTGTATCCGCCATTACCGATATTGTTGGTGGATGATGAAGAAGCCTGGCTGCGTACCATGTCCCTGACTTTGAAGGGGACGCTTGGTTTCAATAACATCATCCGCTGTAGCGACAGTCGGGACGTTATGAATATTCTGGCCGACCAGGATGTCGGTCTGATTCTGCTCGACCTGACGATGCCCTATCTTTCTGGCGAAGATTTGCTGCAGATGATAGTTCAGGAATTTCCCGAGATCCCGGTTATCATTCTCAGTGGGTTGAATCAGCTTGAAATCGCTGTGCGCTGCATACAGATGGGGGCGAGTGACTATTATGTTAAAACTGAAGAAAAGGAGCGTTTGATCGCCGGTATTCAGAGAGCCATGACGATCAAGTCGCTGGTGAAAGAAAATTTGCGGCTTAAAAAACAGGTTCTGGACGGTGAACTTGAATATCCCGAGGCGTTTTCCAGGATTTATACCCGCAGCAAAAAGATGTACGCGCTCTTTCAGTATGTCGAAGCCGTGGCCTGTAGCAGCGAACCGATTCTGATTACCGGCGAAAGCGGGGTCGGCAAAGAACTTTTCGCCCATGCATTACACCAGATCGGGCGGCCGAATGCGCCCTGGGTGGCCGTCAATGTGGCGGGTCTTGATGACAGCCACTTCTCCGATACCCTTTTTGGGCATACCCGTGGTGCCTTTACCGGTGCCGACAAGGAACGTTTGGGAGTGATCGTGGAAGCGGCTGGCGGCACCTTGTTTCTCGACGAAATCGGCGATCTCAGTCTGATTTCGCAGGTCAAGCTGCTCCGTCTTCTGCAGGAGGGAGAGTTTTTTCAACTGGGAAGCGATGTGCCTCGTAGCTCTCGAACAACTTTTATCTTTGCCACCAATATTGACCTGGAGGAACGTCAGAATCAGGGCGATTTTCGTCGTGACCTCTATTATCGACTGAAGGCGCACCATGTGCACATACCGCCGCTTCGGGAACGGCTCGAAGATCTTCCGGTGTTGCTTGAGGTCTTTTTTGAGGAAGCCGCCAGAGTG
>JBFHFM010000446.1:0-1545 GCA_041583595.1 Trichloromonas sp. | reverse complement strand
CTTGGCCAACAGGCGTTCGATGGCTTCAAGATCTTCGAGAAACGGACAGACCAGTCGAATGCCAAGCAGATCAGTCAACTCAGGATCCGCATCACTTAGCTTTTCCAGCTGCCGGCTCTGGCGCAGAAGCTTGTCGAAATATGCGCCAAAGCGTTTAACCCGGGATTTTATAGTGGGGGTATAACCATGGTGCTCCAGCAGGCGACGGATTTCGCTCACCAGATTTTGCAGGGCGCTTTCATAAACAGGATGCAGGATTTCATAGGTAGCTTTATACATGGCCCGCTCAGCGATACCGCAGACCCGCATTTTTTCGGGAAGACTGTCTTTTTTCTTCAATTCAGGCTACCTTTCCGGCAAGGAAAAATAGAAGGTTGCCCCCTTGTTTTCCTCACCTTCGGCCCAGACCTCGCCACCGTGCCGCTCAACGATCTGCTTGACGATAACCAACCCCATCCCTGTCCCGGCAACCTCTTCGGCCCCGTGCAGAGGTTGAAAGACGCCAAACTGTTTGTCGGCCAATTTCAGATTGAAACCACCCCCATTGTCCCGCACAAAATAAACCCTGTGACCCGGTTTCTCATAACCGCCGACTTCGATACGCCGCATTTGCCGGCCCTCGCAGCAGGAGATCGCGTTAAACAGCAGGTTGCTCCAGACCAGCCGCAACAGGTCAGAATCACCTGAGGACGTCGGAAGGGGTGCAATCGTACACTCGCAGTGGTCGCGGATGCTCTCTGGCACGACCTCGTCATAGGCCGAACGAGCGAGTCGCGTCATGTCGATGGGGGAAGTCTGCAACTCAACGCGTCCCGCGCTGGAAAATGCCAGCAGGGCGTTGATCCTTTCATCCATCCTCTGGGCATTACCCCGAACCATGTCCAACAAACGCCGGCCTTCGTCGGAAAGCACCTTGGCGTACCCTTCAAGCAGAATTTTCGAGGATCCGTCAATGGCCTTCAGGAACTTTCGCATATCATGGGAGACCGCATAACTGAAGGACTCAAGTTCGCTTTTGGCCTTCTCAAGCTCGCCGGTCCGCTCTTTCACCCGCTGCTCAAACCTTGTTTCGATTTGCTGGCGCTCACTCAAATCGCGGGCGTTGACCACAAAGGCACCAACTGCCGGATCCTCCAGTAAATTCGTCACGACCATTTCAAGCCACAGCCAGTGACCGTCCCGATGGCCAACGCGAAAGCGAATCGACCGGGACTCTCCGGGGCGGCCCTGCAGCGCGGACAGCACCTCTCGCGCCATCGGGAGGTCCACCGGGTGAACATGTTCGGTCGGCCCCCTGCCGAGCATCTCTTCGACAGAATAGCCGAGAACTCGAGTAACCGATTCACTGGCGTAATTGATTCGCCCCAGGGGATCGACCAACAGGATGATATCCCCGCTCTTTTCTATCATCTTGCGAAACCGGCGCTCACGCACCCCCACCAGGCATTCAGCCTCGCGTTGAGATAACTTGCGTTCGAGCAACATGCCGAGCAACACGGTCACCACCGGATAAATCAGAAGGACCGGAAGCGCAATGATCGCAAG
>JBFHFM010000445.1:0-1567 GCA_041583595.1 Trichloromonas sp. | reverse complement strand
TTTATGGTGACCGACCCGCTCACTCTCGACCTGGGAGAGACCAACAGCACCGCGGCTCTATTCGCCCTGGAAGGTGAATTATGGACCCTGAAAACCGGCATTTTCAACGGGGACGTCGACACCGAGGGGGATAACGACAACATCGACTCCTGGGTAGCCTCCCTTGAAATAACGCCAACTGAGGGGATCGCCTTTGGCGCCTCCTATATCAGCGACATCGCTGAAAGCGACAATGGTCTCGTAACAGACGAAACCTTCTACAAATCAAGCGTTCCCGGTGCTACTGCCTTTGTCTCACTGGCCCTCGGTTCTTTCGGTTTCGAAGGGGAATATGTCAGCGCGATCAAAGGATTTGACAACGAGGTGATCGCCGTGGGTGAGGACCTGACCGGAACCCGCCCTCGGGCCTGGAATCTCGAACTGGCCTGGACACCGATGGAGCGGGCTCAACTGGCTCTGCGTGCCGAGGGTGCCCATGCTTTCCAAGATGACCAAACCCGTTACGGTGCCACCGTTTCCTATGGGGTGTATGAGAATACGATCCTTGCTCTTGAATATCTGCGGGGGGACGCCAAGGGAGCGGACAATGACCTGACCCATACCACTACGGCTCAACTCGCATTTGAATTCTGAGAGGAAGACACCGCAAAGGTACTGACCAATTGGCCCGTTTGGTTAATCCTTACGCATAATTTTGAGTCATTTTCATGCTGTCATGATGTGCCGATGCAGGCCTGGCCTGCCATAAACAAAAGAAGCACTACGCAGACAGCGAAGAAAAAGGCCAGAATTAAAGGGTAGGATTAGTCGAACGGGCCATTAGTTCGTCTCCATCCGGAACCTGTGTGCATCACGACAAACCATAAAACACAGAACAATAGGCATTCAAAGATCATTGGCTATACATTTTTTGCACAATAACCACTAAAGCCTCAAGATTGACGCCATTACCATAAAACAAAAAACTATATATTTTACGAGCAGTTAAAGCTACTGACTCATACTGGCACAATCGCTGCTAAATATTCGAGCATCCACTTACACAAGGAGGCTCGAATCCATGACGCAGGTAACATTCTTTTCTATCTTGACTCTTTTGGCACTCGGCTTGGCCCTGGGTGCTGTCATCCCTACGGCAAATTCAACGACGACACTGCCCGATAAATCCCTTGTTCTCGATATGCATTGTCATATTGCCGGGATCGGAGCCGGAGGGAGCGAGGCCTTCATTTCCGAGCGGCTCCGGTCCAGCTGGAAATACCGCATCTACCTGAACGCTTTCGGAGTCACTGAAAAGGAACTTCTTCGACAGGGCGACGGACTGATCGTAAAAAGAATTTCTGCACAACTGGCCGAATCAAACCAGGTCGGGGGCGCAGTGTTACTGGCGCTGGACGGCGTAATCGATGCAGCTGGCCGACTCGACTGTAAGCGGACCGAAACCTACATCCCCAATGATTTTCTCGCTCGCGAAACGGCCAAATACCCCAACCTTTATTTTGGTGCCAGCATCAATCCCTATCGCCATGATGCTCTCGAACGACTTGAACAAGCCAAGGCCCAGGGT
>JBFHFM010000444.1:0-1624 GCA_041583595.1 Trichloromonas sp. | reverse complement strand
ATTAGTAAAGACGATGCGTCGACCCCGCTCCCGCTCCCGGTCAAGGACATTTTTGAGGACTTGGCGCCCCTTGATTTTAAGATCCGTATCGGCATGAAAGCCACCAGCAGCCTGCAATATTTCTTCTGGCGAAACCGTAGATGTGCCGACTTTGCCGACCACGACCCCTGCGGCCAGATTGGAAACGACAGCCGCCTGCTCAAGGCTCAACCCCGCGGCAAGACCCACCCCGATCACGGACAGCACAGTGTCGCCGGCGCCGGAGACATCGAACACCTCACGTGCCTCGGTGGGCATGTGGATTTCCTGGCCATCACGAAGAAAGAGGCTCATCCCTTCTTCGCTGCGAGTCAGCACCAGAGCATCGAGATCGAGGTTCTGTCGCAGAGTGCGGCCGGCCTGCACCAGGGAGACTTCATCCACGATCGCAACACCGGATGCCTTCTGAGTCTCTTTGCGGTTCGGTGTCAACAGGGTTGCGCCGCAATACTTGCTGTAATCATCCCCCTTGGGATCGACCACCACAGGAATCTTCTTTTCACGGCCGAGGGCAATCACCGCCTGCAGCAGAGGTTCCGTCAGAACCCCCTTGAGATAATCGGACACCATGATGACCTGGAACTGGTCAGCCACGCTACGGATATGTGCCACCAGCTGTTCGGCAAGGCCGGGGGCGATCGACTCACGGCTTTCACGGTCAATACGGAGCATCTGCTGGTTGCTGGCAAGCACCCGGGTCTTGCGGCTGGTCACGCGCCCCGAAGCCATAAAGATCCCATCAACGGCAATCCCCTTGGCCTCCAGCATGGAACGCAGACGAAGCCCGTCAGAGTCGTCTCCAAGAACGCTGACCACCTGGACATGGCAGCCGAGGGTAATCAGGTTATTAACCACATTTCCCGCACCGCCCAGACGCAAATCTTCGCGCCCGACATCCACAACCTGCACAGGAGCTTCGGGGGAAATACGCTCGGCTTTACCCCACAGGTATTCGTCGAGCATCAGGTCACCGATGACCAGCGCCCGGATATTTTTCAAGCTTCCAAGGAATTCTTCAATTTCTATGCGATTCATATAAAAACCCTATTGGATGTTGGCCAGTGAGAGGTGAGGAGAAAAAACGCAGCTCATTTTTGTTTATGTATCACGCCTTCCGCCTCACGCCTTCCGCCCCATCAGCCTCACCTGCCAAGACGATCCAAAACGGCGGCCGCGAACAGAGGGATATTGATCTCGTGATGTCCTGTCAGGGTATAGCCCTTGCCCGAACCGGAAGTCGGACGCTTGACCACATTCTGAAGAGGCCGATAATGCTGAGTCATATCAAAATTCGCCGTACTGAAATTTTCGACATGATAACCGAGATTCTGGGCGATCGACAAGGCCTTTAGAAAGACCTCAGGGAGCAGCACCGCCGAACCAACGTTCAACCAGACGCCGCCGTCGCCGAGGTCGGCCACTACCGAGGTCACCAGGCGGAAGTCCCGGGCGGACATTTCTCCCGTTACAGCTCCATTAAACTCCGGGTGCTGATGAATGATGTCAGTGCCTATGGCCACGTGAACGGTTACCGGAATCTCATTTTCAACACAAGCAGCCAAAAGACTGTATTCCTTGAAGGGGT
>JBFHFM010000443.1:0-1655 GCA_041583595.1 Trichloromonas sp. | reverse complement strand
GGTCACCATGGTCCCATAGACGGTGTGGTTGTAGACCGGCGCCACCCCCGACTGCGCAGGCTGCACAAGGGACCAGTCGGCATCGAGTTCTTCAGCGATCAACATCGGCAGCGATGTCCAGACCCCCTGGCCCATTTCCGATTTGGCAACGATAATCGTCACCCGATCGTCCTCGCCGATTTTCAACCAGGCGTTGGGCTGAAGTTCTGGCGGCTCGGAGGCTGCCGCGATGGGTGCCCCCTTGAAGGGGATGTAAAAACCCAGAACCAGACCACCGCCAACAGCGGCGCTGGCAAGCAGAAACTCCCGACGTCGCAGTTCGATATCCATCATGAGGTCCTCCTCTTATTCCGTTCGCGGACGGCGCGATGGATGGCCCTGCGAATGCGCGGATAGGTGCCGCAGCGGCAGAGATTGTCGGACATTCCTTTATCGATGTCATCATCCGTCGGTTTTGGGGTCTGTACCAACAGGGCGGCCGCGGCCATAACCTGCCCGGGCTGGCAGTAGCCGCACTGAGGCACTTCTTCGGCAACCCAGGCCGCTTCCAACGAGTCCATGAGCCCGGCTGGCAATCCTTCGATCGTAACCACCTTCTTGCCCACCACGCTCGCAACCGGGGTGACGCACGACCGAATGGCCTCGCCATCGACATGAACCGTGCAGGCACCGCACAAGGCCTGCCCGCAGCCGAACTTGGTACCGACAAGCTGAAGCTGATCGCGAAGCACCCAGAGCAGGGGAGTATCAGGAGCAACATCGAGCTGATGAGACTGGCCATTGACATGGATGGTAAGCATTGGACCTCCTGTCTTAGAAGGTTTCAAAAACCTCTGATTAGTTTGAAAGACAGGACAAGTCTAACGGCAATCAGATCACTTTCAAGGCATCATCAATCTGGCATAAAACAGCGGAAGGGATTGCCATCGGCTAAATCCGATAACAATCCCCTCATTTATCCTTCACTGGGCCCTGCAATTTCTTTAATGGGTGCCCCGTGGCGCCCATGAAAAATCTACAGACCTTCGGACTCCTCAGTCAACGGGCTGTTCCCGCGATATTTCAGCTGCATACCATTGAGAAAATAACGCAAAATTTGATCCTGGCATTCACGATAGTGCCTGTGATCCGGCTTGCGAAAAAACGCACTGAGTTCCGATTTGCTCATACGCCATTGCGCCAGGAGCATCATTTCCAAAATCTCTTCGTCTTTGAGATTTAAAGCGATCTTCAATTTCCGCAAAATAATGTTGTTGTTTAAATGTCTCTCCGGGGTTGGTTGTGCACCTTCTTTTTTGCCCCGCCGGTCATTGATCAAACCATTCAGAAAAATCGCGAACTGAGTGTCGCTGCATCGCTGATAGGCAGGGTCTTCCTCTTTTTTTAACCAATCGCTGACCTGCTCCCGCGTGACCGTATAATCGGCCTGAGCAAAGAGACTGATCATTTTCGAATCATTGAAATCAAAGGTATAGCGGATACGGCGTAAGATGTCGTTATTGTTCACACGTATGCTCCAATCTAATCGGCAAACACTTTAAAGCCTTAACATTATCTAAAAATACAAAAAGAACCTACACCTAAGCTTTTGAGGCTGGAAACTTCACCTTTACCCGGTTATTGACGTCCCGACTTTGGCGAATCAATTCATTACC
>JBFHFM010000442.1:0-1658 GCA_041583595.1 Trichloromonas sp. | reverse complement strand
GTCCCGATCTGCCGTGAGGTGATCACCCTGAACTCCTGCGACACACCGACCATCCCTTCGTCAAACGCCCAATGACAGAGCTTGCAGAGAGCCATGCCGTTGCGGATATCATCGTTCTGGCTTTTGCTCCAGGGAACAATATGCGCGGCATCGACGGCGGTATGCCCTTCGGGTGTTACGATGCGCAGACCGCACAGGGCACAGCGGTGATTGTAGGTAGAGACGACAACCCGACGAAACCCTTGATCCCTGGCGACCGGTTTGTACTGAGCCGCCTCGACCGTCTCGGCCACCAGAGGCTGATGCGCCTTTTCGTACAGATCGCGGCTGTAGCTGAACGCCTCGTCATTGATTGCGATCTGCTCAGCCAGGGCCTGCTGTCCTTCAGGGGAAAAGTGCGCTTCGAGCAACACCTGGCGCAGCGCCTGCGCCCCGGCATCATCCCTCATCAAAGCAAACAATTCGACATCGATACGAGCCGCACAGGCGTGGCGGCGCAATTGGGTGACGCTGTTGATGTTCAAACGACGGGCGTCGACCTCATGGCCGTCGCTGGAGAGAAGAGTCCAGAAGGGTTCACCGTTGAGCCGTGAAAAGGGAAAGGCAATGCTGCTGCTGTGCCCAAGCGGTGCTACTCGGCGCCAATAGCTGTTGAAGAGTTCGTTGAGTTCAACCAGGTCCCCGGTTACATCAATTACCGGCGAAGAGATCGCCCCCTGGCGGACAAGGTCGATCACCGCCAGCACGAGCAGCGGCTTGTGCGGGGCTTTTCGTTTGGTCATCGCGGAGAAAATCGCGTTAGGTGCGCGTGTGAGACGTGCAAACATCTGTAGATATGATTCAAGCGCCATTCGATTAACGATCCCCTGAACCCCAACCGTACCTATTAGCCTCATCGTTTACCAGCGACCGACCCAGCACCGAACCAAGCCTACAAATAGTTATTATCAGTCACATCAACCCAATAGTGTTCCGGCCACAATCAAATAAAAAAAGTCGCTTTCAACGGCACATCACCGTTAAAAACGACCTCTAAAAAACGGACCTTCCCTACTCCGAACTCATCGGCTCGACCTCCTATAAACATACCGCATACAATCAATTCAATAACATAAGTTACTCCCCCGTCCTCCGAGAAGTCAAACTCATAATCCAGTACTCGTGACCCGTGTGGTTAGTTCGCCGTACAAATTATGATTAATTTGGGTCGTCCCCAGGAAAATTCCCGGGACCTCTCCTTCTCCCCGACCAGAGCTTCCTGTATTTTGAGGTAGCGCGCTTTTCCAGCCCCTGTGGGGCGTCGTCGCCAGAGAATCGGCCAGCCAGGTTTCAAAAGAAGGAATCCCGACAGAAGTCTTTACCTGAAAAGAGCACTGACCCACTGTTGCCGAAGTTAAATGCTTAACGTCCTGTTTATCCATAAATGACTGCCCGTCTTGATAGCGCCAATACTTTCACCTCTTTCTTGTCGACAAGAAGGCTGAACCATATAAAAAAAGTTTCACAGGGCAGAAATCAATCCAGATTAAATGTGTGCATGGTTGAAAATTGTGTGCGGGTTGGATACTATCGGTTCCACTATTTTACGCGGGAGAAACCATGATTCCCATCGATGTATTGTTGCTGTTTTTTTCCACCTCGGTTTTGCTTGGCCTGGC
>JBFHFM010000441.1:0-1745 GCA_041583595.1 Trichloromonas sp. | reverse complement strand
CCCTGCCGGGAAAATTCCGGAAGCGTCAGACAAATGGAAAAAAAACCCTGAGGCTGAGAATCGGCCGAAACCCTACGGGCCGCTGAAAGGAAGATCGGCCGTTGCTGCAAAGATCCGGACATTGGCTTAAAAAAGGCTTCGGGATGCTCTGCAAGATAGAAATTCGCCCCATCCAAAAACTCGATCGGTGCAACGCTTTCGGCATAGAGAATAAGGCCCGAAGCGCTCTCTTTCAGGCCGTCCAGACGTTTTGAATAAACCGACCGGAACAGCCCGGAGGGCACCAGCTGAAGCAGCGTCTGCGGGTGAACCGTGGAGATACAGCCCCGGCACTCGAGGACCTCGCCATCCTCCAGTTGAACCCCCGTCACCCCCCTGGGATGGGAGGCGAGAAGCTTTTGCACCCCGCGACCGCAGAGAATCTCGACACCGGCTTCTTCCATCCGCCGGTTAAAGGCAGCGACCAGGCTTTCTCCTCCGCCAACAATACGGTGCGCCGAAAGATAATAGGAGCCGACGACCTGGGCATGAAGGGAGAGCGGAACCTGGTCCGGAGTGACGCCATAGAGGACACAGTGGCTGCAAAGGAGCGCCTTCAGTAGGGAATTGCCGGTCAGGCTATCAAGAAAAGTTTTCAGGCTGACCGATTCGTACCCCTGCAAATAGCCCCTGGATGTCGCCGAGACCAAAATAGCGTTTTCCGTCGCGGACCTGATTTTTTCAATGACCTGCAGATAGGTATCAACGGCCTGGCGCTCATCGGGAAAGGCAGCCACCAGCTTTTCCCGAAGGGCCGTGTAACCAAAGGGAAAACGGAACTCGAACTCGGGATTTCGACAGCGGAACACATCGTAACCATTCGATTGGTACGGTACCGTGCGCAGCAAATCGGAGAACCCGAGGTAACGAAAAAACCGGTCAATCACTTGTCCTTTGCCGAGATCGCCAGAATAGTGAAATCCGGCATCAAATCGTATCCCGCGACGGACAAAACTATTCAACAACGGACCGGCAGAGGGGTATTTCTCAACCAGAGCAACCCGATAGCCGTTTTTTGCAAGCACCAACGCCGCAGTCATCCCAGAAGCTCCAGCCCCGATGACCACGTAGTCGTATCTCATCCATCAAATCCTAACACCAGACAGGCGTTTGTCCCTCCGAAACCGGCGGAATTGCAGAGAATGTGTTCTGGCGCCTGAGACACTGTCGCCACCGCAATCTTGAGTCGCTTCGAATATTCGTCCGGTTCAGAAAAATTGATATTGGGAGCAATGAACCCTTCGCGGGCCATAATCACCGAATAAACGACCTGGGAGGCGCCCGACATCCAGAGTTCATGCCCGGTCATCGATTTCAGTGAGGAAACCCAGGGAGTGTGTTCGCCGAAAACGGCGCTGATGTTTTGCGCTTCGGCGGCATCACCGGCCGGGGTCGAGGTGGCATGAGCAGAGAGGTAATCAATATCCGCCGGTTGCAGGGCCGCATTGGTCAAGGCCATGCGCATGGCCCGCTGCAGACCATTACGGCTGGGGACCGACAGATGTTCCCCATCCGAAGAAAACCCGTAGCCTTTGACTTCACCGAGAATTGTCGCCCCGCGAGCCTTAGCCAGATCATAACGCTCAAGCACCAGGGTCGCTGCGCCACCGCTAGGCACCAGACCGTCGCGCTGGGCATCGAAGGGGCGGCTGGCCGCCTGTGGCTGATCAATCCGGGTGGAGAAGGCCCCAAGGCCATCGAAGCTG
>JBFHFM010000440.1:0-1884 GCA_041583595.1 Trichloromonas sp. | reverse complement strand
TCTTTTTTTGAGATGTTCTTTCAAAATCCCCTTGGGGGATTTTTTTTGGATGTTCCAAATATTTCAACGTATGATTTTATGAGGTGGTTCCTAAGTGGCCAGGTGGCTCAGAGACAGTCATAATGTCATCCTCCTTTGGCTCGTTTATTTGCAATAAGACTACCATGAAATCGGCCAATGTAAAGGGCCAGGAAGATCTTTTGCTCTTAACAATACAAACTCAGCGCCCGAGAAAAAAAACCGCCAACAGGGTCAGACCGATACCGAGCAGTCGCCTCGAAGTGATTTTTTCTCGGTAGACCAGCACCGAGAGGATCATAGCGATAACGAAGTGCATCCCGGTGATCAGGGCAATGGCCGACAGCGGGCCACTTGCAAGAGCACTGAGAAACGCATAAAACCCGAAAAAATTAAGCAACCCCATGAGAATGCCAAGTTTGACCGCCTCGCCCCGGGAATCCGTCGCCCTGCGTTTCCCCCATTTGCTCTCGATGGCCAGAGAAAAACCGGTCGCCAATAAATAAGAGAGAGCCATGAAGGCGGTCTTGCTGGTGGCGATCGCAGCGAGCTTGCTGGAAATGGAAGCGAGCGCGCCGCACAGCACGCAGGTAGCGATCAGCAGCAGGCCGGTGCGGGTATTGCCATCGGGACGCACAGCGCCCCTGGCTTCACCGGCCATCACGACGATCACTGCCAAGCCGGCCAGGACCCCGGCCCACTGTAGCGGATCGAGCCGTTCCCCGAAATAAGCCAGGGAAAAGAAGATAACCACCAGGATACTGAGGCGGGTGAGCGGAAAAGTCAGGGTAGCCGGCAGGTGCCGAAGGGCCTCCATGTGGGCCACGGTGGCGACCGAGAAGGCCAAACTGTTGACCAACGACATGACAATCAGGATCGACAGGCTGCCGACCTCATCCTCCGACGCCAAAAAAACCACGCCGCTCAGCAGACACACGGTGCCCATGAAGACCGTCGTGGTCAGGGAAGAACTGCAGTTGCGCTCGGCTACCACCTTGTAGAGAAAACGCTGGCTGCCAAGCAGCAGCAGGGCGGCCACACTGAATAAATACCAGGAAGTCATAAAGGCCTTGAGTGGCTCGAAAGACGCGGAGAAAGATACCAGCCAATTATTGAGAATACCCGCACCTTGAAATCCTTTTCGAATAAATCTTATAGTGATAATATATTAAAGCTTATCAAGGCCGGTCACGAAGACAAAGCCCAAAGTCGCCTGCTTTCAGCAAAGCTATTTTAAACATTCGCCAAGTGATTTCGCCCGATCGGTCCGCGAGAGCACCGAAAATCACCAGGGCAAGGCCATGGCCCCAACGTCATCCGCGTTAAATTGGTAGCACCCGGAAATCATGCGCCCGGCACAATACTTGCTGAACCAATAGCATAACCTACCGAAAAACAGGAGGTTTTGCTCATGAAAAGACTAACATTCCCCTTGGCCCTGATCTTATGCTTCGGCTTGAACTTGCCGGCGTTGGCCTCAAATTGCGCCGACCGGGTGGTGGTCACCAAGTCGGAGCGACGGCTCTATCTCTACAAGGGGGAAGAAGTGTTGCGCAGTTACGAGATCGCCCTGGGCAAAAACCCCGTTGGCCATAAACTACGCCGGGGTGACAAGCGGACTCCCGAAGGGAGATATACCCTCGACAGACGCAACCCTCAAAGCCGATTCTACCGCTCCATCCATGTCTCCTATCCCAACCAAAGAGATCGCCGACGGGCCGAAGCCAGAGGCGTTAACCCGGGTGGTGACATTATGATCCACGGCGTGCCAAACCGCTATCGTGACGGCCAGGAGTTTTTTATCGGCTGGGACTGGACCGAAGGCTGCATTGCCGTAACCAATGATGACATGAAGGAAATCTGGGC
>JBFHFM010000439.1:0-1916 GCA_041583595.1 Trichloromonas sp. | reverse complement strand
TCCGGTGTGTCGCCGTGGAGCAGCTTGCCGGCGTCTTCTTCCATGTGGATGCGGGTGATGCCAATGGTCTTGGGCCCGCTCTCCTCGGTATGGATGTCGAGGTGGCCATGCTCGCAGATCGGCAGTTCAAACTGAGAAATCTGGTAGCCCTTGGGCAGGTCAGGGTAGAAATAGTTTTTGCGGGCGAAGATCGAGCGCGGGGCGATGGTGCAGTTGGTGGCCAGGCCCGTCTTGATGGCGAATTCGACCACCTGTTTATTGAGTACCGGCAGTGCCCCGGGCAGGCCCAGGCAGACCGGGCAGGTCTGCGAGTTGGGGGCTTGGCCGAATTCTGTCGAACAGCCGCAGAAAATCTTGGTTTTGGTGGTCAGCTGGACGTGGACTTCCAGTCCGATGACGACTTCATATTTGGATTTCATACTGAATCCTCATTGAATATTTCTGTAAGGGCGAACCTTGTGTTTGCCCTTGAACGTTTTTTCAGGCCAGACCGGGGCGAACACGAGGTTCGCCCCTACGATATTCGCTTAAATGCTCGGCGCTTTCTTATGCCATTCGGTGGCCTGCTCGAAGGCGTGGGCCGCCTGCAGGATGGTTTCTTCACCGAAGGGTTTACCGATCAGCTGCAAACCGATGGGGAGCCCGGCGCCGGAGAGGCCGCAGGGCAGGCTCATCGCGCAGGTACCGGCCAGATTGGCAGGGATGGTAAAGATGTCGGAAAGGTACATCTGCAGTGGATCTTTGGATTTCTCGTTGATTTTAAAGGCAGGGGTCGGAGCCACCGGGGTGAGTATGACGTCGACTCCGTTGAAGGCTTCGAGGAAATCCTGGCGGATCAGGGTACGTACCTTCTGTGCCTTGATGTAGTAGGCGTCGTAGTATCCTGAAGAGAGGGCATAGGTGCCGATCATGATGCGTCGCTTGACTTCGTCGCCAAAGCCGGCAGCCCGGCTTTGCATGTACATATCGATCAGGCCTTGGGCATCGTCGATCCGTTTGCCATAACGCACGCCGTCATAACGGGCCAGGTTGCTCGAGGCTTCAGCGGTGGCGATCAGGTAGTAGCAGGCGACCGCGTATTTGGTGTGAGGGAGGGAAACTTCGACGATTTCAGCCCCCAGTTCCCGGTAGGTCTGAATTGCTTTTTCTACCGCCTGCTTAACCTCGGTATCGAGGCCGTCGATGAAGTATTCTTTGGGCAGGCCGATTTTCAGTCCCTTGACCCCTTTTTTCAGATTTTTAAGATAATCGGGGACCGAAGCGTTGACCGAAGTCGAGTCGGCCTTGTCGTAGCCGGCCACGGCACCGAGCAGGATGGCGCAGTCTTCCACATCCCGGGTCAGCGGGCCGACCTGGTCAAGGGATGAGGCGTAGGCGATGACCCCGTAGCGGGAGACCCGGCCATAGGTCGGTTTGAGCCCGACGACTCCGCAGTGGGAGGCGGGTTGGCGGATCGAACCGCCGGTGTCGGTGCCCAGCGCCGCAACTGTTTGCAGCGCCGCAACGGCCGCCGCCGAGCCACCGGAAGAGCCGCCGGGGACGCAGTCGAGGTTCCAGGGGTTGCGCACCGGGCCGTAGGCGCTGTTTTCGTTGGAGCTGCCCATGGCGAATTCGTCCATGTTGAGTTTGCCGAGGATCACCGCTCCCTTTTCTTTGAGGCGGCGTACCGCGGTGCCGTCGTAGGGAGGGATGAAATTGTCTAACATCTTCGAGGCGCAGGTTGTACGGATCCCCTCGGTGACGAAAATGTCTTTGAGGGCCAGGGGAATGCCGGTCAATATGCCGAATTTTCGTTCGCCACAGTCCGACCCCAGCTTCTTGTCCGCTTCGGCCGCCGCCTTTCTCGCCTGTTCACGAGAAACGGTGATAAAGGCGTTGATTTTGTCGTCGCTTGCCTCGATGCGGGCCAGAAAAGC
>JBFHFM010000438.1:0-1968 GCA_041583595.1 Trichloromonas sp. | reverse complement strand
GCGACGTCTCAAGAACTCGAAAAGAACCGTATTGCGCATATCGATGACGTTCGCAACTTTTCCCGTCGCCTGGTTTCTTTAAGCCCTGAGATGCGCACAAAAAATAACGAATTGAAGATTTTTCTCAGAAAAAAATTGTACCGGCACTACAAGGTTGAAAGAATGCGGGTCAAGGCGGAACGAATTCTCCATGCTCTTTTTGAAAGCTATCTGCAAACACCAACGTTGCTGCCAGACGAATTCCAGCAAAAATTTATTCAACATGGAAGGGAACGTACCATCAGCGACTATATCGCCGGTATGACCGATCGCTTCGCCATGGATGAATACAAGCGTTTGTTTGATCCGCACGAAAGAGCATAACACCCAACGTTGCAGCGACCTGTGCGGGGCAATCATCACTGCGAATCTTGCAGGATTTTCGGCCAAGGCTTCCATCGGCTCAAATCCGGTCAGGGCTGCGTCATAGGGGCTTGCCATAACCAATACACCTCGACATTAATGTGGTGCCTGGGGCACTTATTGGTTCATTAGTTGCATATATACTTCCAAATCTCTTTAGTTCTCGATCCAGAGAGTATTTAATTTCAGATAGTTGGAAGGGTTGGCCTGGCAGTTCCTCTTAAATACCACGCCAGAAATGAATAAGACCCTACAAAAAAAGGCATCATTCAGTTATTTAACGGAACTTGCCCTGTGGATTTTCGGTTTCGTCTTGTGGGGGGCTTTCTGATGAAGTTTTGTTTTGAAAATATTCGGCCTATCAAGACCAAGGGTTTCATTCGCCTGATCATTACGGCCTATGTCACTCTAGGCCTTGTCTGGATAACCATATCCACTACTTTGCCGGACCTTTTAAGCGGCGACCCAAAGAAGCATTCCCAGATAGAGCTTCAATTCGACATTGGTCTAATTATCCTCACCGCCGGCATATTGGCCCTATTTGGTCGCCGTTTTCTGAACACCCTCAGGTCCCAGCAAGATGAGTTTTATCAATTGATCCGAAATGTCGGATCGGCTAGAGGTCAGCAATTTTTCCCCGCGCTGGTTCACAGCCTTGCAGAGACTACCAACGCCAGCACTGCTTTCATTGCAAGGTTTACCGATGAGAGCCAAGGACGAGTTAAGACCGTGGCCGTCTTTTCCCATGGTCAGCTTGTTGAAAACCTGGAGTTTGCCATCGAGGGAACGCCTTGCGGAATCATAATTCCAAAGGGTTCATGTTGTTACCCAAGCAAAGTAAGAAAACTGTTCCCGTTAGATCCCCTTTCTAATCAACTGAAAGTAGATAATTATGTCGGCATCGCATTGAATGACTGCTCTGGCCGATGCCATGGTGTTATGGCAGTTGCCGGCGAAGGGACTTTGGATAACCAGCGCCTTGCCGAATCGATGCTCGAGCTCTTCGCCGTCCGCGCCGCTGCGGGCCTGGAAGGGATGGCCAACCGAGAAACCATAGATTACATGTCGATGTATGATTCTCTAACTGGTCTGCCAAACCGACGGATGTTTACCAAACGACTGGCGCCAATCCTGATTAATTCCCGTCAAAAATCGGAAATCAGCGCGGTTCTGTTTCTTGACCTTGACCGTTTCAAAAACATTAACGATAGCCTCGGTCATGCCGCCGGCGACTTGCTTCTAATGGCCGTTGCCGACCGATTAACCCGATGTCTGCGGCGAGGGGATTTGGTGGCAAGGCTTGGCGGCGATGAATTCATGGTCCTTCTGCAGGGGCTGGCACAAAAGCAGGACGCTGCCAAAATCGCAGCCAAGGTTCTCGATTCCCTCAAGTCTCCCTTCAAGATCCTGGAGCACGAGCTGCATATTGCTTTGAGCATTGGCATCGCTCTTTCTCCTGAACACGGTGATGATGTCGATACCCTGCTAAAAAATGCTGATACGGCAATGAATCGGGCCAAAGAAGTTGGGCGCAACACCTACCAGTTTTTTGCCACCGAAATGGGT
>JBFHFM010000437.1:0-1983 GCA_041583595.1 Trichloromonas sp. | reverse complement strand
TCCGTTTCGTGCGGTTCGAATAATTCGCTCGAATACCGAAACTGGCTGGCAGACAAGTATGATGGGGACACATGCCGCAGTCACAAAAACATATCGGGATTTTCATCTTCTGGCTGACCTTTATGATGGTCCCCCTTTCGGGGCAGGCTTTCGACTTGGGCACGCACCTGAGCGTGAACGGTTTTCTCTCCCAGGGCTATATCGATAGCCACACCAACAACTTCCTCGGCGACACCCTTGATGGTTCGTTTCAGTTCAACGAATTCGGGCTGACCTTTAATTCAGAACTGACCGAAAATCTACGCATCGGCCTGCAACTCCTCTCCCGCGATCTCGGCGAAGAGGGTAACAATAAAATCATCATCGACTGGGGGATGATCGATTATCGCTGGCGCGACTGGCTGGGTGTGCGCGTCGGCAAGGTCAAACTTCCCATCGGTCTTTACAATCAGGGGCGTGATTCCGACTTTCTGCGGCCCATGGTCTTTCTGCCACAAAGCATCTACGACGAAAATAAACGCAACCTGTACGTAGCCGCCACCGGCGGTAGTCTGTATGGCAATCTGACCTTAGGTCAAGGTGGGGATCTGGCATATCAGGCGTATTACGGTCAGGTTACTTTTCACAACGACTCGGGACAAGCCCGCGGGATGCGCAGCCTGGTCACCAGCATAGCGACAAAAAAGAACCTTGGCACCGCCTCTAGTTTCGACGCCAAAAACCGTTACGTGTATGGCGGCTCCCTGGTCTACACCCCGCCGCTGGAGAGAATCCGGTTCGGCGTCTCGTACTTTACCGGAAAAAGCGAATTCGAATTTGATCTCCTGAGCCTCGATACCAGCGGCAGTGAATCCCAATGGATCTCCCGTTCCGGTAAAGCCACGGGGCATAACAAGGATTTTGTCGTCTTTTCTTTTGAATATGCCGGAGACAACTTTCTTTTTTCCACCGAATACATGGAATTTACCGGCGACCGTGCCGTTCTCGACATCGACATCCCTGACGGACGTTCTCAAGGAGGCTATGTTCAACTCTGTTATTACCCACTCGAACCAGTTGGTCTGTCAGTATTGTACGACGTTTTTTATGCTGACAAACACGATCACGACGGCAGCAATCTCGTCGCACAGGGCCAACCAGACTTCTGGGGCTGGCGCAAAGACCTGGGGTTCGGAGTGCACTGGGATGTAAACGAAAACTGGCGGCTAAAAGCAGAATGGCACCAGGTAAACGGCGCCGCGCTGCAACTCCCGCTTTATAACCCTGACGGAGCCAAAGAGGACTGGAACTATGTAGTCTTCAAAGCTTCGTACAATTTTTAGAAAGGGGGATACGATGCTGACGAATCGCTTCATACTCCTCCTTCTGACCACGATGCTGCTATCTGCTGAGGTTTTTGCCGCAGATTTCGCAATTATCGTGAACAGGGATAATCCGGTGGAGACCCTCAGCAAAGCGGAAATTAAAAAGATATTTCTCGGGACAAAAACCTTCTGGGACAATGGCGACAGCATCGATGTCCTGCTGCAGAATGAGGGAGAGCCCCATCAGAGTTTCGTCCACGACATTCTCAACAAAACACCGAAACAGTTTCAAATGTACTGGAAGCGTGAACTCTTTTCCGGAACCGGCATCCCCCCAAGGCGCTCTCCCGATGACCAGTCGGTAAAAACAGCGGTCGCTGCGGACCCCAGGATGATTAGCTATATCGCCACGATTCATCTCGACAACAGTATCAAACGGATTCGATTGGAGTAACACCGAGGAGTACATAGGTTTGCTTAATACCATCCGAAAAAAAGTATGGCTCTGTGTTAACGTCGCCTTCCTTGGTTTTCTGGTTGCCACAGGGTTTGCACTTTATACCAATCAAGAACTCAAAGCCCAACTCGTCCATATTCGGGATCTCGATTTCAACCTGGCCCTGTACAGTGCCAAACTCCAGAACCAGGTAGAGATCCAGACCAGCTACTACGAAGAAAG
>JBFHFM010000436.1:0-2020 GCA_041583595.1 Trichloromonas sp. | reverse complement strand
CTTCAGCAAAAACTCCTTTTTGTGGCAACGGTGGGTGATGTGCCAGATGCAGCCCGGAATGTAGTGTCGATTGGCTCTTGCCATGTAACTATCCCTCAGTACCATGCCCGTAAATGAGTCATGGTCGCCATTTTTACCCCCCAAATCGGCCTATAGTCAGTTTTTTGCCAGTATTTTGAAGGTTATTACCAACAATTACAAGGTGTTGTCTTGGTCCGACCCCGATGGCCACAAAGGGGGGCAGCCCGCATATAGCGATACAGGAAATATCGTCAACCCGGGCTATGTCCTCAGCGCTTGGCGATGATCCAGACGGCATGGACGATCCCGGGGATGTATCCTAACAGGGTCAATAAAATATTCAGCCAGAATGCCCCGCCGATTCCAACCTGAAGAAAAACACCAAGTGGCGGCAAAAGAATCGCAATCAAAATTCGCAGAAAATCCATCATCAACCTCCATTTTGATTAATAGCCACTGACAGCGAGGAAAAGGGCCAGAATTAAAGGATAGGATTATCCAAACGGGCCACAAGTTGAGCCAGGAGCTAGAGAATGTCTCACTCACCCTTGGGCGCAACAAGCAAATCGACGCACTTGTCGATGATTTAAGTTAATTTTGCCAGCAATGCTATGGCTGCCGGTTTAGACGATGCGGGATTCTGACCTGTAATCAGTAGGCCATCAGACACGACATGGGGCTCCCAGTCTCCCTGTTTTGAATATTTACCCCCGTTCTGCTTGAGCATATCCTCGACCAAAAAGGGAACGATCTTGGTCAGGCCGACGGCCTCTTCCTCGGTGTTGGTGAAGCCGGCGACTGTTTTTCCTTGCACCACTGAAACTCCGGCCGGGGTTTTGGGATGCCGCAGTACGCCAGGGGCGTGACATACGGCGGCAACCGGTTTTCCTGCAGCAAGCATCGCTTCGATCAAAGCAATCGAAGAGGGATCTTCGGCAAGGTCCCACAGGGGTCCGTGTCCGCCAGGGTAAAATACGGCGTCAAAATCAGCGGCGGAAACTTCGGTCAACTTAAGCGTGCTGGACAATAGGTTCTGCGCTGCGTTGTCGGCCTTGAAACGATGGGTCGCTTCGGTCTGGAAATCCGGGGCGTCACTCTTGGGGTCGAGCGGAGGTTGGCCGCCGAGTGGTGACGCGAGAGTAACCTCTGCCCCTGCGTCTTTGAAAACGTAGTAGGGTGCAGCAAATTCCTCCAACCAGAAACCAGTTTTTTCTCCGGTGTTGCCGAGTTTGTCGTGTGAGGTCAGTACCATCAATATTTTCATGTTAACTCCTGACGAAGGGAGTGAATTAGTTTTTCGCGACTCGAATAACCAGTTTACCAAAGTTTTTCCCTTCGAGGAGGCCGATGAATGCTTGCGGTGCGTTTTCTAAGCCATCGACGATATCTTCGCGGAAGATGATTTTGCCCTCATTGAGCCAGGTGCTCATCTGATTATAGAACTCACCGTAACGATGACCGTAATCGTCAAAGATGATGAACCCCTGCATCTTGATC
Organism: Trichloromonas sp.; assembly: GCA_041583595.1. Taxonomy (GTDB): domain Bacteria; phylum Desulfobacterota; class Desulfuromonadia; order Desulfuromonadales; family Trichloromonadaceae; genus Trichloromonas. Next base: position 502 of record JBFHFM010000436.1, on the reverse strand, counting down.
CGCTTGGTCAGTAACGTGCGGGTCAATAGACCGAGACGATCCGGTCCGGCTGGAAGCTCGGTATCGTTGTAGTGGGCGATCAGCCCGCACACCGGAATACGCGCGGCTGGATTCAGCAGAGGGAGAACGGCGTCGAACACTTGGACATCTGAGGGGACGTAGTTGAATTGTTGACTAGGGATTTCTAATTGGATGGCAGGCCCCTAGTTTTTTGATTTGTTCCTGGCCATATCGGATTATTCCTTAAAACTGCCATTGTGCCCCCCAAAAAGGGCTTCTAAGGGCGGTTTAAGCTCGAAAATATGGCAAAATTATTGTCATATTAGTAGTTTGCCGTGGTCCGACCCCTCTGCCATATCGACCGCCATGGCTCCATTCCGACGGGTGAATTACTACGCCAGCCCGGACCATGTTCAAATCGACGTACACGAGGCAGCGCCGCAGATGCTCCCCCGACTCAATTGCGGTGGCATGGTAGCGGTCTTCCCAGAAGGCTCCCTTG
>JBFHFM010000435.1:0-2021 GCA_041583595.1 Trichloromonas sp. | reverse complement strand
GAAACGCCGCCTGGTGCTGGCCCGCTCGCTGATCAACCGTCCGCAACTGCTGATTCTCGACGAGCCGACCACCGGCCTCGACCCCCAGTCCCGCCACCAGGTCTGGCAGCGTCTCGAAGAGCTCAAGGCGACCGGGCTGACTATCCTGATGACCAGTCATTACATGGAAGAGGCGGCCCATCTCTGCGACCGTCTGCTGATTATGGACCGCGGCCAGGTGTTGGTTGAAGGGGCGCCGGCAGAGTTGATTGAGCAGCACGTCGGCCGGGAGGTCATCGAGGTGCGCGCGCCGAGTTCCGCCATGATCGAGTTTCTCAAGGAGAAAAAGATCGAGTACGAAATGGTCGCCCAGCGCCTATTGATCTATAACCACAGCGGCCGTGAACTCTTTGCCCAGCTGAACCGGGAGCTATCCTGCGTGGGATGCAGCTTGCGTCAGGCGACCCTCGAAGACGTTTTTTTGCGGCTGACCGGCCGGGAGTTGCGAGAATGAGCGGCCCGCGCCTTGAGATATCCTCTCGCTGCCTGCGGGTCTGGCAGCGCAACTTTTCGGTCTATCGCAAGACCTGGAAAATCAGCTTTCTGCCGCCGCTGCTCGAACCACTCTTCTACCTGCTGGCCTTTGGCGTTGGCCTCGGGGTGCTGGTCAAAGGGGTCAGCTACCAGGGAGAGGAGGTCACCTACACGGCCTTTATCGCCCCGGCGCTCCTTTCGGTTTCGATCATGTACAACGCCTTCTTCGAAACCACCTACAATTCCTTTGTCCGGATGTATTACCAGAAAACTTTTGACGCCATGCTCGCCACTCCCCTGAATATCGAGGAAGTGATTGCCGGCGAAATCCTCTGGGCGGCGACCAAGTCACTCATCGCTTTGTCGCTGATGCTGATTGTGGTCAGCCTCTTCGGGCTGGTCAGCTTTCCCCAAGGGCTGCTGCTTTTTCCTCTGGCCCTGCTCGGCGGGCTGGCTTTTGCCGCCATCGGCATGATTTTCACCGCCCTGGTGCCAACCATCGAAGTCTTCAACCTGCCCATCTTCCTCTTCATCACCCCGATGTTTCTCTTCAGCGGCACCTTCTTTCCCCTCGAGAATCTCCCCGGCTGGGCCCAGATATTTGCCCAGTTTCTCCCGCTGCCCCACCTGGTTGCCCTGGCCCGGGCCCTGTGCATGGGGCATCTCGCTATGGGCTTGCTCTGGCACCTGGCCTACCTGCTGGCGTTTTGCGCCATCGGCATCCCGCTGGCTCTGCGCTTGATGCACCGGCGGCTGATTAAGTAGATAGGACTTACTGGCGGGGAGTTCGTTTGGTCCAGCCCTGAATTTTTATTCGAAATCGTGATCAATCTGAATTTCAAATACTTAACCTATCATTTGGAAATATTTCCCAAAAAAAGAGCCCCTAGATAGAGGCTCTTGCGTTTACAATACTTGTGAACAACTTAAATGGACCCCTTATCTGTTTGATCAGGGGATAAGGTTTAATTTTTACGTCGTTTCGATTCCCACAGGGTTGTTTCGACTTCAGCGCTGTAGCGTTGAACGAATTCACCCGCGTCTTCCTCGCTGATATTGATGGGACCGTCGGAAAGTTGCAGCGAACGGCTTTTTTCAATGGCGATGGCCTGGAAAATCTTTTCAGCGGCTTCTTTGCCGGTGTGACATTCTTTGATGATCCGGGTGACGGTATCGGTTTCGTTGGATTGGGCAGTCATGGCTCTCCTCCTTGAAAAAGTGGTTGCGGTAGCTCCCATCGTAATTATTGACTTTGATAAAAGTATAAATGTTGTTGTCGCTCGTGCAAGTCTGTAGCCGGTGGATGTTATCTAATGTTTGCCGTGAGCTTAAAACACAGGTACAATTCGGGAGCGTAATCTGGCGGGACATGAGGTCCGGCTGTAAATCCACCAAAAAGGACGTTGGGTGATGGTTGACGAAATCGATGAGATGGAAGAAAACGGCGAAGAAAGTTTTGCCGAACTGTTCGAAAAGAGCTTTGTCAGCAGCAACAAGCTGGAGCCGGG
>JBFHFM010000434.1:0-2078 GCA_041583595.1 Trichloromonas sp. | reverse complement strand
TGGGCCGAATTTTGTGATGACTTTGGTCTTATACGTGTTTTCGTAGGAAGCCGCCACATCTCCAAGGGCGGCCTGCAGGCTTCCCGCAGCATAAAGCATCAAAGACTCGGCCGATACAGACCAAGGCATAGAAAAAACAACGAGAAAAACAAGTGCCACTAAAGTCCTATAGATTTTCATTATGACCTCTTTTCCATTCAGAACTGGGGGAAATAGTTTTTATATAGCATGAACAAATTCAAAAAACGAAACTCGTCAATTTAATGCATTCACAAAAATCTTAAAACAAGGCAGCTTCACTGGAAAACAGAAACAGCGGCTCATCAAAACCAAAGAGGCACATCATCTCACAACAGGGCGTCGATCGCCTCGAAATCAATTTCGGTCTCAGCCAACGAACGAATCAGGTCAAGTTTTTCGCGATCTTCGACAATAATCTTAGAAACGTCGTTGGTCACCCGGGTAAACGCCTCGGAATTGCTTATTTCAGTACGAATATAAGGGATATTGCTGTCATCCAGAATTTTCTGGGTAATATTGGAAATCGGCGCCAGGCCTGGAATTACCAGGCCGGCAATCCTTCTGCGATACGCAGGAAGGTTGTACAGGGAGGCCAGCATGACCAATAGTTCATCGCGAGTACTATTAACCATCAGCAGACTTGATTCATCGAGCAGGTCAGCCACCCGCTGCGCCGAAGCCGTCGCCAACTGTACATGATGGGCAATACGCCAGGCTTCACGAACATCACCGCGCAAGGGCGTATCGAGAATCTTGGAAATACGCGCAAGGGTCGGGTTCGCCAATATAGGCGTATAGTTGAAACCGCCGTCCACCCGAAAACTGGCCCCGGCAAAGGCTTGCCGCAAATAATGCAGACAAGTATCGCGCTTTTTGGCGATCAGCTTGTTGAGCAGCACCAGCTTCACTTCAACTTCTTCCTGCTTGAACAGGGCGAGGTTCAGGCTGACAGAATCGATGGTGTTGCCGATGCCACCGCCGGCGATAATCATCACCGGAGCATTCACGGCCTTGGCAATCCTCGCATTGCTCATACCGATCACCGAACCAACCCCGCTGTGCCCGGAGCCCTCGATCACCAGAAAGTCGCAACGTTTTTCCAGCTCGGCCGTAGCCACACGGATTTTCTCCAACAACGTTTCGGTACGAATTTCACCGTCGAGCACTTTGCGGGTCGAATCCGGGAATAAAACCACCGGCGACATGTACTCGATATCGTCATCAAGACCAAAGACACCCGCCATGAGGGCAGCATCCTTGTCCATGGATAAGCCCTTGTAGGTGGTAAATTTCGGTCCAAGGGGTTTGATGAAACCGACCCGCCCGTACTTTTTCTTAGCCAGGAACATCAACGACAGACTCGTGGTCGTTTTCCCAGAGTTCTGCCCTGTCGATGCAATAAATATTTTTTTAGCCATTCGATTAATCCCCCATCTTTAGTAAGCACACATTGATATCCGCATAAAAATACTATAAAGATCTCACCATTGCCATCACGTATTCAAAATTATCGACATCCGAACGGCTTGCACCAGGGAAAAATAAGAATAAACTGAAAGAAAGGCCAGTGCAGCATCGAACCAATGCGCATCAGGAGGTGGATCATGACACATCTGGAACTGACCGAACGACAGCAGCAGGTTCTTGGCGAAGTACTGGAAATAACCCTATCGGATCTGAGTATGGAAATTTCCAACACCGACCAGAAAGATTACCGAGATAAGCTGAAAGAGCGGCGCAACGCCCTAACTGCCATCGTTGAGGCACTCAAACAGGTTCATTAAAGCGTCGCGGGTACAAACAGAAAAAGACACCCTAAGGTGTCTTTTTCAAAACCGTTACCGGCTGAATTTCAGCTGGTAGGCACGGACGGGATTGAACCGTCGACCCCTACCGTGTCAGGGTAGTGCTCTCCCACTGAGCTACGTGCCTATGCAAGAGGCCGTCTTTATACCTGCATAACATAAGCCTGTCAAGTTTTTTGCGATCATTTTTTTACGATCAACCTAAAACACATCGACGTTCAGAGACGCTGAGAACGGCTTGGCGGATTAACT
>JBFHFM010000433.1:0-2082 GCA_041583595.1 Trichloromonas sp. | reverse complement strand
CGCATGACCGTCGAGTCGACCGGTGGCTCGGTTTTTAACGTCAACGCTTTGATGAATGGCGACCTCGAGATGGGCGTGGTCCAGTCCGATCTGCAATACCAGGCCTACAAGGGGCTTGGCGAATGGGAAGGTAAGCCGCAGCCCAAACTGCGCGCCATGTTCGCCATTCATCCCGAGGCCGTGACCATCCTGTCTGCCGCCGATCAAAACATCAAGTCCGTTGCCGACATGAAGGGCAAGATTGTCAACATCGGCGCCCCCGGGACCGGTCAGCGGGTCAATGCCACTGACCTGTTCGCCACGGCTGGCATCGACGTCGACAAGGATATCAAAATTGAGGGGATCAAACCGGCCGAAGCTGCCGGTATGCTGCAGGATGGTCGCATTGACGCCTACTTCTACACCGTCGGCCATCCCAATGGCTCGATCAAGGAGGCTGTTGCCGGAACCCGCAAGGTAGCCTTCGTTCCGGTTTCCGCTGACCTGGTGCAGAAATTGGTCGCCGCTCAACCCTACTATGCCCCGGCCGATATTCCGGTGGCTCAGTATCCTGGTGTAACCAATACAGAAAACGTACCGACCTTTGGTGTTAAGGCTACCATCTGCACCTCTTCCGATGTGCCTGATGATGTCATCTACAAAATCACCAAGGAAGTTTTCGAAAATGTTGAGGAACTGCGTAAGCTGCACCCTGCGCTCGAGGTGCTGACTCGTGAGAATATGCTCCAGGGTCTCTCGGCTCCGCTGCATCCTGGCGCCTTGAAGTACTTCAAGGAAGCCGGCCTGATTAAAGAGTAAGGTTTTAGGGAGTTTCGACAGGGGCACGGAGTATCGTGCCCCTGTGATTCATACTATGTAACGTATTGCCAAGAGGGATGACGCGATGAGCGAAGACGTCAAGAACAGGGAAGATGGGGTGGCCGCCGCCCAGCGGATGAAAGAAGAAGAGGAACTCGGCCTGCGCCGGGTCTCAGGCTGGAGCGCTTATATTGTACCGTTCATCGCCTTGAGCTGGTCGTTGTTCCAGCTTTCACTGTCGAGCTGGCTGCTGCTCGACTCGACCATTATCCGTTCGATCCATCTGGCTTTTGCCTTGGCGATCGTCTTTCTTTCTTACCCGACCCTGCGGCGTGATATCCGTATCCCCGGGCTTAAATGGCTGGGAGCAACACACAAAATTCCCGTTGCCGATTACCTCATTGCGATTCTGGCCGTGCTGTCCGCCCTCTATATTGCTCTCGATTACGAAGGAATCGCCAACCGGGTCGGGCGGCCTAATGGTCGCGACCTGGTGATTGGCATTTTTCTGGTGGTCATTCTGCTCGACGCCGCCCGCCGGGTAATCGGCCCGGCCCTGCCTGTGATCGCCGGGGTTTTTACCGCCTATGCCTTTTTTGGGCCGTATATGCCTGATTTTCTGGCCTTCAAGGGGGTCAGCGTGTCCCGCTATGTCGGTCAGATTTCCCTGACCACTGAGGGTATTTTCGGCATTCCCCTCGATGTTTCGGCGCGGATCGTCTTTCTCTTTGTCCTCTTCGGTGCCATGCTTGAGCGGGCCGGGGCAGGTAAGTTTTTTATCGACATGGCCATGAGCCTGCTCGGTCGCTACAAAGGCGGCCCGGCCAAGGCGGCGGTCCTTGCCAGTGGACTGACCGGGATCGTCTCCGGGTCTTCCATTGCCAACGTTGTAACCACCGGGACATTTACCATCCCGATGATGAAAAAGGTCGGTTACCCCGATTATAAAGCCGGCGCTATCGAGGTGGCGGTTTCGACCAACGGCCAGCTGATGCCGCCGGTCATGGGCGCGGCGGCCTTCATTATCGCCGAATATGTCAACATTCCTTACCTAGAGGTCTGCAAGTCGGCGGCGATTCCCGCCTTTGCCTCTTACATGGCGCTCTTCTGGCTGGTTCACCTTGAGGCCGGCAAGCTGGGGATGAAGGGGATGCTCAAGGTCGATCTTCCCGCGTTCTGGTTTACCCTGAAACGTGGCTGGCATTATCTCTTTCCGATCCTGATGTTGCTCTACGAACTGATTATTCCCCGCCATTCCCCCGACCTGGCGGCCTTCCGCTCGAT
>JBFHFM010000432.1:0-2103 GCA_041583595.1 Trichloromonas sp. | reverse complement strand
TTCTTCGGCCGTGGTGATCGGGCCGATGTTGAAATTCTCGACCAAGAAATTGAGCACGTTGGGGGTAATGAACGCGGGCAATGTTGGTCCGAGTTTGATGTTCTTGATACCCAGGTGAAGCAGGGTCAAAAGGATGGCAACTGCTTTCTGCTCATACCAGGAGAGGATCATTGACAGCGGCAAATCGTTGACGCCGCATTTAAAGGCATCGGCCAGGGCGACGGCAATCTGGATGGCGCTATAAGCATCGTTGCACTGACCAACGTCAAGCAGACGGGGAATGCCGCCGATGTCGCCGAAGTCGAGCTTGTTAAAGCGGTACTTGCCGCAAGCCAGGGTCAGGATGACCGTGTCCTTGGGGGCCTTCTCAGCAAATTCGGTGTAATAGTTGCGCCCCGATTTGGCGCCGTCGCAACCGCCGATCAGGAAAAAATGCTTGATCTGGCCAGCCTTGACTGCGTCAATGACCTTATCGGCGACTCCGAGTACAGCGTTATGACCGAAACCTGTGAGGATTTCTTTGCCGGGGGCATCGGGAAAACCGTCACACTCCAGAGCTTTGTTGATCACAGCGGAAAAATCCCAACCCTCAACGTGCTTGACGTCTGGCCACTGAACCAATCCCCAGGTAAAGAGCCGGTCTTTATAGCTGTCGGCAGGACGCTGGATGCAGTTGGTATTGAAGATGATCGCCCCCGGAAAGTTGACGAACTCTTTTGCTTGATCCTGCCAGGCACCGCCAAAGTTGGCGACAAGGTGCGGGTACTTCTTGAGACCTGGGTAACCATGGGCAGGGAGCATTTCGCCGTGGGTGTAGATGTTGATTCCTTTGCCTTCGGTTTGCTTGAGGAGTTCCTCGAGCATCTTCAGATCATGACCCGTAACCAAAATGGCCTTGCCTGCCTTGGTGCCTAGCTGTACGGGGGTTGGTACCGGGTGGCCGTAGGCGTCGGTATGGGCTTTGTTGAGGAGTTCCATGGTGACCAGATTGATCCGGCCGCACTCCATGGCGAGGGTGACCAAATCCATTAACCCGAGGTTTTTGTCGAGAGTCGCCGCCAAAGCCTTATGGGTAAAAGCGTAGATTTCGTCATTTTCAGCCCCGAGGATCAGGGCATGGTCAGCGTAGGCAGCGTAACCTTTCATGCCATAGACGATAAGTTCCTGTACCGACTTGATGTCGGGATCGATCTCAACACTTTTAACACCATGGGCTTCACCTTGTTTGATCAGAGCTGCAGTGTCGGTGGCAAGTTGCACCTGGGCTGCTTCAGGGATGGCGCCACTTACAGGGCCGGCCAATTTTTGCGCTTTATCTAAAATGGTGCTGCCTTTGCGTAGGATTTTGGCAATGGCTTCAGCGTCAAAGTCGACGTTGGTGACGGTAGTAAAGAGACCCTCAATCATGAAACGATCGATTTCGGTATCTTTTTTACCGGTTTTGCGGGCTTCGTTGGCCCAGAAAGCAATTCCTTTTAGCCCATAGACCAACAGGTCTTGCAGCGCTGCAATTTCAGGTTTTTTGCCACAAACCCCGATCTTGGTACAACCGCCGTTGGCTGCCTGCTCACATTGGTAACAAAACATGTTCATCTCTCCTTCTTTTTTGCTGTTGTTTTTTTGCTCCGATGATATTCCCAGCCATTCTAATATTCCCATGTTACTTCTCCTCTCTTGTTTTAAGTACCTGTATCTGATTAAAGTTTTCTAAACAGGTGAAATTACGTCCTTGGCTGTGTATAATTTGCATGGCCTATTGAACTTTACAATAATCGGAGTTGTTCTCAACCCCCTTGACCGAAGTCAAAAATAATTTTTATTTTATGGATATCTTATGGCAAATTTTTGGTTGATGAAATCTGAACCGAACTGTTTTTCTTTTACCGATCTGGTGAATGCACCTGGACAGACCACCTCCTGGAATGGGGTTCGTAATTATCAGGCGCGCAACTTCCTCAGGGATTCGATTTGCATCGGTGACGGTGTTCTTTTTTATCACAGCAATATCTCCGAACCAGTCATCGTTGGAGTGGCCAGGGTCGTCAGGGGCGGATATCCTGACCACACCGCACTTGATCCACAAGATGAACATTTTGATCCTAA
>JBFHFM010000431.1:0-2165 GCA_041583595.1 Trichloromonas sp. | reverse complement strand
GCCTTGTGGGAAGAGGACTTTTCCGCAGTTAAAGCCTTTCTAGACGAACTGAAAAACCAGGAAATCAGCGATCCCCGAGCCTACTTCTTACAGCATCCTGAAGCCCTGAAAAAATGTGCCTCAATGATCCGGGTCCTGGATGTCAACAAAGCTACTCTGAAACTGTTTCAGGCCCGGGATAAGGATGAGCTGCTGATCAGCCTCGAGCAGACTTTCGCTGAAAAATCACTGGAATGGTTCTGCAACGGACTGGTGACGCTGACCGAAGGGGCGACCCGGTTCAACACGACCGGCATCAATCGCACCCTCTCCGGGCGGGACATCGAGGTCGACTTGAGGCTTTCGGTGGCGCCCGGCTTTGAAAAAAACATGGGTAAAGTCATCGTTTCGATGATCGACGTCACACGTGAACGAGAACTGGACCGAATGAAAAATGAGTTCATATCGACTGCGGCCCATGAACTGCGCACCCCCCTGACAACGGTCATGGGTTTTTCCGAACTGCTAGCCACAAAAGAAAGCCGTCGCCGTTTTTCCAGCGCCGACAAAGAAGAATTTCTACGCTTAATCTGTGAAAAGGCACGCAATCTCGAACGAATTGTCGACGATCTGCTTGATGTCAGCCACATCGAATCAGGACGTCCACTACTACTCGCCAAAACCCACTGCCCGATCAGCGAACTGCTGGAGAGCGTGGTCCCCTATCATCAGAAAACTACGATTAAACATGAGATCCTGATCGATTGCGGCGATGTACAGCAAAAAATCTTGATGGACCCCGACCGGATGGCCCAGGTCCTGGACAACCTGCTGAGCAATGCGATCAAGTATTCTCCGGCCGGGGGCACTATTGCCATTACCGGAAGAATACGGGGCGACAACTATGAAATTACCATCAGCGACCAGGGCATCGGCATGAACCCCGAGCAACTGAAGCATATCTTTGATAAATTTTACCGGGCCGACGCCTCCAATACCGCCATCGGCGGACTGGGACTTGGAATGAGCATCGTCCAAAACATCGTCGAACGCCACGGCGGAACAATTCAGGTAGAGAGCGTTCCAAGCCAGGGGACCAGAGTCAGCTTCAGCATTCCGCTGACCGAACCGACGGATGGAATCTGACATCCGGCTGTGCGGCAATCTAGCCCAATTCATCAACCGCAACAATCGTCCCCGTAAATCGCCTCAGCCCCGCAGCATGGCCTGCCCGTCCCCGACAGGACTACTTTCGGATCTGCAACAAAGACCCGCCAAAGAAAAATCCAGATATGTGCGCGTTTCGCCAGTCCGGAGGATTTATCGGGCGGATGCGCTATAATTGCTGCACAACCAAAGGAGGTCACCATGAGCAGTCAGAAAGAATGTGAAACTCCCGGCTATCACGATATGCATATGTGCAAGCTTCGCCAGAAAGGGCTGATGGAAGAGATCGACCGACGCTCGAACAACCCCACGGTGGTCTGCAACAAGTGTGGTGCCAAAGCCAACGACAGCCGCGACCTCTGCCAGCCACGCCCCGGCCGATCCTGACCGCACCATGCCTTTACATCCACACCCATCACTGGCTGAAGCCAGACAAACTCATGGCAAGAACGGCAGGTGGAACAATTTCGCCCTGCGAATCCTGCGTCATCCAGAGATTCGCCAGGAGGTGTGGCAACGGCAACAAGGACAATGCTTCCTCTGCCACAAGCCACTCAAACTGTCCCGTATTTCCATTCATCATCTCAGCTACGAGCACTTCTGCGTCACCAATCAGTCTGGCCCCGTGCAAGGACAGCGTGGCCGATGCCCACCTTGCCATAACTGCAACAGTGCCGCCGCCTGTCTCGAACGGTTGACGGCTCTCTGCCGTCGCTGCCACCGCCAGCTGCACCGAATTAAACTTCAAAAATAGCGGCGACTTATGCCCCCATTAGGCGTTGACGCACCTGCTCCTGCATGCCATAATTGCTTCTCCAAAACGGAGGACATATGTTTTTTATTTTAGCCTTGATTGCCACCGTATTAGGAATTTCAGTCTGGTTTGTCGCAAGCAGCGGCCTGTTCGCCTGGTACGAGATGGCCAACCAGCATCCTCAACTGATGAACGAGCGCTTCACCTTCAAACGGATGTGGTTTGCCCTGCGTTTTATCATTACGGAAACCGTCTGCCTGCTTGC
>JBFHFM010000430.1:0-2189 GCA_041583595.1 Trichloromonas sp. | reverse complement strand
CCCGCTGGCGCAAGTCGGTGAATTCGCACTGCTCAAGGTGGCCCAGCTCAGCAAGGTAGGAGCCTTTCTCGACTGGGGCCTGGACAAAGATTTGCTGGTTCCTTTTTCAGAACAAACCGAGCGCATGCAACTCGGCCGCAAATATCTCGTCAAACTCTGCCTCGACAATCTGGGACGGATCGTCGCCACCGCCCGCATCGATCAGTGCCTGGAATCGGGCGCGGGGGATCTTAGGAATGGCGATCAGGTCAACCTGATGATCTGGGCCTTCACCGATCTCGGCGTCAAGGTGATCATCAACGACCTGTACAGCGGCCTGATCTACCGGGATGAGCTGCGCAGCGGCCAACAGCGCGGCAGCCGACTGACGGGCTTCATCAAGCATGTGCGTGATGACGGCAAAATCGACGTGACCCTGCGCAAAGTCGGCGCCGAAGGGGTAGAAGAGGCGAAACAGACGATCCTGGCAGCCCTGGCAAAAACCGGAGAACTGCCCCTGAACGATCAGAGCTCCCCGGAAACCATTCGCGAACAGTTGGGAATGAGTAAAAAATCCTTCAAAAAAGCGGTAGGAGCTCTATACAAAGCGGGGAGAATTGAGCTGATCGAGGCGGGCATTCGTCTGAAATAAAACGGGAATTGAACCTTAAATGACAACGGCCGGGGCATATTGCCCCGGCCGTTGTCGTTTTCAGACTGAGTCCACCTAATTCACATGGCAATCTTCGCATTCCACGCTGAGCCCTGCATGCTTGTGACAACCGATGCAAAGCAGGTGAAAGGCGTCCTGGATATGGGGCGCCTCAGGATCATATCCGTGGCAATCGGCACACCGGCCCTCATTCACCCCGGTATGATGGCACAGGCCGCATTCGGTACCCCGCTCATGATGGGCCGAGTGATTAAAGCTGACCGAACCGAGCTTCCCCTTGCCAGGGAAGGACACGATATTCGGTCCATTATCCGCAAAAACCTGCGTACAAACGAAAACCAGAAAGACACCGAGCAAAACAGAAACGATTCGATTCATGCAAAACCCCAGACAGACACATTAGAGTTGCCAAAAACATACGTTGAAACGACATCTTACCAATTTCCCTTCAGCGCGTCAACAACTCTCCGGAGCAAAGAACCCCACCTCACCCGTCCTGGCGGCGCAAATCTTTGCAATAATTAATCAGGCCATTGGTTGAAGAATCATGAGCCGATACCAGCTCCGTACTTTTCAGCTCAGGCAGGATCGTTTTCGCCAGTTGTTTGCCAAGCTCCACCCCCCATTGGTCGAATGAATTGACCCCCCAGATGACCCCCTGCACGAAAATTTTGTGTTCATAAAAAGCAATCAGCGAACCCAGAGTGCGCGGTGTCAGACGACGGTAAATGATCGAGTTGGTCGGTCGGTTGCCTGGAAAGATTTTGTGCGGCAAAAGCTTAGCCACTTCGGCAGGAGCCAGCCCCGCCTCTTCCAGTTCGAGCCGTGCTTCGGCCTCGGATTTGCCCTTCATCAGGGCTTCGGTCTGAGCGAAAACGTTGGACAGCAGGATGGGATGATGCTCACCGAGGGGATTGTGGCTGCAGGCCCCGGCGATGAAATCGCAGGGGACCAGCCGGGTCCCCTGATGAATTAATTGATAAAAAGCGTGCTGACCGTTAGTTCCCGGCTCCCCCCAGATAATCGGACCGGTGGCGTAATCAACCACCTCTCCGCTCAACGTCACCCGTTTACCGTTGCTCTCCATGTCCCCCTGCTGCAGGTAGGCGGGGAATCTCGAAAGGTACTGTTCGTAAGGCAGCACGGCGTGGGAGGAGGCGCCGAAAAAGTTATTGTACCAGACGCCCAGCATGGCCATGAGAACCGGGATATTTTCTTCCAGCGCTGCGGTGCGAAAATGCTCGTCGACCGCAAAGGCCCCGTCCAGCAGCTCTTCAAAACGATCCATGCCGACCGCCACAGCGATAGACAGGCCGATGGCAGACCAGAGGGAATAGCGTCCACCGACCCAGTCCCAGAACTCGAACATGTTGTCCGAATCAATGCCGAAGTCCTTCACCGCCCCGGCATTCGTCGACAAGGCGACAAAATGACGGCTCACTGCCGCCTCGTTGCCAAGTCCCTGTACCAACCAGTTGCGGGCCGACCAGGCGTTCGACAACGTCTCCTGGGTCGTGAAAGTTTTCGAGGCGATAAT
>JBFHFM010000429.1:0-2283 GCA_041583595.1 Trichloromonas sp. | reverse complement strand
GATGCGGGGAACTCACATCAAAGACCACCGCCCAGGGCCGATTTTCGGTAATCGCCTGGGATTTGGCATAGTGCATGTTATTGAACAGGTCTTGCGCAGCGGACTTGAGATGGTATCCAGGCATCCATTGCGACAGGGAAAACACCGAAATAGCGGAGAGGATACCGATCAGGGTCAGCACTATGACGGCTTCAATCAGTGTAAAGCCTGAATTTTTATTCATATGCATTCCCTTTAGCAATTCACTCACAGTAAACCCAATTAATATTTTTCAGATCATAACACATTCGCAAACAGCAAAAACAGGGCTGAATCCGACCCATCGAGACATTTTTCGAGACAGAAGAGCCTGTCATAAAAACAGACAAGCCGCAGCAACCCGACTCAAGCCGAGAGAATCGCCGACCGCCGCACGCCATAAGAAAAATGGGCCAGTTCGAAGCAGAAGAAGTCAAGGTGCCAGCGATCGCGATCACCCAGCCATAATGAAAAAAGCTGCCGGTCCGAACTGTCAATAAAGCCTCAACCTGCCACCAACCGGTGATCCCTCCCGGTCTTGTGCAGGTAGTATTCGTAATCCCCCTCGTAAGAGCGCATTTCACCGTGGTCAATCTCAAACACCCGATTCACCAGGCTGCGCAAAAAATGCCGGTCGTGACTGACCAGCACCAGGGTGCCGGTGAAACCCTGCAGGGCCGTGAGCAAAACCTCGCGAGACTGGATGTCGAGGTGGTTGGTCGGCTCGTCGAGCACCAGAAAGTTAAGTGGCCGTCCGAGCAGGGTAGCCAGCACCAGCCGGCTCTTCTCGCCGCCCGAGAGCTTGTCGACCCGCTTGTCGATGTCATCCCCCTGAAACAGAAAGGCGGCGCAGAGGTTGCGTAGTACGCCGACAGTCGCCATCGGCAGTGTGTCTTGCACCGTTTCGAAGACGGTCCGTTTGGGATTAAGCATATCCATGGAGTGCTGACTGAAGTAGCCAAGATGGACATTAGCGCCGATGGCCGCCGTGCCTACGGTCGGTTCGGTCTGTCCACAGAGCACCTTGAGAAAGGTCGATTTTCCGGCGCCGTTGACCCCGACCACGGCGACTTTCTCGCCCCGGCGGATCAAGCCAGAAACGCCGCTAAAAACCGGCTTTCCGCCGCCATCGGGCAAGGGCCAGACTTTACCCAGATCGTCGAACTTGACCACATCGTCGCCTGAGCGGGGCGGCTCGACAAACTCGAACTTAATCGTCTTCTGCTCCGGCGGCAGCACAATGCGCTCGATCTTCTCAATCTTTTTAACCCGCGACTGCACCTGGGCAGCGTGACTGGCGCGGGCCGCGAAGCGGGCGATAAACTCCTCTTCCTTGGCCAGCATATCCTGCTGGCGACGGTGGCTGGCCAAGAGTTGCTCGCGGCGGATCTCACGCTCACGCAGGTAGAAGTCGTAATTACCGCCATAGGTGGTGATGGTGCCTCCGCCGACCTCGATGATGCGGGTCACCAGCCGATTCATAAAATCCCGGTCATGGCTGGTCATCAGGACCGCGCCCTTGAACTCCTCGGCCAGCCAGTTCTCTAACCAGACAATGGATTCGACATCAAGGTGGTTAGTCGGCTCGTCGAGCAGCAAAACGTCGGGGTTGATGCTGAGGATTTTGGCGAGAGCGATACGCATCTTCCAGCCTCCGCTGAAACTCTCCACCGGCCGGTTATAATCGTCCGGCCCGATCCCGAGACCGGTAAGTACCGCCTGAACACGGGCTTCGAGGTCGTAGCCGCCACGGTGCTCGAACTCCTCTTGGGCGTCGCCGTATTTCTCGAGCAGATCGGCCAGGGCGTCGTCTTCCATCGGCTCGCACATCGCCGCTTCCATCGCCTGAATCTGCTCACCCAGATGCATCGTGCGGGCCGAAGCGGCCATGACCTCTTCCAGCGCACTGCGACCGGCCATGTCGCCGACATCCTGGGAGAAATAACCGATCACAGTCTTCTTTGAGCAGCTGATTTCACCGGCATCGGCCACCTCCTCACCAGTGATCAGGCGAAAGATGGTCGATTTTCCGGCACCGTTAGGACCGACCAGACCGCTACGGGAGCCGGGAAGAATTTGAAAACTGGCATTCTGGAAAAGCACGCGATCGCCATGCTGGCGAGTGATGTTAGTCAAGTGAACCATATTGAATCTCCGTTGGAAAAAAGTCCCGCACTGTTAACATGAGCAGGGCAAAAAGCGCAACCCGTTTTCAGTAGAAGGCATTTTTGCCGCAATGTCAGACGCTTTCGATGCAAAAAAAAT
>JBFHFM010000428.1:0-2301 GCA_041583595.1 Trichloromonas sp. | reverse complement strand
CGGCCTCGATCGCTAAGGTTTTTTCCGGGGTAATCTCCGACTGGATCGGCCGCCGCAAACCCCTGCTATTAATGGGCTATGGCCTGGCGGCCTTGACGAAACCCCTCTTCCCCCTCGCCACCGGAATCGGCGCGGTGCTGATAGCACGCTTTATCGACCGGATCGGCAAGGGGATTCGCGGCGCACCGCGCGACGCCCTGATTGCCGACATCACCCCCCAGGAAAGTCGCGGAGCGGCTTATGGCCTGCGCCAGTCGATGGACACCGTCGGCGCTTTTTCCGGTCCGTTGCTAGCTATTCTGTTAATGGCGGCCACCCAGAACAACTTTCGCTTAGTCTTCTGGGTGGCGGTCGTCCCTGCCATCCTCTGCGTGCTGGTGATTATCTTCGGCGTCGAAGAACCGAAATCAACCCGCCAGCCCAGGCAGACAGGACTGCCAATCAACAGGGCCAATCTGCAGCGCTTGCCAAGCAGCTTCTGGTGGGTGGTCGCCTTTGCCGCGATATTGACCCTCGCCCGTTTCTCCGAGGCCTTTCTACTGCTGCGCGCGCAAAATATGGGACTGGCTGTAACCTGGGTACCGATGATCCTGATTGTCATGAACCTGGTCTACGCCAGCAGCGCCTACCCGCTAGGCAAGCTTTCGGACAACGGCAGCCGGCCTAAATTGCTGGCATGGGGCATCGGTTTTCTCATCCTGTCCGACCTGGTGCTCGCCCTTGCCGGTAACATCTGGGAGGTAGGCGTGGGCGCGGCACTGTGGGGGCTGCATATGGGCGCGACCCAGGGCCTGCTCGCGGCGCTGGTGGCCGACGCCGCACCCGCCGATCTGCGCGGAACCGCTTTCGGGGTTTTTAACCTGGCCAGTGGAATCGCGCTGCTGGCGGCCAGCATCATCGCCGGCGGCCTGTGGAATCAGTTTGGCCCCGCCATGACCTTTTACGTCGGCGCAGGCTTTTCATCCCTGGCCTTGGCCGGTCTATTTTTCAACACGCTGAAACGCAATCGCCAGAACGGTTTATAACCAGCCAGAGGAGGATCAATAATCTCTCAGCCCCGCTCGCTTTTCTGCTATTGTGACCTGCGGATATTTCGATATTCTGGGGTAAGAACCGGATCTCAACAACAGGAAGTGACAGGGATCATTCATTCGATTTCAGAAGGCAGGTGAACATGTATCAAAGAGTCCTCATGGTCGATGCGGCTACCGGCTTTTATAAAACCAAAAAATACGGTTTAGATCGTTATTTCGGTCCGATCGACCTCGGTATCCATCTTACTAACGATCACCGCAGTCTCAACTTCGGGGTCGGCATCTTTGCCGGGTCGATCTTTCCCGGTTCGAACCGACTCATGGTGACCGGGTTTTCTCCCTGCTGGCAAGGCAATTACGTCAGCTCCATGGGAGGTGCCGGACTGGTTTTCGACAACCTGGGAATCAACATGCTCAGCCTGGTCGGCAAGGCCCCGGTCCCCTCAATCCTCTACCTGAACCGCAACCACGGTGAGGAGATCGAAGTCGAAGTGGTGCCGATTGACGCGGAGGCGGTCTGGAAGTCGGGGCGTACCGGGGTCTATGCCGTCACCGATTACGTCTATGAACAATTCGGCAAGCGCTATGAGAACGACCCTCGCATCCTCGCCGCCGGCCCCGCTGCCGCCCATACCGACATGGGCGGCATCATGTCCGTCCCCATCAACAAGGGCAAGATCAGCCATGTCGATACCTGGGCCGGCCGCGGCGGCTTCGGCAGCGCCATGCTCCAGGAATACGGCATCGTGGCGATCATCTACGGCGGCACCGTGGTCACTGACGATTTCAGAGACCGAACCGTCGCCGACGAGTGGTTCAAGGCCAAATACGACCAGCGCCTGCTGCAAAAGGACAAAGAAGTCACCACCAAGTACCGCTACGACGAAAAACTTAAGACTGGCGGCACTTTGGGCGTCAACTACGCCAGCATGGGCGGTAAGATCATGGCGTTCAATTACCGCACCATCTACCAGAGCGAAGACGAACGCACAAGTCTACATGAGAAGCTGGTGATCAACCACTATCTCAAGCAGTTCAACGAAGAAACCATCGAAGGCAAACAGCAGGCCACCTGTGGCGAACCATGCATGGCGGTCTGCAAGAAGATGAACGGAAAGTACAAGAAAGACTACGAACCCTACCAGACCATGGGCCCGCTGTGCGGCATCTTTGACCAACGCGCCGCAGAAAAACTCAACCACCACTGCGACGCCATGGGCTTCGACGCCATCTCCGGCGGCGGCGTACTAGCCTGGCTGATGGACCT
>JBFHFM010000427.1:0-2328 GCA_041583595.1 Trichloromonas sp. | reverse complement strand
TCGAGGCAGACCTCGGCCAGAATATTTTCAACCCGGATATCGCGGATAATCCCGTAAAAAACGTTCTTTGCGCTGAGGCGCATGGAAATACGCCGCATGAGATTAAAGACGCGATCGAGGTCATCGGCGTGATGGCCGAGGCTGTGCAGTGACCTGTCGTGCTCCGATTCGACCATGCGAAACATCCGGATCAGCCGGCGGCCCTCCTCGGTGAGGGACGTCCCCCCGCCGGTACGCCCGCCGGTGACGTTGACAGTCAGGGGCGTGGCGGCCAGATTGTTCATGCTGTTAACCGCGTCCCAGGCCCCTTTGTAACTCATCCCGGCGGCCTTGGCGGCCTTTGAAATCGAGCCATGCTCATCGATCTTTTCCAGCAGTTCGATGCGCCGTGTTTCCAGAAAGGCCTTGCGGTTCTTGTTCAACCACAAGGGGGCGGCGAACTCAACATTCTGATCATCCTGCTTTTTCATCTCACCCTTTCCCACCGAACGAAGCGCTATATACAAGACTACATAACGCCTGGCGAAAAAAATGCGGCATGGTGCCGCCTGACCGTACATCCGCAAGGGATGCTATAGCGTAAACGCTTCAAGCAAAAATCGGACCAGACCATTCAGTTCGGCCAACTACCTGTTTTATAGTGACTTTACAGATACGACGAAAGAATTCACACTGGATAAAAAGGACCCACTTGCCACCAAATGGGTAAAAAAGACCCATCGGTTTGCAGAAGCGCAATTTGTCTTTTTTGCGCAGAGGAGAATAACCTTTGGCACTGCTGGTGACATACGCAATCCCCCCCCTCGACTAAATATACGCATGCCCTAAACGCAAAACGGCCCAGCGATTGCCGGGCCGTTCTTTTGAAAAAAGCGGACAAAACAGAAGCTGTGACTACTCCAGTTGTCGCAGGCTCTGCTTGGCGTATTTGATAAGCTTGCGGTTCGATGTACCAAGGGCCACCTGACGCAGAGTTGCAGCGTATTGTTTATTTCCTGAAGCGGCCAGGGTCTTGCAGAGCCAGGCCATGGCGTCGATGTGGACCCGGTCGGTCATATGGCGTTGATAACCATTGAGCAGCACCCGGTTGGCTGCCTGAAGCACATGGGGATCGCGAGCGTAGGACCTGCACGCCAATTTAGCCGCATCACGAGTAATCCCGGAGTCGGACGATTGTAGCTGACGAACGACCCGCGCCACATCGGGCGGCACCGAAGGGGGACTGGGAGCTTCAGCCTCGACAACAGCAGGTGCATCCACCTTGGGGCCCTCAGAATCCTTGTCACACCCGACAAGGGCAAACAACAGAACAACCAGTAAAATTCCCAATTTCATCATGGACTCCTTTATCCCCAGAGGCAACCGGAGTGCAACAAGCTAGTTTCCCTCCGGAATCTATGGATGGAACGGGTGCAGTTTTCGTATGAAAAACGAGCTAAACCAAACGGAAATATACAATATCCCTGGCCAAGATTCAAAGTTTTCAGGAATCTGTCGGGCAGTTGGCTGCTTGACTTTTCCAGCAGCCAATCCCTGCTGAACTTTGCCGGCACAAAGTTTGACCAGTACTTATCAAAGAATTTGGGCCGTACTTCTTGTTCTTAAATAGCCAGTAGATATTTACAGCTGGGATCGAACTCATGCATCTCACGACGCAGATGCTCGAAGGGCTGAGAAAATTCGACACTCCCCAGGTGACGGCCTTCCCAGAGAATGGGAAAGATGTTGCGAAAGCCGATCATGGAACGGCCGGGTTCAAAGGTGAAGACCGGTTTGAGGCTGGTATTGGCGGCAACTACGGCCGAACGGATGGTCTCGAGGGAGTCACCGCTCTTTTGTGGGTCGTGAAAACGGAGGAAAGATCGATTGTCTGACGTATGAAAATGTAACTGGCGGATATCCTGTTGGCGAAGGTGGAGAAAAAGCGGATAGAAACAATTTAACTCTGTTCTGATTCGGGTAAGGCAGAAGGGGCATGTTGCTGTGAAGGGGACTGGTGCAGAGCTTGCTATTTGGGATTCATAGGAACTGGTTATCGAAAACTCACCTTAATTCACCAAACCGACCATTGATCAGACAACAAAAGGCCCGCCTGAAATCAGGACGGACCTTTTGTTGTTATTTACCGAAGAACCGGGAGACTGCCCGTTCTTTTGTTAAAAATCGAAAAAGACCGCTAGACTCGAAGAAAAATCGGCACTCCCGTCACTAAAGCCGGTACCGGCATACCCCTCGAGAGAAACGTCGGAGGCTATCCGCCAGACGGCCTTGAGACGCCCATCAAGGGCATCATCACCGCCGTCAGCGGGAGCTGTTGCGCCCCGAGCC
>JBFHFM010000426.1:0-2334 GCA_041583595.1 Trichloromonas sp. | reverse complement strand
TTGCAGTATGCAGGTCTTAAGTCGAGTCTCCTGTTTCTCTTGCCACCATTGGCGGAAGGAAGGCTCATTTTTGGGAACTGGCAACTCACGGCAGGAGAGCCAGGCTGCGGCGCTTTTATTGCTAATGGCCAATACCATTGAAACTTTTTTTATTCGCATAACGTTGCGCACAGCTGAAATACCGTACTGGTAGACGCTTGGGCGGGTTGCTGTCTGGGCCGCTAAGAGTGACAGCGCTCGTTTGGTTTGGCTGCGGTTACGCAGGCTGCGATGATAATCGGGCAACGGGATCTTGACGGCACAGACCTCGGCGCAGCGCCCACATAGTGTGCAGGCTGAAGCCAGATCCGGATAGGTGGTGTCGCCCCAGATCAGAGAGGACAGAACGCTGCCCATCGGTCCGGAATAGGGTGATTCATAAGCGTGACCCCCGACGGCCTTATAGACCGGGCAGTGATTCAGGCAGGCGCCGCAGTGCAGGCAATGCATGATTTCCCGCCAGGGACTGGCAGCGATACTGGTTCGGCCATTGTCAAGCAGGACGATGTGCAGTTCCTCGGGGCCTTCAGTTTCGCCGGCACGGCGCGGACCGGTGGTCATGCTGATGTAACTGGATGCCCGTTGTCCGGTTGCAGAACAGGTGAGCAGGGAAAGAAAATCGGGCAGGTGATTCAGGCTAGGAATAATTTTTTCCATCCCGACCAGCGCCACGTGAACCGGCGGCAGGCTGGTACACATGCGACCGTTCCCTTCGTTGGTGACAATGGCCACAGTGCCGGTATCCGCAACCGCGAAGTTCGCCCCGCTGATGCCCATCCCGGCTTCAAGAAAGCGCTCACGCAGAACCTTGCGGGCAAACCGGACCATTCCCTCAACATCAAGGTTGTCAGGTGCGCCGAGTTTTTCGGCGAACAGGCTACGCACTTCATCCTGGCTGCGGTGGATCGCCGGAGCCAGAATATGCGAGGGATGCTCACCCGCCAACTGGATAATAAATTCGCCCAGATCGGTTTCAGTGACTTCGATCCCTGCGTCTTGCATGATCTGATTCAGACCGATTTCTTCAGTCGTCATCGATTTGGATTTAACGGCAATCTTGACCCCTTTTTTCAGGGCTATTTCGATGATGATCTGTCCTGCGGCTGTCGCGTCTTTGGCGCGGTGGACGGTTCCTCCGAGTTCTTCGACTTTGTGGGAAAACCTGGCCGCCCATTCTTCAAGATTATCTGATATCTCCAGCTTGCGTGACCGCCCCCAACTCCGCAGAGCCTCAAAATCGGGGAGGGTGGCGACCGTCGTTGCTCGCATTTGAGCCAGAACCCCGGCAGTTTTGCGGACGGCGGCTTGGAGTCGGACATTGGGAATGGCCTTGGCGCTGGCGGCGCGGAATTTTTGATCGTTGTGATTCTGATTCATTGCGGTCCCCCCTTAAGGGCTTCGGCAATAAGTTCCGCCAAATGGACAAAGCGAAAGTTGTTCATCCCATTTCGTCTGGCGCCACCAGATAGATGCGTCAGGCAACTCAGATCGAGGGCGGTAACCGTTTCAGCGCCGGTGCTGGTGATGGACTTGAGCTTATCCTGCAGCAGTTGCCCGGAGACTTCCGGCAGTTTGACGCTGAAGGTGCCTCCGAAACCGCAACAGGACTCGCTGTCTGGAAGTGGGATGAAATGTTCGCCGAGAAGTTGTCTCAGGTAGTTTTCAGCAACACCGCGCAGGCCGATCCCGCGCAGGGTTCGGCAAGTCGCATGATAGGTTGTCGGCACTGGTGCCGGATGTGTCGGTACTTTGCGGACCCCGGTTTTATGGAGAAATTCGCAGAATTCGTAGGTTTTCTGGCCCAGAGCGACGAAGCGACTGTGTAGCTGCGGATCATCTTTAAATAGTTTGGGATAGCCGTTACGGACCGTATCGACGCACGAAGAGCTCGGTGCGACCACCGCTTCGGCCGACTCAAAAACCTCGAGAAAATGACGGGCTAGAATCTTGGCTTCAGCGATTTCATTACTATTCAGCCATTTCTGGCCGCAACAGGTCTGCTCATTACGAAATTCGACACTGACTCCCGCAGCTTTCAGGACAGTGACACAGGCGCGGCCGACTGCTGGGTAGAGGGTGTCGGCGGAGCAGGTTAGAAACAGGGAGACATGTGATGGAAGGGACATGAATTCACTCCGTGATAACGGATGATTTTGACGTTGATCGAAAAAAGCAACCAACCTGAAAAAATGTTCTCGATGCGAAAATCCTTGTTCTGGGTCGGCTAAAGATCTATGAAATCCACCTGACGGTGGCATCGCCCGAAGCGATAGCGGTCCTTAATAATGTGAAAAC
>JBFHFM010000425.1:0-2369 GCA_041583595.1 Trichloromonas sp. | reverse complement strand
CAGCTCGATGCCCAGATTGACGCCGGTCCTTCGCGGCGCGATGTTTTCGGTCGGTCGCTACAGCAGGTGCGGCAAAATTCCCTGGCGCTACCGATCGAGGTAACCGAGCCACCGGGAGATTTGGGCTCTCGGTACTGGTTGTCCGCCCGTGGACTGACCCTGGAAGACGATTGGCAACAACATCCGCCCACGCTGCGGGTTGGCGAACCGGCTACTCGCACTCTGACCCTAACCGCAGCAGGGCTTCCTTCAGCGAGCCTGCCCGATCTGAAGCTGCCGGTGCCCGACGGGTGGAAGAGCTACCCGGACCAGCCGAGTCGGCAGGATTCGGAAAACGACCAGGGGATTGTCGGTACCTTGCAGCAGAAGCTAGCTCTGGTGCCGACCCAACCGGGGACGGTGGAGTTGCCGGCCATCGATCTCGACTGGTACGATGTGAGCGCAGGCCAGTGGAGCCGTGTTCATCTCGATGCGCTGAAGCTGGAAGTGGCCCCGGCGGCGGCCGGAAGCCTCGTCACCTCTTCCCCACTTCAGGTTCCTGCGGCTCCTGTTGCGCCGGTCGCTCCAGCGGTCCCTTCACCGGATGAACCTGGCAGCGAGACGCTCCCTGCTGCTTCTGGCCCAGAGCTCGTTGATGCGGGCTTCTGGCCTTGGCTCAGTTTGGCTCTGGGGCTGGCGTGGCTTGCGACCCTGGCGCTGCTCTGGCGGGCCCGGCGTTCTTCGCCCTCCGCCAAGGAGCACCCTTTCTCCGGGGGAGCGCGTGGCGACAGCGAACGCACCGCCCTTAAGGCTGTGCTCGCGGCCGCAGGTCGCAACGATCCCCAGTCCTCACGCCAGGCGCTGCTCCACTGGAGTCGTCTGCGTTTTCCAGAGGCGGCCGGGCGGGAGCTCGAAATGATGTGCAGTATTGGTGGCGAGCCTCTCAGAGCCGCTTTGACCGAGCTTGACATTACTCTCTATGGCCAGGCCCGGGGCCCCTGGAGAGGAGAGGCGCTCTGCGCCGCCCTCAAGAAACTTACCAGGGAAGAAAGGAAAGCGCCGGAGGCCTTGCCGCCGCTCTATCCTGCGGAATAATGGGATTTGAATATATTCCGGGATAAATGAAGATCGCGGAAACAGTAAAAGCCAAACAGGGGGAAGAAGACCCTGTTTGGCTTTTCTCGTTTTGGCGCAGAAAAGGATAAGAAAGAATCGCCGGTTCGCCTGTCACTGCAAGCCTTTGATGGGGCTTACTCGACGGTAGCAAAACGGTGTTGCTGAGGGGAGGGACCTGACGGGCTTTTTCCATGATTTTTCCCAATCCTCCGCCCATGCACTTCGGTAGAGCGATCCTTTCCCATGGAACGCAGGACCAGAAGGCCGATGGGGTCCCCCTGCAGGTAGAGCAGGTATCGCTGGGCGGTCTGGTAATAAACGTCGTTGGTCATAAGCAAAGAGATGCTGTCCTTGCCGGGGGAGGTCAGGGGAGTCTGTCGTTAAACTTCATATTTCAATCTCATTTTGCAAAATTTCGCATTTTGAATTCATTGCATATTGCGAAAGTCGCTTTCGGTGAGTCGTAACTGTCAGTGAATTCAGGTGTTTAGGTTTTGGCGCATTTTGTGCTTCGTTTGCTAGAAGTTCTTGGGCCCTGACGGCGAAGAGATGCGTTTGTCGACGACGGAAGGGGCATGGATCGCAGGGGGCGGAAACGCACCATGCACGGGCGCTTTGGTAGTGAAAAAAGGAGGGTGGTTGGTCCGCGGACCGGGGTTGCCGCCCCGCGGGATTTAAGTGACCCCACAAACAGAAGATAGTAAGGAAATGCTACAGTCCCACCAGCATCCTGGCCGATGAAAGTTTCCCGCACACTCTCCATGTAGAAACCAACCAGGTGCCTTGTGCGGCCGGTTACGACCCGCATGGTGTGGGTGTCACCCGAGGGCCACCAACAACAGCTAACTGATCTACTTCAACCTTGATATCGTCGAGCCGAATGCCGCCGGAGACCTTTATTCCGAGAATCAGGGGACCTTTGACGGGCGGTGTTTTCTTAAATGCCACGGCCAATTTCACGAAGCGAGCGACGTCCCGTAGAAACGTTATTGATATCTTCTTTGGATCTTATGCGAGGCGGACGAGTGAAGAAGTTACATAAAATGCATAAGGAGCTGATCTTGGGATTGATCGGCGCCATTATCCTGGGCATCCTCATCCCGGCTTACATTGTATGTATCCAGGCACCAGCCACTCTCGAAACTCTTATTCAGGATACTGAGACGGAGGCGGTCTTGCTGGCGGATACTCTCGCCTCCGTGCTGTTTGGCAATTCGTCCCTCTCCCCCAGTGAAGGGCTTTCTCCTGACCAATCCCGGACCCTTATTGAGTTG
>JBFHFM010000424.1:0-2403 GCA_041583595.1 Trichloromonas sp. | reverse complement strand
GGAGTTGGAGTGCGATGACCTCAAAGCGTTGTTTTTAGGGCTCGACAATCTCGACAAGCACATCGAAAATGTCGGTAAGTTCAATAAGCGGCCGGTTGTTGCGCTCAACCGTTTTTCTCACGATAGTGATGCCGCCGTCGATCTGGTCAGAGTCCGCTGCCGAGAACAGAATGTCCCCTTTGCACTCTGCACCCACTATGCCGATGGCGGCGCGGGAGCTATGGATCTGGCTCGCCAGGTTATGGCTGTGGCCGCAGACAATGAACCTTTTGCTCCCCTTTATTCTCTTGATTTGTCGGTGCCCGAGAAGGTGCGCGTTATCTGCCGTGAAATCTACGGGGCCGACGATGTTGCCTTTACCCGGCAGGCAGAAAAAGACCTGCTGCAGGTCGAACGGTTGGGGCTGTCGAACTTGCCCGTGTGCGTGGCCAAGGCGCCCAGTTCCCTTTCCGATGACCCGGCGCTGCATGGCCGCCCGCGTCATTTCGATGTTACGGTCAGGGGGATCCAAATCAATACCGGAGCTGGATTTCTGGTGGTGTTGACCGGGGATGTCATGCGCATGCCCGGGCTGCCGAAAGTGCCCGCGGCCCAGCGTATCGAGGTGGATGTCGATGGTACCATCAAGGGGGTAGGGTAGTTTGGTCGTCGGGTCAGCGCAGGCCGAGGCGGGTGAAAATTTTGCCGCCGTATTTATTTAGCGGGTTGTTGCGCGACAGTTGCTGAAATAAAGGTGGTTTGCGACGTCCGAGGCGTTTAAGTTCGGTGATGATTTGTTGGTGTCCTTTTTGGCGCAGGCCTTTTTTAAGGGTGGCGATCGCTTTTTGTCTTTGGCCGGCAAGATTCTGAATTCGGGCTAGATTCAGGTAATGCAGGGCATTGTTCGGTTCTTGTTTCAGTGCTGAAACGCACAGGGAATGCCCCATTTGAATCTGCTGGTATTCCTTGGCCATGCAGAAGCCGAGACAGGATGTCACAGTCGGAGTCTGGTTGATTTTTGCGGCTGCTTCAAAGTGCATCAACGCCACTACCGCATGTCCCTGTTCGAGAGCAGAAAGTCCTTTGGCTATCAGGTGGTCCAGTTCGGTGGTCATGTATCCTCCAGGAAATGGGCACGATCGCTGATGGATGGATAGTATGTGTTTATCGTAAAAGGGACATTTGGCAACAGGGGGTTGAATTTTCTGCGAAACCTAAAGCGTTTGGAGGGCAGGTCAGAGGACGCTGGCGTCGAGCGAGTCGGTGATGGCGAGTTCTCGCATTTTGAGGGCGATGCGGCGACGAATAGCGGTAGGGATTTCGACATGGAGGCACTGCGTCTGCGGATTTAGTTTGCCCGCTTCGAGACGCTGGTGAGCATTGGCTCCGGCGCCGGGGAGCCAGCGCAGATTTTCGGCTGGGAGAAAAGTCCGCTCTTCACCGGCGAGCAGGCTTTTGACTTCCTGGTGCGGATCGAAGGTGCGGCCGAGCATTTGCAGGCCGCCAAGGAGGGCGAACTGGTAGCCCTGGTGCGGTCCGCTGCAGAACTGCACGTAAATCTCTTCAGACAGGTCGCGCAACATGGCCAGCCCACTCCGGAGCCGGGCGCCGGGTCGGAGGTGAATGACGCCGCCGCTTTCTTCAATTTCTCCCAGTTCGGTCGGTGATAAATAGGGGGGCAGCCCGCCGAGGCCGACGATCAGCCGGTAATCGTCGCTGTGGGTGCCAACACAGCCATGAATGTCGATGACCAGTTCCGGCGCCGGCCCGCCCAGAATCTTCACATAGCGTCTGTAGCCCTCTTCAAGCTTGTAGCAGAGCGGATGTCCCGCAGCGTTGACGTACGGGTAGATGACGTCGATGTTGCTCGGATTAAGCGGCACCCCCCATCTTTTGAGTTTCTCCAGGTTTTCGTCGGTCAGAGGTTCCCTTCCGGAAAAGCCCAGGTTGATCATCGCTGCGTCCCCCTTACCGGCGCGTAAGAAGAAGAGAGCCACGTCGAGGGTGTGCGGATCGTAGGGTCCGTGGCTTGCAGTCAGCAGCGGCAAACCGGGGTCACGCTTCCCGGCGCGGCGCAGCAAGAGGACGCCGCCAGCCTGGTCGGGAAGAAAGCGGGCTTCGAAACCGGCTGGCGCAAGGCAGGAATGCCAGCCGGTTTCGCTGGTCGGCACCTGGCCGAAAAAGCGGGAGAGGGTCTGCTCACGCCAGTTGGCGATGAAGCGCAAGACTCGATCGGCCAGCCGGTAGTAGACCGCATAGTGAGTGCTGTCGAGGTAGACGCGAATGCCGAGTTTTTGCAGCAGGTCGCGGTTGTAGTTGTTCTGGGTGGTTTTCAGCAGCCGTTCGGTGATCTCTTCCATGGCGGCGAATTGTGCTTCGGTGGGGTGCTCGTCGAGGAGTTCTACCCGCTTCAGATGGCGGTAG
>JBFHFM010000423.1:0-2409 GCA_041583595.1 Trichloromonas sp. | reverse complement strand
GCGTCCGCCAACCCGCTGGATCAGTTTTTCCTGCAGAAAACGTAACAGCTTCACCTGGAGAGCCGCCGGCATCTCTCCGATTTCATCGAGGAACAGGGTGCCGCCGTGAGCAAATTCAACCTTCCCCTGCACCCGAGCTGCGGCGCCAGTAAAGGCCCCCTTTTCATGGCCAAAAAGTTCGGCCTCAAGCAGATTTTCCGGGATAGCCCCGCAATTGATCGGGATAAATGGCCCGTCCTTGCGTAGGCTCAGTTCATGAATGGCACGCGCCACCATTTCTTTGCCGGTGCCATTTTCACCAAGAATCATCACCGGGACATCAGTCGAGGCTACCTTGCGGATAGTCGTGAAGACCTCTTCAATTTCTGGGCACTGGCCAAAAATGCCATGCAGTCCAGCCTGGGAGGAGTTCGCCTGCTGCAGGCGCCGGTGCTCTTCTTCGAGAGAGGCCAAGTGAAAGGCTCGGCGCAAGATGATCTTCAGTTCAACCAGTTCAATCGGCTTCTGGTAAAAATCGTAGGCACCAAGCGCCACGGCCCGCAGCGCATTGGCTCGCTCCTCGTTGCCTGAGAGAACAATCACTTTACTTTGGGGCCGTAACCGCAGCATCTCTTCAAGGCAACGCAACCCCTCGGTAGCACCGTCAGCATCAGGTGGCAGTCCCAGATCGAGCGTTACCACCGCCGGTCGATGTGCCTGAAACACTTTCAGCGCCTCTTCCAGATCGCCGGCCTGAAGAATTTCGTATTCCTTGCCTAAGCCCCACTTTAGCTGTTTGCGGATGTCCGCGCTGTCGTCAACGATAAGCAGCTTTTCCAAAAAGGCCCCCTTGCCTACCCCTTTACATATAAATTAAAAAACGGTTCTGCCTATTGCAGCAATGCTATGAGATTAATACCAGATCCTGACCAAACCGCAACGGGTTGGCCTCCGGAAAACCAGACGGACAGCCACAGCCAGTCTTCCTCCGACCATGTGCACAACCTAAATCCCCTGGGAAAACACCTCAAACCTGCCCCGCGGAGAGGGTCCCCACCTCTGCTGTCGGCAACCAGACGGTAAAAACCGATCCCTTGCCTTCTTCACTAGAGACCTCGATCCGCCCGCCGTGTGCCTCAACCACCTGCTTGCATTGGTACAGGCCAATCCCGAAACCCTTTTTTTTGGTTGTCTCAAAGGGATGAAACAGGCGATCCCGGATAAATTCGCTCGACATGCCGCAACCAGAGTCAGCCACCTGAACAAAAGCCATCCCATCGGCCTGCCCCACCTCAACCCGGGGGCCATCGGCATTGACTCCAGCTTCTCTGGCATTGACCAACAGATTAAGCAACACTTTTTGGATTTCCACTTCATCAAGACGTAAACAAACCGGGGCACCAACTACCCCAAGCTCTTCCATGCCGGCCATTCGCAGCGACATTTGCGCAACAGCCCGCAGGTCGGCTGGAACCAGATCCAGTTCAGCTTTCTCTTCCATATTTTTCAGTCGGAAAATCAGATCCTTCATCTTGGCTACGGTAACGTCCAGCGTTTCCAGCATGTCGGTCTGGAACTCAGGCTCGTCCAGATAAACCTTGGCATTGTCCACAACCATAGCCAGCCCTGACACCAGGTTTTTCAGATCGTGCATAACAAAAGCCGAAACCTTGCCGAGCGCCGCCATCTCCTGCGCCGTCGCCAGCTGGGTCTGCAGGTGGAGAGTTAAAATCGACGCGGTCGCCTGGCGGCCAAGAACCTTCATCAGGTCATAATCTTCATAAGAGAGCCGTTCGTGGTCATCGATACGCCTCCCCAAGGCGATGAAGCCTTCCAGGCGAGCCTCGTTCAGCAGCGGCACCAGTAACGCGAACCCCCAACTGCGAAAAAGCTCCAGGGTCGCAAACAGATCTCCAGGTTCGTAAAGATCGATAACCCACTCACTTTCGGAAAGACGCTGAACCACCGGATGGTTTTCCGGCAAGGGGGTGAGAGACGCTGACATTTCGTAGGAGGTCGAACAAAAATATTCACGCCGACCCACATCCCGCAAAAAGAGGGTGGCTCCACTTATGGAAAAGGTCGAGGCATAGGCAGCCAGAATCGCTCGTTCCAGATCCTGACGACTGGTTGCCCCCGAGAGAGCTTGGGTAAACTGCAGCCATTCCTGACGATAATCATACTTCTGCTGATAAAAATGTTTGCTCAGCAAAACCCGGATGCGGCGACGGGATTTTTCGGAAAGAAAAAAGATCAGGAGCGCAATCCCGCCCAGCACAGCCAGGGCGATCAACAACGGTCGCTGGGAAGCCGTCCCCAGATAACGCATGCCAGCCCCCATCAGACCGATAATAATCAAATAGCAGCCGACGACGAAGACCACCACCGAGCGAAATGCTACCTGCCGCGAAACCCGAATACGCCTACCCG
>JBFHFM010000422.1:0-2452 GCA_041583595.1 Trichloromonas sp. | reverse complement strand
CCGATACCAATCCCGTAGCAGCCCATGAACAGCACCTGCTCCTGCCCCTGAGCGTCTAGAAAGCTGGCGTCGAGGGCCTTCGAATATTTGGTGCCGAGCTTGAACACGTGACCGACCTCGATCCCCCGCCAGACTTCCAGTTTACCGCTGCAACGAGGACAAGAATCGCCGGCCACGGCTTCACGCAGGTCGGCAAAGGCTTCGACGGCAAAATCCCGACCGCAGGCCACCCCGGTGTAATGGGCATCCAGCTCATTGGCGCCAGTAATGGCATCGACCATGGTGCGCACTTCGAAATCCGCCAGAATCCGCGCCTTCAACCCAACCGGACCGGCAAAACCGGTCGGCGCGCCGGTCACCTCTTTGACCACTTCTTCGCTGGCCAGCTCCACCTCGTTGCAGCCGAGCAAACGACAGAGCTTGATGTCATTGAGCTCGCGGTCGCCGCGCAGCAGAACCACCACCGTCTCGCCGGCATCGGTCTGCACAACCAGGGTCTTGATCAGCTGATCGGGACGGGCCTTGAGAAATTCAGCCACCTCCTCAATGGTCCGACGGGCCGGGGTAGACACCTTTTGCAAGGCCTGGGTCGGGGCCTGAGCCTCCGTTTGGGCATCACGAACCTCTGCCTTTTCAACGTTGGCTGCATACTCGCAGCTATCGCAAGAAACAATGGCATCTTCGCCAGAATCGGCCAGCACCATAAACTCGTGGGACGATGAGCCTCCGATATTGCCGGTGTCCGCCTCAACAGCGCGAAACTTGAGGCCACAGCGCTCGAAAATGCGCCGATAGGCCTGATACATCTTGTCGTAGGCGATATCGGCGCCGGCCTCATCGGCATCGAAGGAATAGGCGTCCTTCATAATAAATTCGCGGCCACGCATGAGACCAAAACGAGGCCGAATCTCGTCACGGAATTTGGACTGAACCTGATACAGGTTGAGCGGCAACTGACGGTAGGATCGAACCTCGCGGCGGACGATATCGGTAATCACCTCTTCATGCGTCGGTCCGAGACAGAAAGAAGCGTCCTTGCGGTCCTTAAGCCGCAACAGCTCCTTACCGTACTGCTCCCAGCGCCCCGACTCCTGCCAGAGCTCGGCCGGCACCACCATCGGCATCAGCAACTCGATCGCTCCGGCCCGGTTCATCTCTTCACGAACAATCTGTTCAACCTTGCGAATCGAGCGCAAGCCCAGAGGGAGATAACTGTAAATGCCGGCGGCGACCTTGCGAATCATCCCGGCCCGCATCATCAGCTGATGACTGACAACCTCGGCATCCGCAGGGGTTTCTTTAAGAGTGGAAAGCAGATATTGAGAATAACGCATGGCCAGCACCTCTATAGATGTTCACATAATGATTATTTTATCGACAGAACCCGTCTGAGCGCCGAAGAAAAGATGAAAAGTAGCGTATTTCAACAACAATTGCAAGTTCAATGAGGGGACGCCAGCATAGCCGAAAACCTACCAAAGCGGCGGCGGTTACATCTCTTCGTCGGGCCGATCGAAAGACGGCAGAGTGACACCGTTTTCCAGGCGAAAGACGCCGTTGTTGCTCAACTATTGACGCTGCGCGATGCCAACAGACAAACAGCCCATCTGCTCATGAATCTCAGCCGAAAAGAGATGATCATCTCTGCCACTTGCCCGACACCTAGGATTAAATCAGCTCGACCTGCCAGCCAAAGCGGTCATTTTTCACCAGTTTGCCCTTCCCCTCGAACTTCTCCCCACTTTTTTTCTTAAGCCCCTTCAGGATAATCACCTTGCCACCCAGCAGCTCCTTGACCTGATTAAAAGTGATCTTCTTTTTCCCCAGGCGCGAGAGGCCGTCCTTCCAAAGGGCGAATTTGCACTCGGGGTAGCCACTGCAACCATAGTTTTTTGGCCGATCAAGGACCTGTCGGCCGCACTCCGGGCAGGTTCCGACCACCTCTCCCACCGGCTTGCGGAACGCACCTGCAGACGGGATCAGGGTCGAGCTCTCGGCCTTGACGACGATGGCCCGGGTGTAGTCCCTGACCTTGTCAAGAAAAGCCTCGGGAGTCACCCCGGCCCCCCGGGCGATTTCGTCGAGTTGCTGCTCCCAGAGGGCGGTGTAGGCAGGATCGGCGATCCGCTCACCGGCAACCGCCTCGATCAGGGCAATCCCCTTGGGGAGGGGAATAAGGCTTTTCCCCTGTCGTTTAATGTAGTCGCGTCGCTCAAGGGTCTTGAGGATCTCGGCGCGGGTCGCCGGGGTGCCGAGGCCAGCGGTCTCCTTGAGAATCTGACTAAGGCGCTCCTCGGTAACAAACTTGCGGGCGTTTTCCATATCCTTGAGGATCGTGGCGTCGATGTAGGGGGCCGGAGGGCGGGTCTGTTTCTGCTCGATGACCGTCTCCTCCACCTGGACAATCTCACCCTCCGTCAGCATCGGCAGAGACTGGTCCTTATCCTCTTTG
>JBFHFM010000421.1:0-2537 GCA_041583595.1 Trichloromonas sp. | reverse complement strand
GCGCCCCGGAAAGAGGCGGATTTTTCTTTCGAAATACCTCCTGAGGGGATACATCTTGAAGATTTCGTTGGCCAGATTGAAAAAGACCTGATTGCCAAGGCGTTCAGTATCACGGGGGGGAATGTCGCGAAAACGGCGAGGGTCCTCAATGTTCCCCGCGGAACCCTGAGGTACAAGCTTGAAAAATACCATCTGGTCGATGAGGAATAGGTTTTTTGCTGGTTCGGGGTGGTTAAAAATCACCACATTGAGACAAAAAGTGGCCTAAATTGGCCACCTTTTGTGTTTCTATAGGGTGTGTTGTATACTGGTTTATATAACGATATTTTATTGGTCTATTTTATTTCACTTCTAATCGACCGGAATATATGCATTAATCCTGCGGTTTGAAATCTTTACGGTCTTATCCTTCCGCCTTGGCACTGCCGTTGCTCTTTTAAAAAATATATCCGCACTCTTAGTGTGCAACCGGGCATAAGTAAAGGAGAGAACAAGGCATGTTACATTCGGCGATGAATCGACTCTGGAACCTTCACGATGAAACCAAACAGCTTTTTTTCATGGACCCTCGGCCATTGCTTAGGAGCCTGAACAAGAAGCACCTGTTGTTCCGAGAAGGCAGCCAGGAACAAGAAGTTGATTTAGCCGACAAAATATCCGATGCTCCGGCGGAACACAATCTGCGCTTGCACAGTGGTCCCGACGGTATCAACGAAGGGGAGCCGCGCGAATACTCCAATCGGCAGAAAATAGGTCTGGTGCTTGGTCCGGTGCTTTTTTTGCTTATGCTGCTGATCCCAACCCCTGCGGGGATGGAGCCTGCGGCTCAGAAAATGGCGGCAGTGGCTTTGCTGATGGCGACCTGGTGGATGTGCGAATCGATTCCGATTCCGGCCACCAGCCTGCTGCCGATCGCTTTGTTTCCGCTGCTCAATATTGCCAGTACCCAGAAAGCGACGGCGCCTTATGCGAATCATTTGATCTTCCTGTTCATGGGTGGGTTTATCCTCGCTTTGTCCATGCAACGCTGGAACCTGCATCGTCGAATCGCCATGAATATCGTTAAAGCCGTTGGCTTTTCTCCGGGCCGGTTGATTTTTGGTTTTATGGTTGCCACTGCTGCTCTTTCCGCTTTTGTTTCCAATACGGCCACCGCGGTTATGATGATGCCCATTGGCCTGGCGATTATCAGCCACGTGATCGATGAAGGAAAAAAGGAAGGGTTGGACAAAAAGATCGATTTTTCTCCGGAGAAATTTGCGTTTGGCCTCAACCTGATGCTCGGGATCGCTTATGCCGCTTCGATTGGCGGTGTGGCGACCTTGATCGGAACCCCCCCGAACACTGTTTTGGCTGGCTATCTGCAGAAAACTTACGGTTATGAAATTACCTTTGCCCGCTGGATGATGGTGGGGGTGCCCCTGGTCCTCATTCTGCTGCCGCTCTGTTGGTTGTGGCTGACCCGATTCGCTAATCCCATGATATTGAAAAAAGTCCCGGGCGGTCGTGAGATGATCAACTCGGAGTTGAAAGAGATGGGCGCAATGAACGCAGGCGAACGCTGGACTTCGGTGGTTTTTTCCTTGACAGCCCTGGCCTGGATCTTCCGTTCCCAGCTTGGATTTCTCTTCCCTGATCCGAAAATGGTGACTGATGCCGCGATCGGCATGACCGGTGCTCTGCTGCTCTTTCTGATCCCCATTAACTTGAAGAAAAACACCTTCGTCATGGACTGGCACTGGGCATCGAAAATGCCCTGGGGCGTATTGATTCTCTTTGGTGGTGGCCTCGCTATGGCCGAAGGTTTTAAAACGACAGGACTGGCTACCTGGATCGGCAGTCAGGTCAGCCTGCTTGAGCATGCGCCGATCCTGGTCCTGGTCATCGCGGTGACCACTCTGATTATTTTCCTTACCGAGCTGACTTCAAATACCGCCACTGCCGCCATGGTTATGCCGATTCTGTCGGCTGTGGCTGTCGGCCTTGGCCAGAATCCGTTGCTGCTGGTTGTTCCGGCCGCCATCGCCGCCTCCTGTGCTTTCATGCTTCCCGTGGCGACGCCGCCCAACGCTATTGTCTTCGGATCGGGCTACGTGACCATTCCGCAAATGGTCCGCAGCGGCTTTGGTCTCAATCTGGTCGGCATCGTATTGACCGTGGTGGTGACTTACGCCCTGGTGATCCCGGTCTTTGGCGTGGTTGTGGATCAGGTTCCGGCCTGGGCGCAGGTGCTCGCCAAGTAAAATTCATCGATAACTGGTTTGCCCTTCCCCAAGGGCTACTCGCCCCGTTCCTACCCCTCCTTGGAACGGGGCATTTTTTATCTTGTTTCAGGATGAAGCGTTGTTGCATGATCATCTACGGCGGCCATTGCCTTGGGTGAGATAAGAATGGTAAAAAGACCGGGGGGAGCAGTGATGAATATCTGGAAGAGGTGACTGTGCAGCGCAAAGCAATACGCATTGAAGGGATAGTTCAGGGGGTTGGTTTTCGACCCTTCGTTTATCAACTGGCGGTCGCTTGCGGGGTGGTTGGCT
>JBFHFM010000420.1:0-2548 GCA_041583595.1 Trichloromonas sp. | reverse complement strand
CCGGCAGTTGATTGGTGCCATGAAAAAAGCCGAGGCGAAAATTGCGCCGGTTTTAACCACGTTCAATGATCAGGTGCTGTTCCTTAAACACAATCTCAACGCTCAGGCTATTACCTCTCTGCGCGAAGAGCAGGCTTCCGTCGAAACCGATGTGAGCGCACTGATCCGGGAAATGGAGACCTCGATTCGTGAGGCCGATGCTTTTATTTCGGCTATGGTAACCGACTAGGGGCGGGCGGTGCGACCGTAACGAATAATTGGCAGGAGCGGGCTATGCGCGAAAACAGTTCATCGCGCCCATGGGGCGCTCCGGCATAAAAATTGTTAGTCAGCAGGTAGCCACTTGAGCTTTGTGGATACATCGGCACTAAAAAAAGGGACCCTGGCGGTCCCTTTTTTTATTACTGCAGGTCAGGTTTTGCCGGCCGGTGGGCGGGTGGGGGTAACTCCCCGACTGACGAGTTCTCGAAAGAAGTGAGGCTCCTGGCAATATTGAAGGGCTGCTTCCATCGTTATTTTCTGATCTCGGCAGTGTTGCGCCAGGCTGACGTCCAGCGACCAGAATTCATCCATTGACTGTTGCAGCAGGTTGCGGATCTGGTTTTCTTTTCCTTCTTTTATGAGAATTTTGGTGCGCTGGGTGCTTTCCAGTTTTTCGTAAGCAAGAACCCGGCTTTTACCATCTTTGCTGGTCACCAGACGCTGGTTGATGATGCCGATGAAATTGTCGGCTAACTGTATTCGCACCTGGTGCTGTTGTTCTGGAGGAAAGATGTCGATGATGCGGTTGACCGCCATCACGGCGTTGTTGGCATGCATGCAGCTGATCACCAGATGACCGCTGTCCGCTGCCTGCAGCGCGATGGCAAAGCTTTCGGGGTCGCGCATTTCTCCGATGACAATGACGTCTGGGGCTTCGCGGAAGATGCGCCGCAGGCCTTCAGAAAACGAATGGGTATCGACGCCGACTTCGCGCTGGTTGACGTTGCTCGCTTTGTGATCATGGAGATATTCAATGGGGTCTTCAATGGTAATGATATTTTTTTTCTGGCGACTGTTGATGAGGTCAACCAGGGCGGACATGCTGGTCGTTTTGCCATGTCCGTTCGGGCCGGTAATCAGCACAATCCCCTGGGTTTTCAGGGCGTAATTTTCAAAAGACTTCGGTAGCCCAAGAGAAGAAATCGTCGGAATTTCTTCGACGATGTGGCGTATTACCAGCGAAATACTGTTGCGCTGCCGATAGGCGTTAACGCGAAAACGCCCTTGATCGGGAAGCATGTAGGCGAAGTCCGCTTCGTTGGTGAGGTGAAACTTATCCCAGTGATAATCGTTCATCATCCTGCGGGCGTAATCTTTAACCGTCAGCGGAGTCATCGTGGGGAGGGAGAGCCGCACCAGTTCATTGTTGATTTTCAAACTAGGGGGGGCACCCGCCACCAGCAGCAGGTCGGACGCTTTTCTGGTCACCAGCTGTTCAAAAAGATCAAGGAGATCAGGGATCGAGGTGGATGATTTTTTTTGGGGGAAGCTTCCGGCCATTTCGGCTCCGGTGATGGCCCTGGTGGGGCGGGCTCCCTGTTTCTCTATTAAAGCGAGTGCCGCGGTCAGTTGAAAGGACGGTACAACTACAGGTTTAATCGACTTTCCGAGGACGAATTGCAATTCCTTGAGTGTTTCTATATCGCTTGGATTGGTCATGCCCATGCTGATTTTTTGCGAAGAGACGTCCAGCGGAAGAACCTGATGTTTTTTCATGGTTTCAAGCGGGAGGAGATTAAGCATCGCCGGTGAAATGTCTAGCTTGAAAAGGTTGGCTGCCGGAACTCCGCATTGCATTCCAAGGGCTTTAACCAGATCGTCCACGCTCAGGTAGTTCAGTTCCACCAGCGTCGATCCCAGTTTATGTCCTTCCTGCCCCTGAACTTTTCTAGCGTCTTCAAGTTGTGTCATGTTGATGATCTTGTGCGCCAGCAGCAGTTCTCCAAGCCGTAAAGATTCTTTGGTCCTTACCTCGGGAGTCATAAGGGGTCTCCTGTTTGGTATTCGTTCATTGGTATGGATATGCCTGATCTTAGCACTGGATTGATTTTAGGTAAAAGGCGTTTTTACCATATCGTCTAATCCGGGGTATCGTTAGTTCATTATTGTTTCTATCCTTATCTGGAATGCCGGGTTGGTGGTTGTCCTTCTGCTGGCTGGACAATTTCAGAATGCTGCCTGTATGACTTGATCCAGTGCACCAGTTATAGGAGTCGAACGGTTGTTGTTACGAATTTTCGCCATATTATTGATGGTTCTTGTCGGTGCCTGTACGTCCGATACTGATCCTGAAAGCTTTGCCAATGATCAGGCTGGATTGCTGACCGCCGTGGAGCGGGGACGCATCGAGTCTTTTCATCGTAAGCTGCTGGTCGATCTTGACATCCATCTGCAACTGATCACTCTGGCCCGGAGTCCTTTGGATATCGAAAGGACGGCGGTCGAACTGTTTGAGCAATACTCTCTCGGCGAGGGGATCCGGGGGGCGAGGGGAGTGTTGTTGCTG
>JBFHFM010000419.1:0-2579 GCA_041583595.1 Trichloromonas sp. | reverse complement strand
TAGTGGACCGTACCGACAATGGGTGCATAGCCATCGGTTTCATGAAAACGACGGGAAGACAACGGTCGAAGATGAAGTACGCTACCAGCTGCCACTACACCCTTTCGGCGAACTCGCCTATCCCGTGGTTCGCAGTCAGTTACAGAGGATTTTCAGCTACCGCAAAAAAATGATCTGTAGTATTCTCTGTCGTTAAAAAATCCCCATATCACACTGGGGAAATCCCGAAAAGACAAGGCATCGTCATGACTGAAGACAACTTGAATGATCACAAACTGAGGCACATCAACCCCCAGGGTCTGCTCAGGCTGATGTCTCTGCTAGCGGTCATTTCCATCATTGTCATTATTACCGGTGCCAGCATCGGCATCTACAAAGTTTTTCATCAACACATCATCCGCGGAGCCGAAGAAGAAGCCGTCAACCTGAGTGAACTGATTCTGGCCCACGAAGGGAAAAACCTGACCGGTCCCGCACAAAAGGACATACTGTCCATCACGCCACAAAACATTGGCCGGCTTGATCGACGTCTCCGCAGTTTTCTGCACCCCTTCAATATCGTCAAAATAAAGATTTATGCCCCCGATCGCCGCATCATTTACAGCACCGACCATTCGATCATCGGCCACATCGACGATAACAACCTCCGCCTTGAAAATGCCCTGGCGGGGCTCAACGATTCAAAACTCGAATATAAAGACACCGTCATTGATCTGGCAGAAGAAGAGAAATTCGACATGGATGTGGTGGAAACCTATGTTCCCATCCGTTCAGACCAGGGAGAAATTCTCGGCGTCTTCGAAATTTACACCGATGTCACCCGTTATCGCGATGAAATCAATCGCGGGGTGGTCACCTCGGCGCTACTTCTGACCCTGATTCTGTCCGTCGTCTGCGGCGTGTCGTTTCTGATCGTCCGCAAGGGAACGAACCAACTTCGCCTGGCCCAGGAAAAACTCCGGCACCTGGCCACCGTCGACCAGCTCACCGGTGCTTTCAATCGGGCTGAAATTCTGCTCCGGGCCCGCAAAGAGACCTCACGTTTGCGCCGCGCCGGGGAACGATCCTCTGCGAATGCCATCGCTCTGATCATGCTCGACCTCGACCGATTCAAAAACATCAACGACACCTACGGCCACCATGCCGGAGACCTGGTTTTGCGACAAATGACCCGGCGTATCAAAATCGAGCTGCGCGATTACGACCTCTTCGGCCGTTACGGAGGCGAAGAGTTTCTGGCGGTGCTACCTGAAACCAATCTGGCCGCAGGACTCGCCACCGCCGAGCGAATCCGTCAAGCGGTCGGCAAAACCCCCTTCGACATCGAAGGAAAGAGTCTGCCAGTAACCATCAGCCTGGGGGTAGCCGTCATCGCCAGCGATGCCGTCGATCTCACCAGCGCGCTAAAAGAGGCCGATGAAGCCATGTACCAGGCCAAGAACTCCGGCCGTAACCGGGTCGGCAACCTTAAGGGTTAAAAAAGACGGGAGAGAACCACCGGGACGGCAGTTTCGACGCGCAGAATGCGTTCGCCCAGGGAAATGGGAGTAAAGCCGCACGCGGCCAACTTCTCCACTTCGTAAGGAATGAAGCCCCCTTCAGGGCCAATAGCCAGGGTAACCGGGCCGGACAGCTCACGGGGGCAGGAAACCGCCGCCACCGGATGGGCCACCAGACAGGTGGTGTCAGCACAGAGCGCCGGAAGTTCATCCTCGACAAAGGGCTTGAACAGCGGCCGCAGTAGCACCTCGGGCAAGACCGTGTCGCGGGCCTGCTCCAGCCCGAGCACCAGCGGCTCCTGCAACTTCTCGCCAGCCAGCACCGGACTCTTCCAGAAACTCTTTTCGACCCGAAAGCTGTTGATCAGCACGATCCGCGCGACCCCCATCGAAGTCGCCGCCAGCAGCACCCGCTTGAACACCTTGGGGCGCGGCAGCGCCAACACCAAAGTCACCGGCAACTTGACAGGAGGCTGTCGATCCAACACCACCTCCATCTCCAGTGCCTCTCTGTCCAATCTCTGCACCCGTCCGCAGCCGATCTGCCCTCCGGCCACCCCCACGCACAAGTCCTGCCCCACCTCGGCCCGATGCACGTCCAGGACGTGCTTCAGCCGCCGCCCGACCAATCGCACCCGGTTCTGGTCGATAAAATCCTCTGCAAACAAAAGTATCAGGTTCATTACGCTCTCTTTATCTATAGACAGGGCTATTTTCAGGCTTCAGCATCCACATCGGGAAAATTCCAGGTAACATTAAACTATCGACAGTACTTCAAGCAACCCAAACAGAGGTGCCTATGAACCAATCCAATCTCTATCATTACAAGGCGAAAGTGGTTTCAGTATACGACGGTGACACCGCGCGGGTCGACATCGATCTGGGCCTGAGCATCTTTGTGCGCAACGAACCGATGCGGCTGAGCCGGATCAACGCCCCGGAACTGCGAGGGGAAGAGCGGCCGCAGGGGCTAGTTTCCCGCGACTACCTGAAAGAGCGGATCGAGGGCAAAGAGGTTCTGCTGCAGACAGAAAAGGACGATAAAGGGAAGTACGGCCGCTACCTTGTCGAGGTCTGGCT
>JBFHFM010000418.1:0-2589 GCA_041583595.1 Trichloromonas sp. | reverse complement strand
TTTGGCTCTACCAGCAGAGCATCGTGCATGGCGGGATCTATTTCGATGCCGAGGAGACCGAAGATACCGATCGGCAACGCGAGTACCGGGTTATGTTTGCTGCCAGCAACCCGCCCCAGCTCGATTTTCTTCAGCAGATTATGGAGGCTTTCAATCGGCTGGGAATCGGAGTCAAGCGAGCCTATTGTCTGACCATCAGCAACGGTGTCCACCCCTACTTCCTGGGAAACTTCTACGTGCGCACCCGCGACGCGGGCCTGGTAGATAAAAAATCCGAGCTGTTCAACGAGTTGCGCAACGAACTTTATAACACCCAGATTCTTTCAACCTCCTCCGGTGCTTACCTGAAGTTTGCCTCCAAAGGGGTGATGACAGGCGGGGAGGCGTCTCTGGTCAATGCTTTCATCAGCTTCTGTCACACCAATCTGGCTCACAACCAGCCTGATCGTTTCGGGTTCGAAGATGTGATGAGGGCGTTCCACAGTCACCCTGACATGGCGCTGCAGCTTGTCTGGCTTTTCAAGACCCGCTTCGATCCGGCGATTGAGGATCGCTCGGCTCTTTACGAGAAAACCCTGGGGGAAACTAGCAGAGCGATTGATGCATACAACACCGGGCATCGTCACCTGGACGAGGTGCGCCGGGCTGTTTTTCGCTGCGCCCTTATTTTTATCCGCAACACCCTGAAGACAAACTTTTTCGTCCCGGAAAAACAGGCTCTCGCTTTTCGACTCGATTCGGCCTACCTGCGTGAGCTCGGACCGGAGTTTACCGATGACCTGCCCCCTGAACGACCTTTCAGGGTGACCTTTTTCTTCGGTCGGTACGGGGCGGGATACCATATCGGTTTTTCAGATATTGCTCGGGGAGGGTGGCGCACGATTCTCACCCGCGGATGGGACGACTATGTCACCAGCGCCAATACGATCTTTCGCGAAGGTTATGTCCTCGCCCATACTCAGCACCTGAAAAACAAGGATATTTACGAAGGCGGATCAAAGATGGCGGTGATTCTCGATGCTGCCGATCTTGACGATCGTGATCTGGTGACCCGCCGGTTGTACAAGCTGCAGTTCGGCTTCATCAATGCCTTTTTTGACATCTTTGTGACCGAGAATGGGCAGGCCAAGGATCCTCGGGTTATCGATTATTACGGCGAGGATGAACCGATCGAGCTGGGCCCCGACGAAAACATGCACGATGAAATGGTGGAACTTGTCGCCCGGCAAAGTGTGCGTCGCGGGTATCTTCTGGGCATCGGGGTTATCTCCAGCAAGAAGGTGGGTATCAACCACAAGGAGTTCGGCGTCACCAGTGCAGGGGTGGTCAAATTTGCCGAGATCACCATGGAAGAGCTCGGTGTCGATATCCGCAGCGATTCTTTCTCGGTGAAGTTTACCGGGGGCCCCAACGGTGACGTAGCCGGAAACGCCATGCGTTTGCTTCTGGAGCGCTGCCCGCAGGTAAAGATCAACCTGATTATCGACGGTACAGGGGCCCTCTATGATCCCCTGGGGGCAGATCGGGAGGCTCTCGGGAAAATTGTTCTTAAAAGCGATGTGGACAGCTTCGCCCCGGAGGCTTTGCACGAAGGTGGCTTTCTCCTCTATCGCAACATGCGCCGCACCGAGGGGTTGAGAGAGCTCTACAGGAAGGTGATTTGTACCGCTGGAGGGCTCAGCGAAGAATGGGTCACAGTGGACGAGTTCAATCGGGAGTTCAACGGCCTGATCTTTTCGGTGCAAGCGGATTTGTTTATCCCTGCCGGTGGACGACCCGAAACCATCGATGGGAGTAATTGGTCATCGTTTTTTCTTGAAGATGGTACCCCGAGTGCCCGCGCCATTGTCGAGGGAGCCAACTCCTTTATCACCCCTTCAGCCCGCGAAGAGTTGCAGAAAAAAGGGGTTGTTATTCTGCGCGACGCCTCCGCCAACAAGTGCGGGGTCATTTCGAGCTCCTATGAAATCATAGCCAATCTGCTCATGAGCGAGAAGGAGTTTCTGACCAATAAGGAGCGCTACGTGCGGGATGTTCTCGAAATCCTCGAACGTCGGGCCGAAGAGGAAGCCCGTCTTATTTTCCAGCGCAAGCGTAACGCGGGAGAGGGGCAGCTTTACACCGAGATTTCGGCCTCCATCAGTCAGGAAATCAATGCGCATTATGCACGGCTTTTCTCCTTTTTCCAGGCAAACCCGAAGCTTTGCTCGGAGCCGCTGTTCAAAAAGGCGATCGAAGCGCACCTGCCCACCCTGTTGCGTCAGAACTCGAAGTATCATTCACGCATCAAAAATCTCCCTCCGAAGTACCGCTACGCCATTCTGGCCAGTGAAATAGCCGCCTCACTTATTTACCACGAAGATCGAGACGCCGAATTTGTCTCGATGCTTCAGGTTCACCTTGCGCGCCGCCTCGCCGCGTAGTGGT
This sequence comes from Trichloromonas sp., assembly GCA_041583595.1. Lineage (GTDB taxonomy): Bacteria > Desulfobacterota > Desulfuromonadia > Desulfuromonadales > Trichloromonadaceae > Trichloromonas. The sequence continues at coordinate 162 of JBFHFM010000418.1, read as the reverse complement.
AATTGACGCTGTCATGTTTTCTAGTCTTGGAGTTGTGGGCTTTTATCTGTGATTTGCAGGGGAGGGCAGGCTCATCGGATCCTCTGGAGAATTCCGGGATCAGAGAATTATGGGGGTCAAATTCCTACTGTTGACAAGAATGTGTCGACAGTAGAGATTTGA
>JBFHFM010000417.1:0-2609 GCA_041583595.1 Trichloromonas sp. | reverse complement strand
TTTTTTACTCTGGAGATTGTATGGCCTTGCCGATGCGAGCCGGATTTACCTTGATCGAGATGGTCATCACTGTGGCTCTTATGGGCATTCTGGCAGCCATTGCCACGCCCATATATTCTAACTACCGGATCAGCGCGGGGCGGGCTGATGGGAAAGTGGCCCTGGTGCAGGGGGCTCAGCTGATGGAACGGTACTATACACAGAACAATAGCTATAAAGATGCCGATGACGATGGAGTGGTCCCTTCGACCTCTGAAGGTGGCAATTACCTGCTGAGCTTCAGTGCCGGCCCTGCAATAACCAGCTTTACTCTTAAAGCTACGGCGGTGGGGGCGCAGGCAAAAGATACCAAGTGTAATGAAATGACCATCAATCAGACTGGATTGAAATGGCCCGCCGAGTGCTGGTGACTTTTGTAATTAACCGGTATCTTATGAAAGAATCAAGGCCGGGCAGAAAACTTAAAGGCCAAATATGCTCACGCAAAGCCGCATAGCCGCAGTTAAAGCTTTAAAGTCACGCCTTCCCCCGCACCCCTCACGACTTTTTCGGCATTACCGCGGCGAAAGCCTGTATCATTCGTGAGCGTGAGGAACGAGCGTGAGACAAATGATTTCCAAGGGCGCCGTCTGTTCGGCTTCAGGCGTCCGGAGTTTTCCCTTGCAACCTTTTACCGGATTTACGTATAGTGTTTATCTCATTTAATGCGGTATAGGGAGTTTTTCTGCATGGCCAAAATAGTCCCCTTCAGGGGGGTACGGTACAACCCGGGGCGGGTGCGGGATTTCGCCAGGGTGATGGCTCCTCCATACGACGTAATCTCTCCTTCTTTACAGGAAGATCTGTATCTTCGTCACGAAAATAACATTGTCAGACTGATTCTCGGTAAAACTCAGGCCGGGGACGGGGAGTCGGATAATCGTTATAGCCGTTCTGCTCGTGATTTTCAGCAATGGCAGGATGAAGGTGTCCTGGTGCGTGACCGGGAACCCTCTCTCTATCTGTATGATCAGGAATATTCCATTGCCGATGGACAGAGAATGGTCCGCCACGGCATCATCGCGTTGTCGCGCATCGAGGATTTCTCCACCGGTCTGGTTAAGCCCCACGAAGAGACACTCCCTGATCCCAAGGCGGATCGATATCAACTGACCAAGGCCTGCAGTGCTAATTTGAGCCCGGTCTTCGCTCTTTATTCAGATCCCTGTTGTGTTCTCGAGGTTTTCAGTAAAAAAGAGAAGGGGCGTGACCCAGACCTTGTGGTTTGTGATGATGATGGCGTGATTCACAGGCTTTGGTGTACCAGCGATCCCTCACTGATCAGCAAAGTACAGTCGGTGCTCGATAACAAACCGCTGCTGATTGCTGACGGCCACCATCGCTACGAAGCTGCGATAAGTTATCGCAATTATATGCGTGAGAAATATCCCGGCTATACCGGTAAAGAACTTTTTAATTTTCTCATGATTTGTTTTTCCAACATCGAAGATCGCGGGGTACAGATTTTTCCAGCGCACCGGGTAGTCAGTGGGCTGTCGTCCTTACGACTTGATGCGTTTTTCCGGGATCTGGCCGTTTATTTTGATATTGACAGCCAACCACTAGACCTGGGATGTGCCGAGGCTCGTAACCAGGTTCGCCAGACGCTGGCGGCTCTGGGTAAAACCCGGCACGTGTTGGCTCTTTGTGTCGGTACCAAAGAGATTCACTACCTGAGTCTCAAAGATGAAAAGGTCATGGACGAATTTTTTGATCCGAAGACTCCCAAGGTGTTACGGACCCTGGATGTTTCGATCCTGCACCGACTCGTTCTGGGCCGGTTGTTGAACCTTTCTGGCGAAACCCAGGAAAAGCCAGGCCACTTGAAATATATTAAGGGATTTGATGAACCATTTAGGTTGGTTACGGAAGAGGGGGCGCAGTTGGCGTTCCTGATGAATCCTCCCCGCATGAGCGAGGTGCGTGACGTGGCCAACGGGGAGGAAAAGATGCCCCAAAAATCGACTTACTTTTATCCAAAACTACTTTCTGGTCTGGTTATTAATAAAATTGTCGAAGGTGAAGTGGTTGGTAATTGAAGGGGTGAGGAATTAGAAGATAAATATTCTTCAGCCTTAAGTCTTGCAACCTGACCATTTGGATTTTTTTCCCGAAGGAGGGCATGTGGAAATTCTTGGCATCGATATTGGGTTCGGTTTTACCAAGGCGACCAACGGCAAGGCTAGTCGAAGAGTACAGCCAGCGTCCGTTCCTGACTACTGGCTGTTAGCTTTCAAGACTCAGCAGTTTGTCCGCGATGCGGCTGCTGTCGACTTTGTAACTGCCATCGGCGATGGCCTGCTTGATCTGGCTTACGCGCTCGTTATCCACTTCGGGCAGATCACGCAATTTTTCCTCAATGGCCTGCAGTTGCTGTGCTTGCGCGCTGAGATTGACCGAGGAGTTGGACTCGCTCTGCGTGCTTTGCGGTGCAGATTGCTGGCCGGCAGTGTTGTCGACCGATGCTGCTTCACGCTTGCCTGCTGCGCCTGCGGTCTGGCCGCTGCGACCTGCGCCGTTAGGGCCGTTGGGCGAGTTGAAGTCAATGACCATGGTGAATTCCTCAAACT
>JBFHFM010000416.1:0-2629 GCA_041583595.1 Trichloromonas sp. | reverse complement strand
CTTATCGAAAACATGCGCCGCGAAGGCTTCGAACTCTCCGTCTCGAAACCTGAGGTTATCTTCCAGGAGATCGACGGCGTCCGTTGCGAGCCGATGGAATATCTGGTCATCGACGTCCCCGAGGAGCATCAGGGAACGGTTATCGAGAAACTCGGCACCCGCAAGGCCGAAATGGTTTCCATGCAGCCGATGAACGGTGTCAACCGCCTCGAATTCATCATCCCGGCCCGCGGCCTGATCGGTTTCCGCACCGAATTCCTCACCGACACCCGAGGCACCGGCGTGATGAACCACACCTTCCATGAGTACTCCCCCTACAAGGGGCCCATCGCCGGCCGGAAGAACGGCGTCCTGATCTCCGTCGACAGCGGGGAAACCGTCGGATACTCCCTCTACAACCTGCAGGAACGCGGCATCCTCTTCCTGAGTGCCGGCACCCCTGTCTACGAGGGAATGATCGTCGGCCAGCACGCCAAAGACAACGACCTGGTGGTCAACGCCTGCCGCGGCAAAAAACTGACCAACGTCCGCTCCTCGGGAACCGATGAATCGACAAAATGTTCGCCGCCAACCATCCTCTCCCTGGAGCAGGCTCTCGAATATATTGCCGAAGACGAACTGGTCGAAGTGACCCCCAAATCGATCCGGCTGCGCAAACGCTATCTCGACGCCAACGAGCGTAAGAAGCACGAGAAAAAAAGCAAATAACAGCGCACCAGATTGGCCTATAACCCAAAAAGCCCCGGATTCCCGGGGCTTTTTTGGTTCGTATAAAGGAAAACTACATTATTTCTGATCCGCCTGCGAACTTACGGCAGCGATTATTTGAAATACAAGCCGCTCCCCGATCGTTTGCAAATCGGCCAACTCATCGATGACCTGAAACGGCACCGCACCTTCGCCAGTATCTGCAATCTCAATTCGCGCCGCAACAGCCGGGAGGCCAGAAGGCGAAGCGACCCTTTCCACCGAACCTCTGATATGCAGGTCTGCGGCAAAATCTGGGGAGAGACGAATGCCACGCTCTGCAAAGGCTCGGATCAAGCCACGCTTCACCACATCACCCCGATCATTGCGCAACCGGATGTCAACCCCAACCCCGGCAGCCGCCTGCTCACGATATTCAACGAGTTGCTGCAGCGAATAAGCCGTAGCAGGAAGCACAGCAACAGGGTCGATACTGCGCAGAGTTTTTACCAATTCGGGGCACATTGACGCCAGCGCTACGGCGTTCTGAAAATGCCCCCATCGCCGAAGGGTTGATCCTGCCTTCTCGGCAGCAACCACCTGACCAGAAATATTCTGTTCAAGAGCTGCAAAAGTCTCAATCAAACGTTTCCCGGCACTGTGTCGGTCAATCACGGCCAGGGCATAATAAGACTGAAGATTCTTATCATGCCAAACCTCGGCGACCCTCACCCCTTTCATTTCGCCTCCAGGGACTTCCTGAGGCCAACTGAATTTCGACTGTACTTCCTGCCGGGCTTTCTCGCCGGCGGTATGACGGTCAGGGCTGACCCCAACCGCCGTCAGATAGTCGACGGATGGATACGAAGACGACTGGCCACGGGTCCAATCGGGAGCTTCTGCGATACAACCAGCCACTAATACCAGCAGCAAACTCGACAAAAATAATAAATTGCGCAATTTTAACCTCGCAGAAGAGCATAAATCAGTGATGTCCTGATAGGCAATTGCACTCCCCCTCCTAAAAACTCCCTCACTAAGGGAAAGAAGCCTTTTAAAGCCAAGCAATTTACTAACCGTACACTGATAGATGAAAAATCGTCCTGAATTCCCACCAAATTGATTAGACACAAGTATCAATTTTAGCAAACCATGGTATCCATTCAATACCAGCAATAAAAGTTATCCCAAAAAAATTACGGTAAAATTTCATTCGATCAGAACCGGGAGACAGACCATGGATAAAAACTTTTCGAGCCCCGTCCGGTCGGCATAGCCAAGCTTTCCAACCGCTTTGACCGCAGCTTCATCTACATCTCCTTGTAAAGACTGCATCAAGCCAGGACTTAAGGGCGAAGGCATCGACTACATGCTTCTCCGGTAAGCCCACATTAAGCCCGAAAGCCGCCTAACCTTCAGAATTTGCATTAATTATTTTTTAAACCAAGCCACAATTGTCTTAAAAACCTTGAAATAAAAGGCGATCCTTACTATATTGTGCGCGATTTGGAAGCAGTCAGGTTCGTACCGAAACTTCAGGAGGATCCGTGGATCAAGAGTTAACCGCCAAGGAAAAGACCTGCCTGCTTGGCATCGCCCGTCAGGCGATCATAAGCTGGGTGCGCTCGGGCACAGACTACATCGAGCCTCGCGAAGAGAAGGTTCTTAACGTACGCAGTGGCTGTTTTGTCACGATTAAACAAAATGGCCAACTCAGAGGCTGCATTGGCAATTTCCAGTCGGAACAGCCATTATTCAAAGAAGTTGCCGAAATGGCCAAGGCATCGGCCACCAAGGACCCGCGCTTCTACCCGATGAAAGAAGCGGATCTCGATAATTTCACTATCGAAATTTCGGTCCTCTCGCCACTCCATAAAATCGACGACATCGAAGAAATCATCATTGGCAAACACGGCATCTACCTTGAAAAAGGCTACTACCG
>JBFHFM010000415.1:0-2633 GCA_041583595.1 Trichloromonas sp. | reverse complement strand
TGTGGGGCTGGCAGACCGCTTTCTCACCTGGACCTGGCTGCATGAATTGATGGTGGGCGAATACGGTATCTTCACCCTTGGCGTTCGTTACGCCGTAGCTATCGTTTTGCCGATTGTCGGCAGCTTTTTTATTATCTTTTCGGTGATTGAAGATACCGGTTATTTCCCCCGGCTGGCCATGTTGGTCGACCGCATCTTCAAGAAAATTGGATTGAACGGCCGGGCGGTTATCCCCATGGTTCTCGGCTTTGGCTGCGACACCATGGCGACCATTGTCACCCGTACTCTGGAAACGGTGCGTGAACGGGTGATTGCGACCATCCTGCTGGCGTTGGCCATCCCTTGCAGTGCCCAGCTCGGTGTTATCCTCGGGCTTCTTTCCGAAGTTCCGGGAGCGCTGATGGTCTGGTCCGTGTCCCTGACTTTTGTTTTTCTGGTCATAGGTTTTCTGGCGGCCCGGCTGGTTCCTGGCGAACAGGCTATGTTTTATATGGAAATCCCACCTTTGCGGCTGCCGCAGGTCCGCAACGTGCTGGTCAAAACCCTGACTCGCATGCAGTGGTATTTTCTGGAAATCTTTCCCTTGTTCATCATTGCCTCGGTGCTTCTTTGGGCGGGGAAATTGACCGGTGCCCTCGACTGGCTGGTTAAAGCGATGAGGCCGGCGATGTATGCCCTCGGGCTGCCGGCCGATGTGGCTCCAGCCTTTATCTTCGGGTTCTTTCGGCGTGATTTTGGTGCCGCCGGACTCTATGATCTGCAGACTTCGGGTCTGCTCAACCCGGTACAGCTGACCGTGGCTGCCGTGACCTTGACCCTTTTTGTTCCCTGCGTAGCCCAGTTTCTGGTTATGCAGAAGGAGCGCGGTTGGAAGGTGGCCATGGCGATCTTTGTATTCGTCACCCTGTTGGCGTTTTCTTCTGGTTGGTTCCTCAATCAGCTGCTTCTACTGACGGGAGTGCTATCATGAAGTGCGAGTTTTGTGAACGGGAGATCCCTCCCGACCATGTACAAAAACCTTGTGGGCGGTGCGCGGGGGGCTGTCGTAAAATCCACTGTCCCTATTGTGGTCATGAAAATCCGGCGACACCGGGCTATTTACAGCGCTTTGCTGAAAAAGATAAGAAAAATGAAAACGGAGAGGAGCGGAGCTGATGGCGCTTTCTGAAAAAGCTGAAGACATTCTCGAGGCCCTGTGGATTGCGATAGAAGAGGAGGGGGATAACGCCGCTCAGCTAACTTCTCTTGCGGAAATCGCCGATGAAGAGACCCTGCAGGAGCTGACTCGACTGGCCTATGTCGAGATCAAGGGTGAACGGGTTTATCTGCGCCCGGAAGGGCGGGCTGATGCCCGTATGGCCGTGCGCCGTCATCGTTTGGCCGAACGTTTGATGATGGATATTCTGGACCTCAAAGGGAGTACCGGTGACGAGCATGCCTGTGAGTTTGAACACCTGCTGCGCCTCGGGGTCGATACCAAGCTCTGCACTCTGCTTAATCACCCGACCACCTGTCCCCACGGCAAGCCGATCCCGCCTGGCGAATGCTGCGAGGCGGCGCGGGCCAGTGGTGAAACCGGGGTGGTCGCCTTGACCGAACTCAAGGCCGGGGAGAGCGGCGAAATCGCTTATCTGCAGACCAGCGATTCGAAAAAAATGCAGAAATTGATGAGTATGGGCGTGCTGCCCGGGAACACCTTGCGGCTCAGTCGTACCTACCCGACTTTTATTTTTAAAGTCGGCAATTCTGAATTTGCTGTTGATGACGAACTGGCTCGGGAGATTTTTGTACGGAAGGGGTGAGGGCCTGGCCATCGTAATGCAATTTATGAAAGAACCAGGGATCGGCGGGGAGAACGAATCGCGGATAATGGAAAGGCTTGCCCTGCGGTACAAAGTTCCCTATAATTGCAGCGATTTTTTTATCCCAAACCGAGGTGAATTATGAGCGCATCCAATCCTCTGGTCCAGATCGACACGTCGCTGGGCGAGATCATTCTTGAACTGTTTGCCGACAAGGCACCTGTTTCCGTTGAAAATTTTGTTACTTATGCCAAGGCCGGCCATTATGACGGCACTATCTTTCATCGGGTTATCAAGGGTTTCATGATTCAGGGGGGCGGTTATACCCCGGAGATGGAAGAGAAGCCGACCCGTGCGCCGATCGTCAACGAGGCCCGCAACAAGTTGAAAAACAAGACCGGCACCATCGCCATGGCGCGCACCTCGGAGGTCGACAGCGCCGCCGCCCAGTTCTTCATCAACACAGAGAACAACAAGTCCCTCGATAACACGGGCACGAGCGAACAGGATTTTGGTTACGCGGTTTTTGGTGAGGTGGTCGATGGTATGAAGGTGGTTTACACCATCGAGCAACAAACCACTGCGACTTTGGCCGGTCATGATGATGTGCCCAAAGAGCCGGTCGTGATTAACCGTATCGAGGTGCTCGATTAAAGCACAGGCGATAAGTCTCGGTAATAAAACAACGGGTGTCCATTTAGGGCGCCCGTTTTTTTGTTTGGTTTACCCTGGCAGAATCATCAGCAGCACTTTGACCGCCAGGATCTTGCCGATCAGGGCGACGGGGTAGACGGTCGCATAGGCGGCCGGGGCGTAGGCGGTGGTTGATAG
>JBFHFM010000414.1:0-2639 GCA_041583595.1 Trichloromonas sp. | reverse complement strand
GACCGCCCGCGACCTGACCCCTCAGGCGACGGCTCGGGTGCTTGACTACGAAATCCCCGGAATGGCCGAGGCGATGCGCATGGCCAGCCTGGCCAAAACGCCCCATGCCATGCTCTCGCGAGCGCTGGCCGGGGTGCGACGACAGTCGATGATTATCAATCTTCCGGGCAGTCCCAAAGGGGCGAGAGAGAACCTTGAAGTGGTTTTACCGGCACTGGCGCACGGTCTGGCCAAACTCAAGGGCGATCCTTCTGATTGCGCCAGGTGAAACAACGGTGATTGGTGACGGGGGGACGAGTCTGTGGGGGCGCTGCTTGCTGCGCCTTGGTCAAAAGGGCGAACACAAGGTTCGCCCCCTACCGAACCATATAACCTAATGCGCAATCCAGCCGACTGCCACCGCGGTTAAAATACCTCCGCACAGGGCCAAACTCCCCCGGAGCCCGCGAACCCGGTGGGATTCAGGAATCAGGTCCGAGGCGGCGATATAGATGAATGAACCGGCGGCCAGGGCCATGATTATGCCCAGAAATTCATGGTTTAACTGGTGCAGCAAGGCATAGGAGCCGATCGCTCCGATCGGTGTGGCCACCGCTACTGCTGAGGTGAAAAGCATGGCCTTGGGTTTCGGATACCCGTAATGGAGAAGAATTGAGATCATCGAGACTCCCGACGGGATTTTGTGGACGATAACGGCCAGTGCAGACAACAGTCCGATCTGTCCATCGATTTCAAAGCCGGTGCCGATAATAAGGCCGTCGATCAGGGAGTGCAGGCTCATTCCGCAGAAGGCGACAAACCCCATGGGGTTGGGGTGGGCACAGCGGGCGTCGTGGCTGCCTGGAATATCGATATGGCGATGATGCAGTTGTTCGTGGTCCGAGTGAAACGGCAGGTGATGTTCGAGAAAATAGAAGACCACGAAAGCAAGCAACAGATATGGGGTGGCGTAGGGAGTCAATTCCTGCGCCTCGGGAAGGATATGCAGAAAACCTATTCCGAGCATGACGCCGGCTGAATAGGAAATCAGGTTAGTTGAATTACGCCGACTCCATTCTTCTCGAAAGAGTAGCAGTCCCATGCCGAGCAGGGTGGATGCCGCGGCAAAAGCGGCAAAAAAGATCACGCCGGTCCAGTGATTTTCTATCATTTCAGGCTCCTGGGAAAAAGGAAGGCAAGTATAGTCAGGTTCCTTTCGCAAAACAAGGAAAGAAACCATTAAACCGGCCAGATTGGTCGATATGAACAGGAGAGCATGGTGGTAGCAGACAAGGTATTGTTGGCAGATGATGTCGAGTTATTTCTGAAACTGGAAAAAACTTTTTTCCGCCGTGAGAACGTAGAATTGTTAGTGGCCCGAACCGGGCAGGAGGCTTTGGAGTTGACCCTTGCTGAGCGCCCGAAACTGGTGATGATGGATCTGTATATGCCGGATATGGATGGGGATGAAGTTTGCCGTCGCATCAGGGCCACTCCCACAGTAGCCAAAACACCGGTGGTCATAGTTACTCAGGGGGGACGGGATGCTGATCAGCAGCGCTGTCGTGAAGCAGGATGTGATGATATTTTGCTTAAGCCGGTCAATCGTCATCTGTTTTTGGCCACTGCGCGCAAGTTTCTGCCCGTGGTTGACCGCAGTGCCCCGCGGGTTATGGCCAAGCTCAGGGTCCATTTTGGAATCAACCCACAGGTTTTGCTCACCGATTACTCGGTCAACCTGAGTACCGGTGGGGTGTTTCTCCAGACCGACAAGCCGCTGCCCATGGAAACGCCGTTGACCCTAGAATTTTCCCTCCCTAACCTGAGTATGCCGGTTCGTTGCAAGGGGCGGGTCGCCTGGTTGAATGCGTCCGAAAACGCGACTAAACCGTTGCTGCCGCAGGGCATGGGAGTTCAATTCATCGATCTGTCGCTTGAATTTATGTATGCGATACGCGAGTTTATTAAGCAGCAGTGTCTGACGCCCAGCTGGTGAGATGACTTTTGTCCTGGTTTCGTAGGGGCACGGCATGCCGTGCCCCTCTTTCGTTACTGAACCCGGCAAGCCGTGTCCAGATGGCTCATGTCCATTATTTCTCGTTACCGGAATACCTGGTTGAACTCTAACTGTTCAGTCATATTGATGGGCCTTTAATTTAATTAGTCTGGATTATCAAGAGGCATCCTGCGTGGGATGCCTCTTTTTTATTTCCAGCTTGTTAGGTTCGGTCGGCGGTTTTGAAGAAAAAAAGTCTATTTCTGCTAAACTTAGGAATCCAGAGGATAGCCCTTGGGTACAGGCTTGTGGTTCATAAAAGGCATCTGTTCTTATGAGAGGAGGTGAAGGAATGGCGAAATCCAAGAAAGTGTTCTTTCTGGTGGCCATCCTGATAGGGGGAGCGTTAACGGCTTTTGTTCTGTTCGGTCCGCCACAGATGTTGGCGCGCAGTAGCGATCCAGAGTTCTGTTCGGGCTGTCACGTGATGGAGGCTGAGTTTCAGGCATGGGCCCATGTCGGCGCCCACCGACGGATCAAATGTGTTGATTGCCATCTGCCTAATCAAAACCAATTTGTTCATTATTTGTGGAAGTCGATCGACGGTCTTAAGGATGTGATTGTGTTTTATTCGGGTCAGGTTTCCGATGATATCGAGATGACG
>JBFHFM010000413.1:0-2647 GCA_041583595.1 Trichloromonas sp. | reverse complement strand
CCGGCAAGAAAAGTCATTACATAGGTAACGATTGGTGCCAGATAGGTGATTTGCTTTGGGTTTTTACGTAGTATTTTCTCAGCCACACTGACCATGTAATCAAGTCCGCCAGCCACTTGCATTGCTCCAATGGCTGCAATAACGGACATGATGATCAGGATAACATCAATCGGAATCGAACCCAATTTCAGTCCAAGTCCCAAGGTAAGAACGATAACACCCAAACCACCGGCATAGCCGATACCGATGCTGCCTAATTTTGCGCCGAAATAAATGGCGCCGAGGACAACAATAATCTCTAATACTAACATCCAAAGCTCCGTTTACAATTGTTACTGTTAAATAGGTTTCTTGGGGGAAAAGGTTTTAAAAATTATTTGGAATACGTTTTCTGGCTCTTTGATCCTGCCCACCGGGACGATTAACGGATGAACTGCGGATGCATCATGTTTTGGGCCGAAAGGATCTCGTCGAGCTTCTCTTTGCTCAAGAGCCCCTTTTCAAGAACCAGCTTGTAGACGGAGAGGTTGCCCTCGAGAGCTTCTTTGGCAATGGAGGTGGAGTTTTCGTACCCGATGCAGGGGTTGAGAGCTGTGACGATGCCGATACTGTTTTCTACCATCTGCCGGCAGTGCTCCCGGTTGGCGGTGATGTCGTCGATGCATTTCGTGGCGAGAGTTCTGCACCCGCGGCTCAGGAGATTGATCGATTCGAAGAGGCAATTGGCGATAACCGGTTCCATGACATTAAGTTCAAGCTGTCCAGCTTCGGAGGCCATGGTGATGGTGAGGTCGGCGCCGATAACCTTGAAGGCGATCTGGTTAACTACTTCGGGGATGACGGGATTCACTTTGCCGGGCATGATCGAGGAACCGGGCTGCATCTTGGGAAGATTGATCTCGCTCAACCCTGCGCGCGGTCCTGCCGAGAGCAGGCGAAGGTCGTTGCAGATCTTGGAGAGTTTTACCGCCGTTCTTTTGAGAATGCCGGAAACGTGCATATAGGCGCCAGTATCCCAGGTCGCCTCAATCAGGTCGGGGGCGGTGATTACCGGGATTTGGCAGAAGTTGCGCAGATACTCGGCTGCCAGGGCGGGGTATTCGTGGGGGGCGTTGATGCCGGTACCGATAGCGGTTGCTCCAAGATTGATCTCAAGCAACAACTGCTGGGACTCCCGCAGGCGCAGGACATCTTCGCCCAGGGTAGTGGCGTAGGCGTTGAATTCCTGGCCGAGGGTCATCGGCACCGCGTCCTGTAGCTGAGTCCGACCCATCTTCAGCACGTCGGAAAACTCGATCCCTTTGCGCTTCAAGGAATCGCGAAGGGCGGTCATTTCCAGCAGGAGCTTGTCGATGACCAGGTGCAGTGCAATTCTGAAGGCGGTGGGGTAAGCGTCGTTGGTCGACTGGGAGCAATTGACGTCATTGTTGGGATGGACAATGTCATAGCGCCCTTTTTCGTAGCCGAGAATCTCCAGGGCGCGGTTGGCGATGACCTCATTGGCGTTCATATTGGTGGAGGTGCCGGCGCCGCCCTGAATACAGTCGACGGGAAACTGGTCGTGGAGCGCTCCGCCGATGATGTCGTCGCAGGCCTGACTGATCGCGTTGGTCACCTCGTCGGAAAGGAGGCTCAGGTCTCTGTTGGCGTGGGCGGCGGCCTTCTTCACAAAAGCCAGAGCTTGAATCATCTCCGGTGTCGAAGAGATGGGGACTCCGGTGATCTCGAAGTTTTCCAGAGCACGCAAGGTCTGCACGCCATAATAACAGTCGTTGGAGATCTCTCGATCACCGATCAGGTCGTGTTCCATCCGGGTCGTTTTGAATGCCTCGATAATCGTAGCTGCCTGTGCCATGTTTCTGCTCTCCTTCGGTTGGTTGTCGGATCGATTCCGGCGGCCAAAAGCTGTGGCTGGTTATCGTCCGTTTTCTTTGCGATTCGACTTTTTAATAGAGCAAAGGCGATGCCAAACGAAGGTCTAGGCTTTAAGTGTCTGAAATTACGTATGAAAATGGCAGTGGGCGGGAGATTGTGAGGCAGGAAAGGTTATGCAGAATGTTATGGTATTCAGTTAATTAATGCTGAAAAGCATGTGAGATCAACATGTTGTGTTTTGGTTATGCAGAAATGAACGCTAATGCGGTTTGTTATGACCTTTGCTGGCGGGGACAGGTATTTGGGGGCCCAGTTCACTTTTAAAAATCAATCTTCACGCTGTTTGAGGCGCCGGCTCAGGGCGGGCTGGGAGATGCCGAGCATCTTCGCGGCGATGGTCTGATTTCCCCTGGCTCTTTTTAAGGCGGTGGCGATGAGGGAGTCGGTGGCCGCGCCGAGAGTGGGCAGTGTTTCGAGATGGGCGAAGAGTTCTTCCTCCCCGGTGGAGGAGACCTCGAGCATTTCGTTTTCTCCGATCGCTTTTTTGAAGGTCTCCATGGAGAGGATCTTCGTCTTGTGGAAGCTCACCGCATCGTAGGCCATCGCCTTGAGTTCACGGACGTTGCCGGGGAAAGCGTAATTGGAAAGAAGGATCGCCAGTTCCCGTGGGGGGGTTGGCTTTTTCTTTTCCATCGCCTCCGCGGCTTCCTCCAGAAAATAATCAAGGAGCAGGGGAATGTCGTCCCGGCGCTTGCGCAGCGGGGGAATATGG
>JBFHFM010000412.1:0-2678 GCA_041583595.1 Trichloromonas sp. | reverse complement strand
TGGAAAAGAAACCACCTGCACTGAGTAAAGGGCGATGGAATAGACCGGAGGCTATGATTATATGAGATACGGTTTCTCTGTGATCAGGTTGATATCCTGGTTTGCTGAAACTAAAAAAGTCTGGAGAAAACCAATTTTTTTGTTCTCTCCAGACTTTTATTAAAGGGTCTTGTGTTTATGAAAACCTCTTTTATTGTACCAGCCCGGGCAGAAACAGGGCGACTTGCGGAAAGAGCATGAGGATCAGGATACAGGCCAGCAGCGCCAGCAGCATGGGGAAGGCTCCGCGGAAAATCGTTTCAAGTGGTACGTCTTTAGCCACGCCGTGGACGACGTACACGTTGACCCCGACCGGTGGGGTGATGACTCCCATTTCCGTGACCAGGACAATGATGACGCCGAACCAGATCGGGTCGAATCCTAAGGCTTGCACTACCGGGTAGAAGATCGGCACCGTCAGCATGATCATCGCCAGGGCGTCCATGAAACAGCCGCCAGCCAGATAAACCAGGATGATCAGACTCAGGATGGCGTAGGACGGCAGGGGGAGTGAACTGACCCAGTTGGCCAGCTCGAAGGGAACCCGGCTGATGGCCATGAAATGGCCAAATACCACGGCTCCGGTAACGATCATCATGACCATGCAACTGATTCGGGTGGTGTCACTGAGGGCTTGTACGAACCCCTGCCAGCTGAGTTGGCGGCGGACCAGGGCCAGGGCGAGGGTCAGAAAGGCGCCGACCGCCGCTGCTTCGGTGGGGGTGAAGAAGCCCAAGAAAATCCCCCCCATGACCATGACGAAAATGATCAGAGTTTCAAAGACGCCGGCAAAGGAGCGGATTTTTCGGCGGAGAGAGGCTTTCGGACCGGCCGGGGCCAATTCAGGGTTGATTTTGACCCGAATTAAGATAGTCAGAAAAAACAAGCCACAGAGCAAGATGCCTGGGAGAATACCGGCGGCAAAGAGCTTGCCTATCGATTGTTCGGTGATAATGCCATAGACGATGAAAATCACGCTCGGTGGGATCAGGATACCGAGGCTGCCGCCGGCGGCGACGGTTCCGGTGGCTAGCCCCATGTCATATCGGCGCCGCTTCATTTCGGGGATGGTTACCGTGGCCATGGTCGCAGCCGTGGCGTTGGTCGATCCGGAAATAGCAGAAAAACCCGCACAAGCGCCGATGGTGGCCAGCGCCAGCCCGCCGGGACGGTTGCCGAGCATGACGTAGGCGGCGTGGTACAGGCGGCGGCTGATGCCTGCCTGGTAAGCCACCTGCCCCATGAAGACAAAGAGCGGGATGACGGTCAGGCTGTAGGAGGAGAAGGTATCCCAGATGTCCCGGGCCAGCAGGTTGAGTCCCGCTTCGAAATTGACCACGTAGCTGAATCCGGCCAGGCCGAGCAGGGCCATGACGAAACCGACCGGCATTCGGGAAAAGAGCCCGATGATCAGCAGAACGATACCGATAATACCAATGGTGGTCATACTCATTTGCCTAATGCTCCTTGCAGGTTCTTCTGGAGATCTGCGAGCAGCACCAGACAAACAACGATTGCAGAAAGGCCAACGCCGTAGACGAAAGGATAAAAGGGAAACTGCAGGGTCATGGAAACCTCGCCGGTCTTCCGCAGTGTTTCCCCGTAGAGCACTGAGCGCCAGCCGATCAGGCCGAACAACAGCAGGCTCAGGCCGGTGGTCAGGGTATCGATCAGGGCTTGCCCTCGAGCCGGCAGCAGTTGCACCAAAACGCTGACAGCGATATGTCCTTTTTCAACGCAGGTGTGGGCCATGGCAAAGGAGACAGAAATCGCACTGAAAAAGGAGACCAGCTCGTAAGTTCCGGGGATGGGGAGGCGGAACAGGCGAAGGACCACGTCGGCGACAGTCAGCACCATCATCGCGACAATGGCCGCTCCGGCAATGCCGAACAGCATTCGGGCCAGGCTGTTTCCTGAAGATTCAAGGCGGTTCATGGATAGATCAATCCTTTTTCTGGCGATGGCGTTCATGGTGTGGGTGGAGATTTGCGCAAGTCAGCCCCACCGCCGGTAAGGAGGGTGGGGCTGAAAATTTGCGGGGGACGATGGACAACTTATTTGGAAGCTTCAGCAATTAAAGCCCGAATCTGCTCGACATACTCGGCACCGTTCGGGGTATTCGCCATGTAGTTGTTGATCACCGGTTCCACAGCCTTGCGCCATCGAGCACTCTCTTCGGCGGACAGGGGGATCATTTCGTTGCCGAGACTTAAGGTGAATTCTTTCCCTTCCTGGTCGGCCCGGTCCCAAGTTTCGCCATGGATGCCCGCATACTCGGCGGCGACGTCTTCGATAATTTTCTGGTCGAGTTCCGTCAGGCTGTTCCACTGGTTGCGATTCATGACCACGAACATCGCCGTAGTGTATCCGATGTCATAGCACTCGGTGGTGTACTTGATGACCTCAGCCTGCTTCCACCCTTTGAGGGTTTCGATCGGGGCGAAGGTCCCTTCGACGACTCCTTTTTGCAGGGCTTCGTAGGTGTCGCCTTGAGGCATCGCCACTGGAACCGCGCCCAGGGCTTCAACGACCTTGGCACTCTGGCCGGTGGCGCGGATTTTCATTCCCTTGAGGTCTTCCAGGGTGCGGACCGGGGTTTTGGTGTGCAGTAATCCTGGTCCGTGAGCATGGACGTAAAG
>JBFHFM010000411.1:0-2700 GCA_041583595.1 Trichloromonas sp. | reverse complement strand
GCCTCTTCGGCAGCCTTATCCGACTGAGGGGAGCCATCAATGGCCACCAGTATTTTTTTACTCAGATTCAACATGGGTAAGCCTTTCGGGACCGACGATGGCAACAGCCTAGCCCAACCTTTTTAATCTGTCAACCGACACAGGGGGTCCAACAACCCCGGACTTGGAATTACCCGACGAATAGGATTGACAACTTTAAAACACTATTTTATATTTTATTCCACAACTATTCTACCGGATAAACGCAAAGGACATCGCGGTCTTCTGACCGTCCCAGGAATACAGATTTCGCAATATTTTCCATTACACTTGACATGTCTTGCGAAATTCTTAAGATTGGGTTACTTTTGCTCTCAAAAATATCCGAAGAGGGGAAGTCCCACATGGCAAAAAAAGAAAAGTCAGAATATATCATCCAGGCTGTCTCCCATGCTCTCGACCTGCTTGAGCAATTTCACGGAGAGGTCGATGAACTGGGTGTAACTGAACTCAGCAAGCGCCTGAAGCTACACAAAAACAATGTTTTTCGTCTCTTGGCCACCCTGGAATCACGTGGCTATATCGAACAGAATAAAGCCACCGAAAACTACCGGCTCGGCCTCAAATCTCTGGAACTGGGACAAACCTTCATCAAGCAGATGGGGTTGCTACGCCAGGCCAAGCCAATCCTTGAAGACCTGGTCGGCGCATGCAACGAAACCTCCTATGTCGCGATCTTCAAGGAAGGGCACGTCGTCTACCTCGACGTCGTCGAAACCGACCTGACGGTACGCGTCGTATCCCGGGTTGGTTCGCGACTTCCGGCCCATTGTACAGCGTCTGGAAAAGTCCATCTGGCCCACATGACCGAAGAGGAGATCCTCCACCTGCTCCCCTCCAAGGAGCTGAGGCAATTCACCCCCACCACGGTCACCAACCGCGACGCGCTGATGCAAGAACTGGCCATTGTTGCCGAACAGGGCTATGCCATCGACAACGAAGAAATGGATCCCGGCGTCCGCTGTGTGGCCGCGCCGATTCGTGACTACACCCGCCGTATCGTCGGTGCCGTAAGCATCTCCGGGCCGTCGATGCGATTCAGCGATGAGCGGATTGAAAAAGAACTGGTTCCGCTGGTCATTCAGGCCGGTGATGACCTCTCGACCCGACTTGGCTTTCATAAATAGACGATACCAACGCCCCCGGAAGCTCCGGGGGCGCGGTTCTGTCCTCCCGCAAAGATTGACACCACGCTCCCTGATGTTAGAATTCAAACAGCAATTCCCCAGCAAATTCAAACAATAAGACACATCTCACGAGAGGTGCGCGTGACAGGTCTCTCATCGAAAAGCATGGCGGCCCAACAGACAGACGCAGCTATTTCTTCGTGTCCGCCTCGCGAGCTTTCGTTGCGCGACCATCCTGAAAACCAACCGTTTCTTTTCAAGCCCCAGCAGCCCCCCAAAGCAGCAGTGTTACTGGTGCATGGTTTCACCGCGACCCCGTGGGAAATGCGCTTGTTTGGTGCCGCGATGGCCGAAGCGGGCTACCTGGCCATGGGGATTTGCCTGCCGGGTCATGGCACGACTCCCGCCGACCTCGCCAAGCGCCGCTACGAAGAATGGCTAAAGGAAGTCAGTCGAAGTTACCGTCTCCTTACCGAACAACACCCGCGGGTCTACGGGGTCGGCATGAGCACAGGCTCTTTGCTACTGCTGGCCCTGGCCGAGCAACAACCGATTGCCGGATTGGCACTCCTTTCCCCATTTCTGCGCCTGCGCCACCGTCTGGCGCCCCTGGTCGGTTTGCTTCGCTTCTTCAAACGCTACCAGCACCGGGAGGTGCCCGCGGACCAGGCCAGTCACTATTATACAAAACGCCCCATCAACGGAATTTACCAGATTTACCGCCTGATTCGGCGTATCCGCGTTGGCCTGAGTCAGATTACGGCGCCGACGCTGATTTTCAGCGCCGAAGGCGACCAAACCGTCGACGCTGAAAGCGCCCACGACCTGTTCCGCCAGCTGGGTAGCCGGCAAAAGCGCCTGCATCAGTTCGGCCCCGAGGTTTCGCATGTTTTGACCACACGGGAAAACCCCCGCTGGCAAGAAACCGTCGACCAAACCCTGAGATTTTTTAGAGAGCTGGATCAGGAGCAAAAGAATGGGATTGCAGAAGGGCAAAAAGCGCTTTGACCTCGGCCTCGACCTGCGCCAGGGTCCCCGAATTGTCGATGACGTAATCTGCCCGCCGAACTTTTTCAGCCAGTGGCATCTGAGCTGCGATTCGGGCCCGGGCGGCGGGTTCGCCAATTTCGTCCCGGTCCATCAGACGTCGCACCTGCTGACGTTCGCTGGCGGTGATCACCAGCACGGCATCGACCCTCCCTTCGGCGCCGGCCTCAAAAAGCAGCGGCGCTTCGTAGACGACCAGACGCTGACCTTGGGACAGTTCTCCCAGCCGCTGCTCAGCCAATCGGGCAATGGCCGGATGCATAATCCGGTTGAGATCGGCCCGCGCCTTTGGATTGGCAAAGATAATTTCCGCCAATGCTTTGCGATTCAGGGTTCCGTCCCCCAAAAGCACCGAGGGTCCAAAACACTCAACCAAATGCCGCAAGGCCGGCGCCCCCGGCACAACGACTTCGCGAGCCAACTCATCGGCGCTGACCACCACCGCACCAAGCGTCTGAAACATCCGGGCAACACTGCTTTTACCGGT
>JBFHFM010000410.1:0-2745 GCA_041583595.1 Trichloromonas sp. | reverse complement strand
GTCGGTCACCTTGCGCCTGGTTGATGTCAAGACCGGTCAGATCGTCTGGCAGGCGAGCGACAGCGAAACCGGCTATCGTACGGTTGATCGCTTGTTTGGTTTTGTTAGTGAAGATATTAACAAGGTCAGCTTCCGCTTGGCAGAGCGACTGCTGAATACCCTGCAGGGGGAGTGATCACTTGATCAGGCTGATGAAATCCAGGATCCGGTTCTGGCCGTTAGTAGTATTTGTCCTGTTTTGCGGGGTATCGCCCCTGCATGCCGAACGCGTGGTGCTTCTGCCTCTGGCTGATCTGAGTCAGGGGGACAATGGACTTAACCTGGACTTGACCAGAGAGCTCGGCGGGGCTCTGGAACTGTTGGGGGCAACTCTGGTTCCTGAAGCGGATATTTTAAGTTTCATGGCCAGCAACCGTCTGCGGGGGGCTGGCTATATCGATGCTTTTATGGTCAAAAAAATCGGGCTTGAGCTTCACTGTTCTCTGGTGTTGCTGGGGACGGTGACCGAGGTTGGCGGGGCGGATCCCGGGCTGGGATTAACCTTGATGGCTTTCGATGCTGAGTCGGGTCGATCAGTCTGGGCTAAAACCAGCGCGACCAGCCTGGGTGAGCAGGTAACCATGCTCGGAGTTGGACAGCCTGAAAAGGTTGACGATCTCAAGGCGACGTTGTTTAGCGAGCTCCTCGGCTCGTTACGCAGGCAGGTTTCCAGTCGGATCATGCCGTTCAATCGCCTCTACCAATTGGCCGGAGTTCAGATATCTCCGGCCTATGCCAAGGGCGGTTCTGATGTTGAGGTTGTGATCAAAATTCGGTTCCTCGACACCCACCCTGCGAAAATTTTGATGGAAATGGACCAGGGACTTATTCCTCTCTACCGGGACAGAGCCACCGACAGCTATCGTGGTCGATGGAATGCACCGTTGCAGGAGGGGGCTTATCCGGTATCGCTAGTGCTCGAATGGGGGAGAAATCGCTCTGTCGAACGTCTTGAGAATGTCTCTAGCTACGAGGTGATCAACGAATCCCCGCAGTTGAAGCTTGAAATCAAAAAAGGCATTCAGACCGGAGAAGTGATCGCCTTTCGCGACAACCTGCTTATTCTTCCCCGATTGGTGAAGTCGAAGCCGATGACTCGCTGGTTACTTGAAATCAAAAATGAAGATGGTGAAGTTCTGGTTCGGGAAGAACACGAGGGGAATCTCCCTGAACGGATGGTCTGGGAAGGGCGTGACGGGAGTCGGCGCAAGATGGCCAATGGCACCTATGAAATTGTTTTGCACGCATGGGATCTGGCCGGAAATCACTCCGTAGATGCGAGAATGGTGGCGTTGCAAGCCTCAGCGTTGCCGGTAACGGTGGCGACATTAAATGAAAACGGTAAGACCTTTCTGCGCGTTGAAACTACAGGGGAAAAAGGATTTCCTCTAACCTCCTGGTCGCTGGATGCCTCTTCGTTGCAGGGGGATTCTCTGGTCAAGATCGAAGGAACGGATTTGCCTGTCATGATCGAGTTGCCTCCTCTCGAGGGGAAGGATGCGATTCTATGCAATTTTGAAGGGGCCGATTTTTTGGGAAATCGCCTGCGAATGGAAAAGAAAAAAGTGGAAATTGCTGGTGATGATAAAAAACCGGCTGAGGGTGTGTCGGCTAAACCTTGGGTGGCGGATTTTTGATGAGACGATCGTGGCAGAAAAAAGTGTTAATGTCAGGATTCCTCCTGATCCTAAGTGCCGGATGCTCGCTTCGATCGGATCTGGAAACCCGGTTTGCAGTGAAGGCTGTCCCGGAAGAAATCTGTCGGGTTGCCGTGCTTCCCTTTGAAAATCGGACTCGCAATCCTGAAGCTGGGACCATGGCCTACCGAATTTTCTACGGTGAACTGCTCGCCTCTGGATCCCTGGAACTGGAACCGGAAGGGGATGTGCGGTTGTTTATGCTGAGAAACCGGCTTCTGCCTGGGCAATTGCTAAACGCTGCGCAGTATGCTGATCTGGTCGAGAGGTTGGAGGTCGATGCCGTGATTACCGGACTGGTGTCCGAAGTTGGAATGGACAGCCGCAAGGCAGGAGAGGATGTCCCTTTTGTTGCTATGCAGCTTGATATGTACGATGCCCGCAACGGGCTGCGGGTGCTCAGTACGTTCCACCGTCGCTGGGGAGATGATTACCGCAAAGCGATGCATTTTGGCATGTTAAAAACGGTGACCGGGGTGATGTCGCACCTGTCTCGCGAAGTGATTGAAGACTGGAAAGAAAAAGGAGTAGGTAATTGCAAATGAAGATAGCTCGGGTTTTTGTTGTCCTTTTCAGTTTGGTTTTTCTAGGCGGCCGCCCCGATTCGGCGCTGGCGTTCTTCTGGGATGACAATCAGGATCTTGTCACCATCAACGAGACTACTTTCACGACGGAGGATTATCAAAACTGGTGGAGTGAATGGCAAGAGAATGACATGCCGGTTCCCGAGAAGGTTGATGAGTTTGTAGATTGGGTGCTTCTTTCTCAGGAAGCCAAGGCGATGCAGCTTGACCAGACCCCCGAATACCGCAAAAAGCTAGCGATCTTTCTTAAGGTGCGGGCCTTGATGCAGTTGAAGCAAGATGAGGTCTCTTCGCGGACCCAGATCCCCGATGATAAGATCCTCTGGGAAACTTACCTTAAGGAGCACACCCCGTTGGTTAACCTGCGGTTGGTGGCCGTTGATAGTGAAGAGCAGGCCGCGGTTGTCCGTCGCTTTCTGGATAGC
>JBFHFM010000409.1:0-2782 GCA_041583595.1 Trichloromonas sp. | reverse complement strand
CGGTCGCGCAGGTCGAGGACTCGACAGGGGCCAATCAGGGTCGAAAGAGAAATGGTGTCGACCGTAGAGCCATCTTTCAGCAGGTGGGCTGGAGCATCGATGTGAGTGCCGGAGTGGCTGCCGAGGTGAAGGCGGGTCAAATGGAAGGGGTTGGCTGCTTCGCTGGTGCCCTCGAGACCGATGGCCGGGTCGCCCGGAAAAGCCGGCAGACTTTCGGACAGGGTTACAGAGATATCCTGGATCGACATGATGTGTGCTCCCAGTCAGATAATGGTTCGAAAAAGTATAGCCGGTTTGCATGCCTTGGCCGAGTTGATTTTACTCTTCTTTTGTTCTTGAAAGACGTTACTGTGCTCACGGGATGTTGATCTGATGTCCACTTTTAACGAAAAACAGCCGTGCCAAATGGTTGTTTCCTTTTGATTGTGACCAACAGTCACCTTGAATTAAAATGGAAAAATAATCCCCTGAATCAGGCTCTGAAAACGCCAAATGATTAGGCCCGTCTCAGATTGAGAATTTATTTAAACTTTTTTCTTTTTTATTTTACTTAAATTTGATAATAGTACCGAACTCAAAAATGGCTAAGTCCTTACCGGGCATAAAAAAATTGCAATTTTGTCGAAACGTAAAGCGGGGCGTATGATTGGCAGAGCACGGTTATGAAGCCGGATCTGTTGATATGCGCCCGAAATCATTGTGTTAAGTCCAAAAAAATTATGGGAGAAAAAGCATGGACAAAGCAAGTGCAGTGACCGCTCAGGAACTGGGGTTGAAAAGCATCGGCCGCATTTACCACAACCTGGGCTACGATGAGCTGTTTGAGCATGAAGCCACCAGCAAGGAAGGGCGGATTTCTCAAAACGGCACCATGATGGTCGACACTGGCAAGTTTACCGGGCGTTCCCCGAAGGATAAATACTTTGTTCATCAGCAGCCCTCCTTCGAGAACATCGCCTGGGGCAAGGTCAACGTGGCCATGGCACCCGAGACCTTCGACGAGCTCTACGCTGATGTGACCGACTACCTCTCTGGTAAAGATCTCTATGTCACCGACGGCTTTTGCGGTTCCAACGAGAAGACCCGCAAAGCGGTGCGTTTCGTTACCGAGTTCGCCTGGCAGTCGCACTTCGTTAAAAACATGTTCATCCGTCCCGGCGCCGATGACCTGAAAGGGTTTGCTCCGGGATTTACTGTTTATAACGCCAGCAACCTGACCAACAAAAAGTGGGAGAAGCACGGTCTCAATTCCGAAGTCTTTGTCGTCTTCAACATCGAAAAGAATGTCGCTATCATCGGTGGCACCTGGTACGGTGGCGAGATGAAGAAGGGCATCTTCACCATGATGAACTACTGGCTGCCGCTGCAGGGAATTCTTTCCATGCATTGCTCGGCCAACGTCGGCAAAGATGGGGATGTCTGCCTTTTCTTCGGCCTCTCCGGCACCGGCAAGACCACTCTTTCGACCGACGCCTCGCGCAAGCTGATCGGCGACGATGAGCATGGCTGGGACGACGACGGCATCTTCAACTTTGAAGGCGGCTGCTATGCAAAAACCATCAACCTGTCGCAGGAAAGCGAGCCGGAAATTTTCAATGCCATCCAGCGTAACGCTCTGCTTGAAAACGTCGTCTCTGACGATGATGGTGTGATCGATTTCGACAGCAGTGCCAAGACCGAAAACACCCGCGTTTCCTACCCGATCGAGCACATCGAAAACCATGAGCCGACTCTCAAGGCCGGTCATCCGAAAAACATTATCTTTCTTACCTGCGATGCCTTTGGCGTGCTCCCCCCGGTTTCCAAGTTGAGCAAAGAGCAGGCGATGTACTACTTTCTCTCCGGGTATACTGCCAAGGTTGCCGGCACCGAGCGTGGCGTTACCGAGCCGACCGCTACCTTTTCGGCCTGCTTCGGCGAAGCGTTCCTGCCCCTGCATCCCACGGCGTATGCTAAACTGCTTGGCGAGAAGATGGAAAAGTACGGCGTCAATGCCTATCTGGTCAATACCGGTTGGGCCGGCGGCGGTTATGGGGTTGGCAAGCGCATGAGCATCAAGGCGACCCGTGCCTGCGTCAACGCCATTCTCGACGGCAGCATCGAGAAGGCCGAGTTTACCCAGACTCATTGGTTCCGTCTGCATACTCCAAAGGCGCTCCCCGGGATCGATAGTGCTTTGCTTAATCCCCGTAATGCCTGGTCTGACAAAGAAGCTTTCGACAACACCGCCAATAAGCTGGCCGGTATGTTCATCGAGAATTTCAAGAAATACATGAAGGATGGCGATGATTTCGACTTCACTAAAGCCGGTCCGCAAAAATAATCCGGCTTCGGCATAGCATCATCACGAAAAGGGCGATCCGCAAGGGTCGCCCTTTTGTCTTTTCCGGGCCCATTGGTAAGAAAGGAGTTTTAATATGGAATTCAAGTACTTGCTTGTTGATTCAGAGGACGGCGTGGCCACCCTGACCATCAATCGCCCTCAGGCGCTCAACGCCTTGAATTTTGAAACTCTGCAAGAACTCAAGGTCTATTTCACCAGGGTACAGACGGATCCGGAAACCAAGGTGGTTATTATCACCGGGGCCGGTGAAAAAGCTTTCGTTGCCGGCGGTGACCTTTCGGGGATGGCGCCGCTGGATCCCATGGAGGCTCGCGCCAGCGCCCAACTCGCTCAGCAGGTGCTCAACCTGATTGAGCAGGGGACCAGGCCGGTAATCGCAGCGATCAATGGTTACGCCTTAGGTGGAGGCTGCGAACTGGCCATGGCCTGCGACATCCG
>JBFHFM010000408.1:0-2790 GCA_041583595.1 Trichloromonas sp. | reverse complement strand
TTGAGGAGGTGGTCAATGAAAAAGAAAATCAAGTCAAAATTGGGTGCCATTGCTATTGCTGTAATCCTGACATTTGTCAGTGTCGGCTGCCATGCCGTCAATGAAGAACCCGAGGGGGCAGGACCCGCCGCGGGCGCAGCAACTATCGCTCCGGGCGCTGAGGTGGTGGCGGGGGTGATGGCACCGGAGGCACTCGTGGAGGGTCTGTTCGGCATTCTGAGGGGGGGAGTGATCGGTGACTATGCCATCGATCAAAAAAGACCGGCGGTCGAGTCCTTCAGTCTCTATCATTACCAGCCGACGATGGGAACCCTGGTTAAGATAGAGTCCCATACGGTGGAACCTTATACCGTTGGTTCCGGAGGCTCGGTGGATATTATGACGACCTATGTTGTCATGGCTCCGGATGCTGCGCTGCCGGTCAAGGTGACCGAATCCCATGAGATTTGGTACGATAAAAAACGGGTTGGTAACACCCTCCTCGAAATGAATTTCCCTTCTGGAACTTACGGCTCAAGTGTTCCGCTACTGCTTCCGGTCAAGACCCAGGCGGGAACCTATCAGGTCATTACAACCATCAGTACCGCTGCCGGCAGTGACTCTCGACAAACAACTTTTGTGGTCATGTGATCCTTCTTGGGGGAGGTGAGAATAGGCGGTCTCGCAACCGCAAAAGCGCTGGGCGCTTCCATCCTGATCTCTCGATGATATAATTATCACACGTCTATTTTCACAGACCGGAGGACTCTCATGCGGGTTACGATAGAATACTGCAATCGGTGAGGTTATCGCGAACGAGCCGCCAGTCTGGCGGAGAAGATCAAAAAAACGATGTCGGCGGAAGTCCAGCTCATCGAGTCGAGCGGCGGGGTGTTTGAAGTCGTGGTGAATGGTGCGCTGGTCTACTCGAAAAAACAGACGGGTGAGTTTCCTGATGAGGCGCAGCTGGTAGAAGAAATTTGCGCCCGGTAAGACCTGCAGTGCTGCTTAAAATAAAAAGGTTCCGGCTGCTTTTAGAAATAAGCCACTGGTACCTTTTTATTGTTTGGGGTGAGCGTCGCCTCCCTGAGGGAGGGCTTCCTCTGGTTGCTCACGGTGCTGGTTTGAACCGGTCGAGGAGGAAACCGTAGTGGATGGCAGTGGGGTACGGCTGGGAAACTACGGATGACTAAGGCAGGTTGGCCTCAATAAAACCCGGCAAGTCAAAAAATGGTTTGTCTATTTGACCTGCCGGGAGCATAAAATTAACCTGTCGCGACCCAAGGATGGTTTCAGTCGGCCGGATAAGTCGGTTCCTCAACTGGAGGGAGTGGAAAGGTAGGCAAGGCATAACTATGGATGTAATTGATGATGCCCAGGGCATCATCAGCCGCTCGCACAAAATTGATGACCGGCGAATTCATCATGACGCCATTTTCTTCACCACCCGGCCAGTCTGCGGAAAAAACTTTGTCGTAAATGGTCGTATTGTTGACCACGTTGAAAAAACTCGGGAAGGTTGAAGTGTCAGCATTGTCCGGCGGCTGTAGCAGGCCGGCGGTGGTGTTGAAATGGTTCTCTTTGCGATTGTAGGAAGCTCCCTGGAAGTTGTAGTAGCCAATGCTGACTTCCTTGCCGTCCGCTGACCAGACGACATCGTTTACCCCCAGTCGGTTGTTCAGGTAAATCAGCATGTCGACGCTGATCCTGCCGGTTTTATCGGCGGCACCACCGAGGAAAGACGCCGCTCGCAGAAAATCCTGACTGGTGGGAGAGGTATTGTTGCTGCAGTTAAGATGCCCCAGGCCGCTGCTTGTCAACAGGGAGGCGCTCTCTTCCGATAATGCGATATTTGCGGTGTCAGCCAGGCAGCCACTCTGCATAATCCGTTGATAAAGCGCCAGATTCTCTAATGGGGAATCGATGGTTTTAAGGACGGAATCCAGGTTCCCGTATTCATCGGTCGTTTCCAGCTCCAACGCCAGGCGCCCGGCTGGATCGAGGGAAAATGACCGCGCCTCGTTCATGGTGGCGAGAGCTTCTTCGTAGGCCGCATCGATGACATGCTGGGGACTTCTGGCCAGATTCAGGCGTCCGCTATTTGCCTCCATGACCTGCTCGCCCCAGCTACCGGCGTAGGCGTCAGGGATTTTACATTCAGGATCGAGGGGGATGAGGTAGGCCGGCACCCGTTCTCTGCCGTAGCTGTCATAAAAAAGGATGTCGCTATCGGCCACCTCAAACTGAGCATCGAGTGGCTCAACGGGGTCGAAACTGATCGGCTGCACACAACCGCTTTCGAGGCCTTCAAGGTAACCCGTCGGGTAGACATTTGGCGGTGGGTCGAAGTCTCCATCCTCCGTATAGGCCTCTGCAGGCCACTCCCAGGAGAAGTAGACCGGCTTGCCATTGCCTGTTGCCGTGAGGTCACGGACCACAATCCACTGGTCTCCATAGATCAGACCGAGCAGCAGTCCTTGGTCTTCGCTATCCTTTTGGTTGCCATGATCCTCTTCCAGCGAACCCGTCGAACCCGTCGAACCTTTCCCAGCAGCGATGGAATGGGTCGCCAGGATCAGTGAAGTCGCTAGCATCCAAAATAGTGCTTTTTGAACGATTCTTTTCATGAAGTTCTCCATCCCTGTTGGCTATTAACGAAGTGATCGGGTTGCTTGTTTTCAGGTTTCTATGGGGGGGCTATTTGCTTCGGGAATTAATTTAAAATTTAAACGTTCAGGCCTCTCCGCACGATCTCCTTTTTTGCCCTTTTTGCCTTCGAAGGCCATCGGCTTCTATTCTGCGCCCTGTTCA
>JBFHFM010000407.1:0-2804 GCA_041583595.1 Trichloromonas sp. | reverse complement strand
ATCGGCGCCGCCGAGGGTTTCCTCATCGACATCCTCGTGAGTTACTGCCTTAACGACCTTCGGCCCGGTCAGAAACATGTAGCTGTTACCCCGGACCATGACGGTAAAATCGGTTAGCGCCGGGGAATAAACCGCGCCGCCGGCACAGGGGCCGAAAATTCCGGACAACTGGGGAATCACCCCGGAGCTGCGGACGTTGCGCAGAAAGATCTCCGAATAGCCGGCCAGACTCTCGATCCCCTCCTGGATGCGAGCCCCTCCCGAATCGTTGAGTCCGATCACCGGAGCTCCATTCTGCACCGCCATATCCATCACCTTGCAGATCTTTTCGGCAAAGGTCTCCGACAGCGAACCGCCAAGCACAGTGAAATCCTGGGAAAAAACGTAAACCAGTCGGCCATCGATGGTGCCGTAGCCGGTCACCACCCCATCGCCAGGAATCTGTGCCTTCTCCATGCCAAAATGTTGACAGCGGTGCGTCTTGAACATGTCAAACTCTTCGAAGCTCCCCTCGTCGAGCAGCAGATCCAGTCGCTCACGAGCCGTATGACGTCCCTTTTGGTGGTGCTTCTTGATTTTTTCGACTCCGCCTCCCTGCATGGCCTGCTGGCGCCGGTGCAGAAGATCATTGATTTTTTCTTCCATCGTTCCAGCCATGATGAACATCCTTTAGAAGAGTACCGAAACTGACCCAAATCAGCCGTTGTAATAGATCTGGTAGAGGGTTTCGTGACCGAGAATCCGATCCACCTGCCCCTGCAGCGCAATACGCTTTTCGTTGCGCAGCCACTGGTTCCAATTCTCCAGCGATTTCCAGGTACTGATCACCAGGTGCTCCTGGGGATCATCGTAATTGATCAGCGTCTCGCCCGAAATATAACCAACCTGGGCGTTCGCCACAGCCCGCATTTGCAGAAGCAGTGGACGAATATCCCCTTCTTTTTCCTTGGGGACTCGTCTGATAATGATAATTTTTACCGCCATCGACACCTCCATACCGCAATAAGGAATAGGCCAAGCATAACTTTCTTTCCAAAAAATTAAACAACAGCAATGTCTATGCCTGTTCCAGTCAACGAGGGCGTAAACTTTAGTTTTTTTTAAACTTCGTTCAAAAGAAAAAAGGCGCTTTCCAAATAACTGGAACAACGCCTTTTGATTCGAAGAAAAAAAGAACGGGAAGATCAGCCCACCGCCAAGGATAAATCTGCCAACTTGGTGGCCGCAAGGGGCAGTGTAAAAGAAACCGCAGTTCCCTGTCTCGCTTCGCTTTCAACCCAGATTTGCCCACCATGAGCTTCAACGATATAGCGGGCAATGCTCAGCCCCAAACCGATGCCACCTGCCGCCGTCGAAGAGGTATCAACCCGATAGAAGCGATCGAAAACCCGAGAAATTTGGTCCGCAGGTATCCCGATACCCTGATCAGCCACCCTGACCTTTGCAAAACCATCCGAACCGGTCACGGAGACCTTGATCTCCCCCCCTTGAGGAGAATATTTAATCGCGTTACTGAGCAGGTTACCGAGAACCTGCTCAATACGTCCCCCGTCACCATCCACGACAAGAGACTCCTCGGAGCAATCAATCACCATCTGATGCCGCTCGGAATCGAAATAAAAATGACTCACCGCCTGCTGCACCCGGTCACTGAAAGAAAAAAGATTTTTTTCAATACTCAATACCTGACCCGAATCAACCTGGCAAGCGTCGACCAGATCATCGACTATTCGTGAGAGGGCAAAACCCCTTTCGTGAATTCGCGTACAGAACCCCTGCCGCTCTTCGAGAGTAAATTTCTCGGCACATTCACCGGTCAGCAGCTCAGCATAACCAATCATACTGGCCAGCGGCGTCTGCAACTCGTGAGTGGCCATAGAAATGAACTGTCGTTTCATACTCTCAAGGGAGCGTTCTTCAGTCACGTCCTGGATCAGCAAAATCTTCCCGATCACCCGACTCTCCGCGCCGATCAGTTGCGACGTTCGCACCCGTAGTACCGATACCTTTCTGCTCGCTAAGCCGGGCAATTCAAAATCCTCGATCCCATCCCCGGGGGCCCGGCGCAACACCAGATTAAGGTAATCGAGCAAGCCCGGATTAGAAACCAATGACTCGAGCGGAACCCCACCTCCGACGACACAGAAGCGGCAGTCTAGCAAGGATTCAGCGGCAGGATTCATCATGCTGACCCGGTCCGATTCGTCGATCACCATTAAACCATCACCAACCGAACGAAGAATGCCTTGAATCCGATCTTTTTCCCCCTGCAACACTCCCAACGTTTCACTGAGCAAATCCTGAACCACGATCCGCTCGACGACCTCTTCCTTAAGCTTGCGGCACGACTCCTCAAGTTGTACGGTCCGTTCGCAAACCCGGTCCTCCAATTCATGGTTTGCGCGTTTTAGCGCCGCTTCCGCCATTTCACGTTTCAATAGCGCGTCCCGGACCTTACTGAGGGTGGCGAAAATCACCCCTAACAGACCGAATCCAAGAGCCAACTGCAACAGCAACGATCGGTGGTGAAGAGTACGCAAGCGCTCCGCCCGCTGGCTGATATCGACATAAATTTCGACCGCCCCACCGAAGTTTCCCTCAAACATCAATGGCACATAGATTTCAGCGACCGCAGCAGAGGAAGGAACACCCTCGGCAGTCAACTGATCTTTGTTGACCACTTTAGAATATAAATTCCCCTGTCGGATAACCTCGACAAAATAGTCTTTCTGGTTAACCATGCCGGTCTCTTCGCGTGCCGTGGAGTAGATAATCTCTCCCTGGGGCGAAAAAAAACGAACCTT
>JBFHFM010000406.1:0-2815 GCA_041583595.1 Trichloromonas sp. | reverse complement strand
GATGAATGCTATTGAAGAAATTACCGAATAGTCTGGGGAGGACCCTATGCGACAGGTCTTGTTGGTGATCGACATGCTTAATGATTTTGTTCGGGAAGGGGGGGCGCTGGAAGTACCGCAGACTCGCCGGATTATACCGGCTCTGCAGATTCGCCTGAGCCAAGCACGGCAACACGGGATTCCGGTTGTTTATATCTGTGATGCCCACGATGCCGATGATCGCGAGTTTGAGCGTATGGGCTGGCCGACCCACGCCGTGCGCGAAACCGAAGGGGCGCAGGTCATCGCCGAGTTGGCCCCTGCGGCCGGAGAGGATGTCGTCTGCAAAACCACCTATTCAGGGTTTGCCGGCACTGACTTAGATGATGTTCTGCAACGGTTGGGTGCCGAAGAGCTCATCCTGACTGGCTGTGTCACCAATATCTGCGTGCTCTATACGGCCGCGGATGCGGTGATGCGCGGCTATCATGTCAAGGTACCCGCTGATCTTGTGGCTGATCTTGACGAAACGGACGGGCAGTTTGCCTTGGCCCAGATGGAAAAGGTGCTGGGCGTTACGGTCGAAAGGTAACTTGAACGGTGGCTTGCGGGTTGGGCAGAATAGGGTAAGAATCTCGGGGGTCGGCTTAGGTCGGCCCTTATTATTTGAAGAGGTCTCCAACATCGGTGACGACTTTGCCTGGCAATCCCAGCACACGTTTGAAGATACCGAGGACTTTTTTTGAAACCGAGGTAATGGGGATTGCCGTGACCTCTGGATCGCTGCTGTTACCCTTGACCTCAAAATGGGCGGTGATCAGGGCTTTCTCATTGCCGGCTAGCAGCCAGCCGGCAATCGGGATATTGGTGACGACCTGATCGACAACGCGCAGTGGCTTGACCCCGAGAATCATGTCGACGGTGTTCTGTCTCAGGTCGAGGTCACCGACCAGCGAGAGATTCATGGAAGTGCTTTCGATAAACAGGTCATTGGTTGAGAGTATCCCCTGATTCATTGACGCTGACGCATTCAGG
This sequence comes from Trichloromonas sp., assembly GCA_041583595.1. Lineage (GTDB taxonomy): Bacteria > Desulfobacterota > Desulfuromonadia > Desulfuromonadales > Trichloromonadaceae > Trichloromonas. Next base: position 1,801 of record JBFHFM010000406.1, on the reverse strand, counting down.
TTGGTGAAAGGCATCCCCTCCTTGTCCATGTCTGGAAGCTGCAGGGAGAGAATCTGGGAAACATTGAAAATTGAAAAGATTTTGGAGAGAAACTGGAATTTTCGCAGAACCCCCTTGTTGACTTCAAAAGAAAAGCCCCCGTTTGAGGTTTCCAGAAAGCGCTTTCCGGCCAGACCTTCCAGGTAAAAGTCGCCATGCAGGGTGCCGGTGACCAGCCCTTTGCGCTGCAGTAGTTCCTTGTAGATGGCTGAGGCGCTGAAGTCTTCCAGGTGACCGGACATTTTTAGCAGCGGCGGTGATCCCTCCGACATATCGACGGCGACCTGTCCCTGGCAGTGGCCGGTGCCGGCGTCGAACTGTAGCGGGAAAATGGTCAGCACCCCTCGGCGCAGGGTGATGTCACCCCGGGCATGTTGAAATCGCAGGTTGCCGAGTTGACCCTCGTGGGCGGTGGCGGAAATAAAGAGTTTGGTTTCATGGGGTGACTTGTTTTTGGTTGTGGCTGCTCTTGTTTTCGCACCATGCCAGAGAGCGATGATCTCGTCGATATGGCCATAACTCGCTTCGATGTCGAGAATCGTTACGGGGGCGGAAAAATTGGTGATGGCTCCCTTGACGGTGGCGATGGTGCCACCATCGAGGCGGACTTTGACCGGATCAAAAAGGATGCCTTGGCGGTCGATGACCAGATGCCCATCCAGTTGTCGCAGGTATGCCTGGTTGTTGTGAAAAATGATGTCGTCGGATCGCACCGCATCACCTTTTACCAGGATATCGACGCTGGGTTTTTCGAAATTCGGCATCTTGGCCACGACGTCGAGGGGCGAACTGCCAAGTTTCAGAGACAGGTTTCTCGTTTGCGCCTGGTTAGGGGTGAGCAGGATCTCGCCGGAAGCGTCGTTGATATCGGCGATGACCCGGGTCAGGTGAACGCCGACTTTATCCAGCGTGACTACGCCTTCATGGTAACTTAGGGCGCCGGCTGTACCCTGCAGGCGGTAGTTCAAATCAATTACGCCGCGGGCTTGAAGTTTTTCCAACAAGGGGAGGTGGGGGCGGCATGCCTGCAAATCTAACTTGTTTACTTTGAGATCAAGGGCGAACGGCTGTTGCTCCAGGAGCGCTACCTTGCCCACCGCCGTCAGGTCGAGCGGGGGCAGCAGCAGTCGACTCTGCTGCAACTTGATCTGTTCAGGGGTAATTTCTGCCTGCATTTCGAGGTGGCCGGGGAGGCCAGTGGGTTTGGCGGCGTTGTTGCGAAAACGGGCGCTGATATCGGTCAGGTCAGCCTGAAGATTGGCCAACAGTGCCTGGCGGGTTCCGCTGATGCTGAGGTTGAAGGGGAGGGGGCCGGCAATGGCCAGCCCTTCGATGGGTTTCTTTGCCGCCAGGGTCAGCAGGGTGTAACTTTGAAGTGAACCCTCCACGGCCAGGCTGAGCGGAAAATCTTGCTCCCAGGGCTTATCCAGGGTGCCGGAGAATTGCAGCGGCAGGTTTTCAAGCAGGGCCCGGCCATCCGTCAGCGTCAGGCGTCCGTTGTCCCAGTTGGCGGTGAGGGAAATGTCCTCGATATCGCTCGGCAGGTCGAGCTGAAAGCGGGCCTTGTGCAGCGACAGGCGAAGCTTGAGAGCCGCCAGGAGGCGTTGTGGCTCTAGCAAGTCGGTTCGGCGGCAGTCGAGGTGGGCCGATTCTATACGCCATGAACCGTTGCGCAGGCGGGTGCTCTGAGGTGCGACTTTTTGCAGCGGCAATATGTCCAGCATGTCTTGGAGCGGCATGCTGGAACTGGCGAGGGCCGCCG
>JBFHFM010000405.1:0-2821 GCA_041583595.1 Trichloromonas sp. | reverse complement strand
ATCCCGATTACGGTCGCCTGTTGCGTGAAGTTGCTGCCGAAGGCGTTGAGGCACTGGCGTATAAGAGCGTCGTTAGCCCGGAGGAAAACCGGGTCGGTGAGCGAATCCCTGTACTCCTGTGATTGGTTCAAGCCTTTGCTGATCACCAATCACTAATCACTGGTTTGCCATGAAATCCGTTGGCCTGATCACCGAATATAACCCGTTTCATAACGGCCACCTCCATCATCTGCGCGAGAGCCTGAGGCAAACCGGTGCCGAGGTGTCGGTGGCGGTTATGAGCGGGCATTTTCTGCAGCGTGGTGAGCCGGCCCTGGTTGACAAGTGGGTGCGGGCCGAAATGGCGCTTAAGGCCGGGGTCGATCTGGTGGTCGAGCTCCCCTTTCCCTGGGCCTGCAACAGCGCGCCCCTCTTTGCACGTGGGGCGGTGTTGGCGCTTACGGCCCTGGGGGGCATCGATACCCTCTGTTTCGGTAGCGAAACCGGCGACTTGGCTCCGCTCCAACGCTGCGCAAATCTGTTGATTGAGCAGGAAACGACTGTCGCCGAGCGCACGGGCGAACTGCTGCGCCAGGGGGTGAATTATCCGACGGCCCGGGCTCGGTGTCTGGCTGAAATCGGCGGTTGTGACGCGGAGATGATCGCTTCACCGAATAACATTCTCGGTATCGAATATCTTCGGGCGCTGCGGCAGCTTGGCAGCACCGTGGTTCCGCACGCTATTCAGCGCATTGGTGCTGGCTTTCACGAAGAGCAGGCTCGTGGTCATATCGCAAGTGCCACCGGCATCCGCCGGATGCTGCAGGATGGCGAGTCGATATCGGCGTTCATTCCGCCTTCGGCCAGGGGACCATTTGAACAAGTTCTGGCTGCCGGGCAACGGCTGGACCAGGACCTACTCTACCGACTGCTGTTATCCCGCATTTTGCGGGGGGGCGAGTCGCTTCGCGACCTTTATCAGGTCGAATCCGGTATCGAAAACCGCCTCTTCGAAGCTGCGCTCTGCAGTCGCGATTATGAGGCGCTGGTCGATGCTGTGAAGTCGCGCCATGTCACTCGCACCCGCATTCAACGCATCCTGAGTTATATCCTTAATGAGGTGCGTAACGACGATATGCAGGCTTTTCTGGCCAGCGGTCCGCTCTATTTGCATCTGCTTGGCAGTAGTGACAAGGGGCAAGCCTATCTTGCGGCCAGCCGCAAACTGCGGCAATTGCCTCTGGTCTCCAATTATTCTCGAATCCTCCCGCAACTTCGAAAATATTATGGTCACGGCACCTGGCTTTTTCGGTTGGCAGAGCGGATGCTGCAATTGGAATTGAGGGCCACCCGTAATCACACCCTGTTGCAGGCGAGTTGGAACCTTGGTCATCGGAATCTGGATTATTTCAGGTGAACTCCTGTCACAAATCGAGGAAGATGTGGCCCGATTACTAGGGGTTATATAATCCCGCTTGGTGTTTTTTTGTTTTTTTTGTTATACTTTCATGCTTTGATATAAATAATTTTTGCTGTTAAATTGAATCCCTCAAAGGGAGCGGAGCGTAAGTGGGACTCGTTAAACCATTTGAAAAACTTGGCGACAGCTGCCTGTCTTTTTTGGAGCAGAGCGGCCGTATGGGGATTTTTCTCTTTTCCTGTCTGCTCAACCTGATAAAACCTCCTTATCCGATTTTTCCAGTTGTACGTCAGGCCCATTTTATAGGTGTCCGCTCGGTCTTTGTTATCCTCTTTACCGGGGCGTTTACCGGGATGGTTCTGGGGTTGCAAGGGTATTACACCCTGACAAAATTTGGTTCCGAGGGGCTGCTTGGATCTGCGGTTGCACTCAGCCTGATTCGCGAATTAGGGCCGGTGCTGACTGCGCTGATGGTGGTTGGCCGGGCTGGTTCGGCGATCTGCGCCGAGATTGGAATCATGCGAAATTCGGAGCAGATCGACGCTCTTGAGTGCATGGCCATCGATCCCTACAAATACCTTCTGGCACCGAAGTTTTTGGCTGGCATTGTCACCGTGCCCCTGCTGACCTGCATTTTTGACGTGATTGGCATCCTCGGCGGTTATCTGGTCGGGGTGGTTATGCTCGATGTTAACGGTGGCACATTTTTTCAGGGGATGTACGCCAGTGTCGAATGGCAGGATGTTGAAATGGGGATCGTTAAATCCCTGGTTTTTGGCTTGCTGATCATCTGGATAGCGACGGCTAAGGGTTATTTTCTGCATCTTGATAAAACAGGGGGCTTTGGTGCCGAAGGTGTCAGTCGTACTACTACGGATGCCGTGGTACTCTCATCTGTTTCGATTCTGGTCTGGGACTACCTGATCAGCGCCATCATGCTTTAGGGGAGCCGTCGTGCAGAGTAACAATACGATCCAAACTGCCATCGAACTGACGGGGGTCCAGAAAACCTTCGGCCAGCAGAAAGTCTTGCGCAATATCAATCTGTCTATCGCCGCGGGCAAGACAACCGTAATCGTTGGGGGTAGCGGCCAGGGTAAAAGCGTTGTTCTTAAGCACATGCTGGGGTTGGTGCGGCCTGACTGTGGCTCGGTGAAGATATTCGGTCAGGAACTGGCCAAAATCAGTAAAAAAGAGCTGAACCGGATCCGCATGGGATTTGGAGTGTTGTTCCAGAATTCCGCCTTGTTCGATTCGATGACGGTCTTCGATAACGTGGCTTTGCCGCTGCGTGAGCGAACCAAATTCTCTGAAACCGAGATTCGCGCCAAAGTCAGAGAAAAACTCGACATGATGGATTTGGTGGAATCTGACGATAAGTATCCGGCTCAGCTTTCCGGTGGTATGAAAAAACGGGTCGGT
>JBFHFM010000404.1:0-2825 GCA_041583595.1 Trichloromonas sp. | reverse complement strand
GGCCAACGATTACGTCGAGGCTTTCTTCCGCGGCGTCGATCCGACCAACATCCTCACTGCCGGCGACATCGCCCGCAAAACCCAGGTCACCATCATCCGCCATACGGGGGACGGCCCCCGCGCCGCTATGCAGCAACTGATTTATTACGATCGAAACTTCGGTTACCTTCTCGACGCGGACCAGAAATTTCTCGGCATCGTCTCCGCCGATTCCCTGCAGGTGGCGATCGACAGTCCCAATGGCGGCAAGGACATCACCGGGGCGCTCCTCAGCGAGGTCAGGCCGGTTCGGGCGCAGGATTCAATGCAGGAAATCCTCCCCGAGATCACCGCAGCGTCGTGGCCGGTTCCGGTTCTCGACGACGAAGACCGGTATCTCGGGGCGATTTCCAAAAACCTCTTTTTGCGCACCCTGCAGCGCCAGGCGCCTGTCAGAGCTGACGAATCGACAGCCTCTTAGGCTCTTTTTTTCTTACGGAGTTGTTATTCAATATGCGTTTTTTTAAATTTGAAGACCGGCTGATCCCTCTCGACGATTGGGTTCAGAGCGGTGTCGACTGGCTGGTCGACAATTATCGTGAACTCTTCCAAGTGATCAAAGTGCCCATCGAAAAAACCCTTCAGGGGTTCGAGTGGGCGCTGAACAGCTTGCCCCCCTCGGTGGTCATGCTCTTCTTCGTCATTTTAGCCTGGCGTTATTCCGGCAAGCGGGTCTCCATCTTCACTCTGGCGACCCTTCTGCTTGTTGGTTATCTCGGGCTCTGGGAGGACACCATGACGACCCTTGCCATGGTCCTTTGCTCCGTTCTCTTCTGCGGCATCGTCGGCATTCCCTTAGGCATTTTATCCGGTCGTAGCGATCGCTTTGAGATGTTTTTGCGGCCCATGCTCGACGTCATGCAGACCACGCCGCCATTCGTCTACCTGGTGCCGGTCGTCATGCTCTTCAGCATTGGCAGCGTTTCGGGGGTGCTGGCGACCATCGTCTTCGCCTTGCCGCCGCTCATCCGGCTGACCAGCCTCGGCATACGTTCGGTTCATCCTGAGCTGGTAGAGGCCGCCGTCGCCTTCGGTGCCACTCCCTTCCAGGTGCTGCGCAAGGTCCAGTTCCCCCTGGCGCTTACCTCGGTGATGGCCGGGCTCAACCAGACCATCATGATGGCCCTCTCCATGGTTGTCATTGCCTCCCTCATCGGTGCCGGCGGCTTGGGCGGACCGGTGGTCCAGGGGCTGAACACCCTCGATATTGGCCTGGCGACCGTCGGCGGTCTCTGTATCGTGCTCATCGCCATGGTTCTCGACCGCATTACCCAGGGGATGGCCAAGAAGTAAGCGACCGAACGATAATCACCGTCACATGAACAGGATGCAACGATGAAACATATATTGCTGGCCCTGCTGGCCCTGGCTCTGGCCGTACCCGCCATAGCATCCAACCAGTTTCCGGGTCAAGGGATAGAGGTTAAGCCGGCCCGCGCCACCTGGAACACCGGTTACTTTCAGGAGGCGTTGGTGCGCCGCGGCCTGGAGGAGCTCGGTTACAAGGTCAAGAAGCCCGTGGAATTGCCGAACCCGATCTTCTACCAGGCTTTGACCCTCGGCGACGTGGACTACTGGACCAACGGCTGGTTTCCATTGCACGACGCACAGGTTCCCAAAGACTTCTACGACAAGGCCGGGATTGTCGGGTGTATCGGTAAGGCCAGCGGCCTGCAGGGTTACCTCGTCTCCAAAAAAGAGGTCGAACAGTACAATATCCGTTCCCTCGAAGACTTCAAGCGTCCCGAGGTCAGGGAGGCCTTCGACAACAACGGCGACGGCAAGGCTGACCTGGTCGGCTGTCCCCCGGGTTGGGGCTGTAAAGAGGTCATCTCCCACCACATGGATGTTTACGGGCTCAAGGATCACGTTAAACCGATCAAGGCCTCCTACGCTGCCGCCATGGCCGATACCCTGGCCAACTACAAGAAAGGCAAGCCGGTCTTTTTCTACACCTGGACCCCCAACTGGACCATTTTCAAGATGAAGCCGGGCCAGGACGTGATGTGGATCAACGTCCCCGAGATCATGGCGACCAAGGCCCAGGAGCCGGCCATCGATCGCATGACCGTATCCAATGTAGAAGGGGCCGTTTCAGACCCCGTTAAATTGGGCTTTGTGATGAACGACATCCAGGTTGTCGCTAACAAGCAGTTTCTCGCCAGCAATCCGGCGGCCAGGAAATTTTTCGAGGTCTTCACTCTGCCGTCGGAGGATATCAACGAGCAGAATACCCGGATGCAGGAAGGGGAGGCTTCGAAGAAGGAGATCGAGCGCCATGTCGATGAGTGGATTGTCAAGAACCAACAAGAGTGGAATGTCTGGCTCGAGGCCGCTCGCAAGGCCGCCGAATGATCTTTCCACCTGTGATCATGGGATAAAAAAGGGATAGTCGCGAAACGGCCACTTCCCTCAGGAATCTTAAAATTACTCGCAGTTTTCCGATGAGACTTTTGGGCAGGGAACACATCTCTGATAGAACTTAGTATTTTAAACCATAACAAGCCCACCCAGGCAAACAGGGTGGGCTTTTCCAATATGTCAAGGGTTGCTGGAACCCCTTTTCGTGCCTCAAAACGCCTCCTCTATGGATAATCCCAAACAAGTTTCGATCTCTAAGTGTAACGACCCATAATGATAAACGCCTGGACCGGCCATAATTTCGTCCTGCAAGGCCCGGTGGGAAAGCTTACATCAGGCAGGTCAAGGCCCTGAAAAAACAGCGTAACGCTGTAAGACGGACCTTTTGCGACGCCATCAAAGTGAAACGAGACAAGAATTAATGT
>JBFHFM010000403.1:0-2837 GCA_041583595.1 Trichloromonas sp. | reverse complement strand
TTACATGGTACCGAAGGCCGGAATCGAACCGGCACGGCTAGAAGCCATCGGTTTTTGAGACCGACGTGTCTACCAATTCCACCACTTCGGCAAAGTTTGGCGATTATAGTGAGATCAGCGGTTGCGGTCAAGCCCTTATGACAGTTTTTTTTATTCTTTTTTTGTGTTCATTTGGTTGAGCAGCATTTGGGCGATGGGGCCTGATGACATCTGCTGATTTTCCAGGCTGGTGACCGGTAGAATCTCGATCAGGGCGTTGGTGAGAAAGGCTTCGTCGGCTGTCAGTACTTCCCTTTGGGTTATATGCCTCTCTTCGACTTCCATCCCCAGCGCCCGTGCCTGGTTCAACACCTGCTGGCGCAGAATGCCGCCGAGCACCAGGGTGCCTGCGGGCGGGGTGATCAGGGTTTGTCCCTGTACAATGAAGAGGTTGCTGGTGGAGCCTTCGAGGATCATGCCGCTTTCGCTGACAAAGAGTGCTTCGCGGGCGCCGCGACAGCGGGCGAAATTGGCGGCGTACAGGCAGTCGGCGTAATTGCCTCGTTTCATCTGTGGCAGGTGACTGAGGGGATTGACCCGGCGGTTGGGGGCGTAGACGCAGGAAACGCCTCGGCGGCGTTCGTCGTCGGTTAGCTCACTGTAGGGCGTCGCGGTGATGATGAAGTGCCCCTGTTGCGCTGGTGGAAAGACCAGCGAGGTGAAGGGGCCTCGGCTGACGGTGAGGCGCAGGCGGGTGGCGGGCGCACTGAGGCGAGCGGCGGTGGCCTGCAGGGTGTTGTCGATCTGTGGACGGTTGAAGGGCATCTCCAGCAAATGACAGGAGTGTTCGATGCGATTCAGGTGCTGACTCAGGTAGTTGATGGTCGTTTTGTGGGCTTTGAGAGTTTCGAAGAGGCTGTCGCCAAAGAGCACGGAGCCGTCGTTGACGGGCAGGATTGTCTTCTCTGGCGGGACAAACTTTCCGTTGTGATTGACAATCATGGCTCTTCTCCCAAGGTCCGCTGCAGGGCCATCCCTTTGGCCAGGCATTCGGCCCATTCTTTGTGGGGAACCGAGTCGGCGACGATGCCGGCGCCAACCTGGTAGGTCAGTTCGTTGCCGAAGCGCTGAAAGGTGCGGATTAAAATGTTCAGGTCCATGTCGCCGGTAACGCTGATGTAGCCGGCGCTGCCGGTATAGGTGCCACGGCCGACCGGTTCGAGTTCGTCGATGATCTCCATGCAGCGTTTTTTCGGCACCCCGGTGATGGTTCCGCCGGGGAAGGTGGCGCGCAGCAAGGCGAAGGGGCCGACTCCGTCGAGCAGTTCGCCGCGCACGTTGGAGACAATGTGGGTGACGTGGGAATAGCGCTCGAGAACCATTAGCTCATCGACCTGTACGCTTCCCGGTTTGCAGACTTTACCGAGGTCGTTGCGCTCTAAATCGAGCAGCATGATGTGTTCGGCCCGTTCTTTGGGGTGGCTGAGCAGCTCTGTACCAAGTTCGAAGTCTTCGGGCGGGGTGTAACCACGGGGACGGGTGCCGGCGATAGGACGGGTCTCGGCAATGCCGCCATGCAGCGAAACGAGTCGCTCGGGGGACGATGAGATAATCTCCAGCCCAGGCGCGCGCAGCAGACAGGCGAAAGGGGACGGGTTGATCTGGCGCAGGCGGGCGTACAAATCGCAGGTATCCCCCTGATAACTGCCGTCGAAGCGGCAGGAGAGGTTGGCCTGGTAGATGTCGCCGGCGGCGATATACGCGCGGGTTTTATCGACCATCTGCTCGAATTGCTGCTGGCTGAGGATCGGCTGCGGTGGCTGGGTAGCCGGCAGCGGATTGCTGTCCTGCGGCCGGGCCAGTGCGCTGCGGACCTCGGTTTCGAGGGCGGCCAGGTCGACGGTCGGATCGAGCGTCGCCAGGCACAGGCTTTGTTCCTGGTGGTCGTAAACCGCGGTTAAATCGACCCAGTCGAGCCAGAGGTCGGGGACCGGTCGGTCGCGGCGGGCCTGCCGGGGCAGTTCTTCGATCCAACCGGCCAGATCGTAGGAGAAGAAGCCGAAGAAGCCGCCAGGGAAGGCGAAGCTGTGGTTCTTCGAAACCTCGCGGCGCTCGGCCAGAATCTGCTCCAGCACCGCAAAGGGATCGCCCGGTAGCGCCGTTTCGCCTGCCGGGCCAAGACGATAGAGCCCGCGTTTATCGAGCCGGTATGCTTCACGGCGCCGCAGGGGGACGATGCTGTAGCGTCCGGTGCGGGCCGAAGGAGAGGGGCTGTCGAGGAAGCCCGGGCCGTCCGGGCACAATCGCGCAAAGAGCGTGAGGGGATCGAAACGGTCCAGTTTGAATCGGCGGGTTTGAAACGACATCAGATCGATCGTCCATAGGGGTGTAGAGGTTAGGGTATATAGTATTGCTGCGACAATCTAGTCGAGTCGTTAAATATTTTGCAAGTAGAAACCCTGCTGTTTCTGACTGCAGCGACACGTATTGGTCCGGAGGGGGATCCGACTTCCGTTGTCTTCGCACAGAGGTAAAGCTTTGAATTGAGTCTGGTTTCGGATATGATTCAAGATTCTATATTCTGACAACCTGTCTCTGAAGGATCGGGTATGCTGCTAGTTAAAAACCGAGTCATGCTGGTGATCAGTCTGCTGCTGATCGGCGGCTTTCTTCTGACCAGCCTCGCCAGTTATCTCACTTCTCGCGCCTCCCTGCGTGCGGAGATCGCCGAGAGCGCTCTACCTCTGACCAGCGACAACATCTATTCTGAACTGCAACGTGATCTGCTAACGCCGATATTCATTTCGTCTCTGATGGCGTCGGACACTTTTGTGCGGGACTGGGTCCTGGCTGGTGAG
>JBFHFM010000402.1:0-2842 GCA_041583595.1 Trichloromonas sp. | reverse complement strand
AACCGTTCCCTGATGCTCCTCGGGGACGTCGATGACCAGATATTCCATCGGCTCGCAACGGACGCCGTCGATCTCCTGGAAGATAACCTCAGGTTTCGAGACGGAGAGTTCGAAGCCTTCGCGGCGCATGTTTTCGATAAGGATTGACAAGTGCAACTCGCCGCGCCCGGAAACCTTGAAGGTGTCGGTATTGTCGGTGTCCTCGACGCGCAGGGAGACGTTGGTGCGCAGTTCTTTGGTCAGGCGGTCACGGATGTTGCGGGAGGTGACGTACTTACCTTCTTTGCCGGCGAAGGGGGAGTCGCTGACCATGAAGTTCATTGACAGGGTCGGCTGATCGATAGCGAGATAAGGTAAGCCTATTGGCTCGCTGGCGCTGGCCAGGGTTTCGCCGATGCCGACCTCTTCGAATCCGGCGATGGAGACGATGTCCCCAGCGATCGATTCGGGGATCTCAACCTGATTGAGTCCTTCGTAGCCAAGCAGCTTGCTGATGCGGCCTTTGACGATTTTGCCGTTCTTATCAATGTGGGCGATCGTCTCGCCGGCCTTAACGCGGCCATTGGCGATACGCCCGGTGGCAATGCGGCCGATGTAATCATTGTAGGCAATGCTGGACACCAGCATCTGGAAAGGGGCGTCGGGGTTTGCTTCGGGAGGAGCGACGCGGGCGGCGATCATGTCGAAGAGGGGCTCGAGGGTTGTTGATTCATCGGTCAGGTTGCGCTTGGCGTAACCGCTCTTGGCGCTGGCGTAGACGATGGGGAAGTCGAGCTGCTCTTCGTTGGTGGTGAGTTCGCAGAAAAGATCGAAGACCATGTCGACCACTTCTTCAGGGCGGGCACCGGGGCGGTCGATTTTGTTGATGACAACAATCGGCTTGATGCCAAGGTCGAGAGACTTCTTCAGCACGAATCGGGTCTGCGGCATCGGCCCGTCGAAAGCGTCGACCAGCAGCAGAACGGAGTCAACCATTTTCAGGACCCGCTCGACTTCGCCGCCGAAGTCTGCATGGCCCGGGGTGTCGACGATGTTGATTTTCAGGCCGCCGTGGTGGATGGAAAGGTTCTTGGAGAGGATGGTAATGCCTCGCTCTTTTTCCAGGTCGTTGCTGTCCATCACCCGTTCGGTGATAGCCTGATTTTCGCGGTAAACACCTGATTGTTTGAGCATAGCGTCGACCAGAGTGGTTTTACCGTGGTCAACGTGGGCGATAATAGCGATGTTGCGAATATTCTGTGACATAACGTGTAACAATAACTCCTATAAGTTAACTTGGGGGTGGTGTTTTGTAATAAATATGGCTGAGCAAAACCTGCAAATTATATAGACCTTTTGAAGGAAAAGCTAGCGGAAAATATCGAGAAATATTCTTGGCCACAGGTTTCTTGCCGGGATCGGCCAATCGGTGTAACATTTGTCTATTCATTTCCACCATCTTCTTGCAGGGGAGGTTTCAACACTATGCTGGTCAATCTTGAAAACGAGTTGCAAGGATTGGCGGTCCTGGGGCATGAGCGCACTGGGGTCGAAGGTAGATATTTGGCACAAAGAATGCTGGCACATACCTTTTATGATTGGCGGCGGCCTCTCCTTTCGGGGGCGGTTGAGCGATCACCTTTGGCGGAGGTGAAATAATGGACTGGACCGACTGCCTGGAAGAAGGGGAGCTTCTGCGTTGGGAAGGGCGTCCAGCTCCGCGTGCTTTTACTTTCCGCAATTGGATTCATTCAATCGTCGGTGTGCTGTTACTGCTTCTTTCGGCCTATTGGCAGATGGTTGGAGTGCAGTTGGCCGCAGTGTATCATTTATTTTGGCTGGCCTGGATTCCGATTCCGTTTTTGATCGTGGGCCTGTATCTTGGGGTGGGGCATATTCTGCTGGCCCGATTGGAGTGGGAGAAGGTCTTTTATGCTGTTACTGACCGTCGTCTACTGGCTCAAAGAGGGCTTCTGCGGCAGCGAATCGAGACCTTTGCGTTATCTGAATTGACCGGATTTCGCGTCAAACCCCTCGGTAGCGAGCTGGCCACCCTGCGAGTCTGCTCTCAGAGTTCTGGTGCGAGTCTGGCCTTTATCGCGGTCGAATATCCGCAGCGGGTCACTGACCTGTTGGAGGCGGCGCTGATCGACAATGGACACGAAGTGTCCATGAGGGCTTTTTGACCTTGCAGGATGGCCGCTGGTGGTTCGGTTGAGGCTTGCCTATGCCGAGCTTTATCGTTTGCATTTTCTTGTTCCTCCGAGTACTATCCCGACGAATTAAACGGGAAAAGGATTTATATAAAAGTGGTTATAGAAAAGCGATTTTTTCTGGAGACTTTCGGGTGCCAGATGAATGTAGTTGATTCGGAACGTATTGTTGAACTGCTTCAGGGCATCGGTTACCGGCAGGTTGAAAAACCAGAAGAGGCCGATCTTATTTTACTGAATACCTGCGCGGTGCGTGACAAGGCTGAACGCAAGGTCTATGGTCACCTTGGTCGTTTCAAGCCGCTTAAGGAAGCGCACCCGGGGCTGATCCTGGGGGTTGGTGGGTGTATCGCTCAGCAGGAGGGTGAGAAGCTGTTCACCAAGCTGCCATATCTCGACCTGGTATTTGGCACCCATAATGTCCACAAGCTCCCCGAGATGGTGCGCACGGTGGAAAATAATCGGGTCCGCTGCCAGGAAACAGATTTCCTGGATCAGGAGACACGGCTTCAACTTTTCCCGAGCCGGATCTCGGCAGAGACGGTGACCCGTTTCGTCACCGTTATGCAGGGCTGTGACAATTTCTGTTCTTATTGTGTGGTGCCTCATGTGCGAGGACGCGAGATCAGTCGGCCTAGCGCTGATCTTTT
>JBFHFM010000401.1:0-2845 GCA_041583595.1 Trichloromonas sp. | reverse complement strand
GAGGTTCTGCTCATGGTAGGACATTCCCGCCAGCGGCGTCAGGGCAAGGCGTCCATCCAGAATCCTGAACCGTAATCCGACCCCGACCGAGGTATCCAGAACGTCATCCCCATCGGTGTCGTTGTTCGATCGTGAAAATTCGTCCGAACGGTTATTGCCGTCATAGTCCGAATCCTGGTTTTCTCCGTCGAGGATCCATCCGTACCCTAAAGACCCTTGAAGCACCACATCGGTATTGTCGTTGTATTGGAGGGGGAACAGCATTTCTCCGGAGAGTTCGACCTCGTAAATCTCCAGGTCATCCCAGGTTAATTCGGAGAGGATATTCGGGAGGTTGTCGGCCGCGGAGATATTCCAGTCGATTTGGTCCAGGCGGTACCCGGTTGAAAGCTTGAGGGACGACTCGACCTTGTCTGCTGCCAGGCTGGTGTTTGTTGAGATTACAGTGAGGGCCAGCACGACCAAAATAATTCGCTCGAGCATCTTTTTATGATCCCTTTCCGATAAATAAACCCCATAGAGAATGCCGATTAATAAAATATAACGACCTGCTTGATGTGTGCAACTAAATTGCAGAAGCCGGGCAAAGAGATCAGGGAAAGTCTGGGAAGGAAAACCTGGGATAAAATGCTTTCTGATGACTATCATTCTTCTGCATCCCCAAGTCCGTTTTCAGGAAAGGGGGATTTAGGGGGGGCTTCACCGGTACCTGAGAAATCCCCCCAGGCTTCCCTTTCTCAATGGGGGGATCTTCCGCCAATAAACCAGTTTCTGCAGCTTTGCGGGGTGTTGAAGGGTTGAAAAATGGCCCGGCAGGGAGCACCGGGCCGTTTTGACCAATAGTCTACTGTTTAAACTTTGGATATTTAAAGGCGTGGCAGCCTTGGCAAAGCGGTTTTCGTGCTTCGTGTTCGCCGTGACATTCCATACAGGGAACTTCTTTGCCGTAATGCAGATTGTTGTGCGGATTCTGCCATTTTTCTTCACCTGTGCGGGCCGTCGAGGTGACCAGTTCCTCCAGGTCGTGACACTTGAGGCAGGCGTCGTCCGCAGGAAAAGCCACCGGGGTTTTATTGTTGTGGCAGCTGTCACATGCTTTGCTGTCATAGATATCCTGGTGATAGGTCCTTCCCTGGATATCGCCGAATTGTTTCAAGGTCTCCCCTGCCATGGCAGTGCCGGCAATAAAGACAAACAGCACTGCGAAGAGGATGCCTTTTCTGTATGCTTTCATAAAGTCTCCTTATTTAGCTCTTCATCATCGTTTTGGCGGCGGTCATCCCCATGACCATGCAGTCGGGGATGGAACAGCTGCCCAGGCGACTGACGCCGTGTATTCCGCCGGTGACTTCGCCGGCAGCGTACATGCCAGGAATCGGTTTCCAGGTGGTCGAGTCGATGACGCGAGCCTGGACGTCGATCTTGGCGCCCCCCTGGCAGTAGTGAACCTTGGGCCAGTTGCGGACTACGGTGAATGGGGCTTCGAGGTACTTGCCTTTGGCTTTTTCCATGGGCTTGCCAAATTGCTTGTCGACGCCGGATTTGACGTAGCCGTTGTATTCTTCGACTTGCTCCTTAAGGGCTTTCAAGGGGATTCCGAACTTTTGGGAGATATCTTCCAGGGAGTCGAATTTCCAGCCCACCCCATAATGGAGGACTTTTTCCATCGACGGGTGCTCCTTGGCGTCCTTGTAGCTGGTAATGGTGATCGGAGGCATCGGTTTGCCGGCGTCGTCCCGGTTGGCCAGTTGAGCATCGGCTCTGGTTTTGCGGTCGGCGATTTCGTTCATGAAGCGACGGCCGGTTTTGATATTGACTGAAATGGAATGGGCGAAATTGTAAATTGAATAGTTAGAGACATAGCCGAAACCGTCTTCGTCAGGTGACGCCCAGGGGCCGGTCTGAATGTACGCTAAGTGGACCGGCACCGCGCCTTCTTTGAACATTTCGAGCAGGGCTTCACCGGTGGCATTCGGGGTGTTGGTCGAACCGACGTCTTCGGTCAGCGTGGGGTCCTGTGCTTGCCGCAGGCCGACATTGCGGCCGAATCCTCCGGTGGCTATCAGGACGCCTCGCTGGGAACGGACATTGACCGGCGTGCCCTCCTGGCTACGGCCGAAATAGTGGCCTTCGAGGAGTCTGGCCCCTGTCACAGCGCCTTTTTCATCGAAAATGAAACTGTCGAATTTGACCCGATTGATCAGTTTAACCCCAAGCTTTCTGCATTCTTTGATGAGTGGCTGGGTGATCCCCGCGCCGCAGGCGACGGTGGTCTGGTAGGTGCGCGGTACTGAGTGCCCACCGAGCTGCTGCAGGTAAGGGAAGTATTCCGAACCTGCATCCAGGGTCATTTGCAGCGCTTCTCTGGCATTTTTTGCGATATGCAGCAGAAGCTCTGCATCGGCAACGCCCCGACCCGACTTGAGCTGGTCCTGAACCATGATTTCAGGGGAGTCAACGACCCCATCTTTTTCCTGCAGCGGCGTGTTCGGCGCCCCGAACAGGCCGCCATTAACTGCGGAGTTGCCCCCGAAAACCGGCATTTTATCAAAGATGACGACGTCTTTGGCCCCGAGGCGCTTGGCCTGGATGGCAGCGGCGAGACCTGCAAATCCTGAACCGATAATAATCAGTTCATGCTCCCTGTCCCACTTAACGTTGTTGCTTCTGACTGATGCCGCCAGTGCCGGACCGGCCAGCGTCACGGCAGCGCCGGCGACTCCCATACCGACGAGAAATTTACGGCGATCTGTTTGATGCCCTTTCTTTTCCTTCATACCAGGACCTCCAATCGTGTGGTTGTCGACCCCTTTGGTCGAGGTGAAAAAGCCGGTTTGCAGGGGGG
>JBFHFM010000400.1:0-2866 GCA_041583595.1 Trichloromonas sp. | reverse complement strand
TTAACCCGCAGCCCCCGCTGCTCTTCGACGATCTCGACCCCGGCTTCACGTAGCTTGATAATCAGGGCCTCGAGATGACTGGCGATCGCTCCGGTGACCAACACGTCGCCACGGGTAATCGCCGAGGCAATCATAAAGGTACCGGCTTCAATGCGATCGGGCATGACCGCATGCTGCAGAGGAGTCAATTCATCCACCCCCTCGATAGTGATGGTGTCGGATCCAGCCCCCTGGATACGTGCCCCCATTTTGGTCAGGGCATCAGAGAGCTCGACAATTTCCGGCTCGCAAGCGGAGTTTTCCAGAACCGTCGTCCCTTTGGCCAAGGAGGCCGCCATCATCAGATTTTCGGTTCCCCCAACGGTCGGCACATCGAACAGGATGCGCGCGCCCTGCAACCGCTTGGCGCGGGCCTCGACATAACCATGATCGAGGGTGATCTTTGCCCCCATGGCCTCGAGCCCCTTGAGGTGCAAGTTGATGGGCCGGGCACCAATAGCGCAGCCTCCCGGCAGGCTGACCCGGGCCTGGCCGAGACGGGCCAGCAGCGGACCAAGAACCAACACCGAAGCACGCATGGTGCGCACCAGATCGTAGGGGGCTTCGATGCTTTCGATGGCCGTGGAATCGACGGTAAAAATATCGTTATCCCGCGTTACTTTGGCGCCAAGGGTCGTGAGAAGTTTCTCTACCGTGGTGATATCGCGCAGAGCGGGAACATTGGAGACCCGGTGCTCACCGGGCGCTAGCAGGGTTGCAAAGAGCAGCGGCAGAGCCGCGTTCTTGGCCCCGCTGACCCTGACTTCACCAGTGAGACGGCGACCGCCGTGAATGACTATTTTATCCAAGCTGAAAACCTTTACTATAGCTGCCACACAGGCAAAGATATTTTTTAATTTGAAACCGGATTTCGCCCGCCAACCACCCGCGGCACGCCGGCGTAATCGTTACGAATGAATAATTCTCTTAAACCAACCTCGGCAAAGAGCCGCTGCACAGCCTCCGCCTGGCCAATACCGACTTCAACCAGCAACCACCCTCCGGGAGTAAGGAGCCCTGAGGCTCCGGCCGCCAGGCTGCGGTAGGCGGAGAGTCCATCATCATCGCCACCGCACAGAGCCAATCGCGGCTCGAACGCTCCTACCTCGGGCATCAGATCGGCCATATCCCGGGCTGGGATATAGGGCGGATTGGAAACAATCAGATCGTAAGGCCCACCGGTCAGCTGGTAGAGGTCGGCTTCGCGAAAAACGACTTGCCCGTCGACTCCGTGGCGGTTGGCGTTATCCCTGGCCAGGATCAGGGCCGCCGCAGAAATATCAACCGCCTCAACCCGCGCTTCGGGCAACTCGGATGCGAGCGCGACCGCGATGGCTCCGCTGCCGGTGCCGACATCGAGTAGACGGCAAGTGCCGGACACTTTTTCAAGTGCCTCTTCTACCAGCACTTCAGTATCAGCCCGAGGGATCAGCACATCAGGGGTAACCCGAAACGTCAATGACCAGAACTCGGTTTTACCAAGGATATATTGGACCGGCTCCCGCCGAGCCCGACGGGAAACCATCTGGCGAAAAAGAACCTGCTCATCGACGCTCAGCGGCCGGTCGAAATTGAGATACAGACCGACCCGATCCAATTGGAGAACATCGGTGAGAAGTATCTCGGCATCGAGGCGCCCCCCATCAATGCCCTTTTCTTTAAAGTAGCCCGCAGTCCACTGCAAAATTTTGAGCACGGTCCAAGGCTCGGCCAAACTCAGGACTCCCGTCCGGACATGGCATCGGCCTGGGTGTGAGCCGTCAGGGCCTCGATAATCTCATTCAGGTCGCCCTGCATGATTGCGTCCAACCGATAGAGGGTCAGGCCGATACGGTGATCGGTACAACGCCCCTGGGGGAAGTTGTAGGTACGGATGCGCTCGCTGCGGTCTCCGCTACCTACCTGGCTCCTGCGATCTGCAGCCTGTAAAGCTTGCTGTTCAGAAACCATGGCATCGAGGATTTTTGATTGCAGTACCTTCATCGCCTTGGCTTTATTTTTATGCTGCGATTTTTCATCCTGGCAGGTAACCACCACCCCGGAAGGGAGGTGGGTAATCCGCACCGCCGATTCGGTTTTGTTAACGTGCTGACCGCCGGCCCCGGAGGCACGGTAAACGTCAATACGTAGATCCGAGGGATTAATATCGACATCAACATCCTCGGCCTCGGGCAGCACCGCCACCGTACAAGCCGAAGTATGAATCCGTCCCTGGGCCTCCGTCTCGGGCACCCGCTGCACACGATGGGTACCACTTTCAAACTTGAGCCGAGAATAGACCCGTTCGCCACTGATCATGGCGATAATTTCCTTGAAGCCGCCGGCTTCGGACTCAGCAGCACTCATGACCTCGACCCGCCAGCGTCGCCCTTCGGCGTACCGGGAATACATGCGGAACAGGTCGCCGGCGAACAGCGCTGCCTCATCGCCGCCCGTACCAGCCCGTATCTCTAGAATGATATTCTTGCCATCGTTGGGATCCTTGGGGAGCATCAGCACTCTGAGTTCCTGGACCAGGGCCTCCTTGCGCTCCTCCAACTCGGGAAGCTCGGCCTTAGCCATGGCCTTGAGTTCCTCGTCATTGTCCCGCAGTAATTCGCGGTTCCCTTCGATGTCGTCGCAAACCTTGCAGTAATTGCCATAGGTCTCGACGATCTCGGCCAATTCCGCATGTTCTTTGGTCAGAGCGCGAAATTTTTCCTGGTTGGAGATCAACGAAGGGTCGGACATCAGCCCCTCGATTTCGCGAAAACGATCTACAACTTCTTCCAGCTTGGTGAACATATATAGTTGTTTCCAGGGTAGGGGCAAGACAAGCCTTGCCCGG
>JBFHFM010000399.1:0-2881 GCA_041583595.1 Trichloromonas sp. | reverse complement strand
CAAGATCACCCCGTGAACAACGAGATCGCCATCATTAAAGAGGAGATTGTCCGCGTCGGCGATATTCTGGTGCGCATGCGGGATAGCGATCTTCCGGAACCGCCGGAAGAGGGACATGTGTCACTCAATCGAACCATTCATGAGCTGTTTAAACTCTTTGAAAACAGTCTTTTTAAGAGTCAGCAGATCAAGACCACTCTTGAGCTGGATGAGGCCATCCCGATGCTTACTACCGGGGGGGGCGCGATAAAACAGGTGGTGATGAACCTGGTGAAAAACGCCGTCGAAGCGATGCCTGAGGGCGGCACATTGCAGGTGTTAACCCGGGATAAAATTCATAAGAACGGGGCGCTCTATGTGGAACTGCAGGTTTGCGATGATGGCCCCGGTATGCCTGAGCAAGTGTTGTCCAAACTGTTTGAACCCGTGGCCAGTACCAAGCCGAATCATTCTGGATTGGGGCTGACAATAGTTAAGAATTTGCTGGACCGGTTGTCTGCCGAGATCTTCTGCTCGTCAAGTGCAAGCTCAGGCACCCGGTTTCAGATCCTTTTGCCGCGTATCGTTGAGAGGATCGATACTGATTGATTAAAAGGGCTTGTACGAGGGGGAATAATGCTTATCAATAGCTTGGTTTCAGGAGACCCGGCGACGTCTTTACAGCCGTCCCTGTTCTCTCCAACCATTCTTGTGGTTGATGATGAACAGCGACTTCGGGAAAGTCTGAGCGAACTGCTGCGGTTGTCTGGATATGACGTGTGCTGCGCTGCGAACGGGCAGGAAGCGATGGCTCTGCTTGGTGGCAGGGGGGTTGACCTGGCTCTTCTGGACATCAACATGCCGGATATCTCAGGGCAGAAGGTGCTCGACTTCATTGTGGACCATAAGATCGATACCAGCGTTGTGGTTTTGAGTGGTGAATCGACCTTTGATCAGGCGACTCAAGTCTTGCGCAAGGGGGCCGAAGATTTTCTTCCTAAGCCTGCCGACATTGAAAAGCTGCTGACCGCCATTTCCGATATTCTGCAAAAACGGCAGCGCAAGAACGATTATGCCCTCATCCAGAAACGCCTGCAGGGCTCTGAAGAGCTCCACCGTTTTATTGTCAACAGTGCCCCTGATCTGATTTTCATGCTTGATGAGCAAGGCTGTTTCTCCTTCGTCAATGAGCGGGTAGAAAGTCTGCTTGGGTGTTGTGCCGATGACCTTCTGGGCAAGCATTACTCTGAAATCGTTTATGAAAAGGATCTTGAAAAAGCCCGGTATGGATTCAACCTGATTCGGCACCCGGGTGTTCGGTCGAGCCGGAGGATCGAACTTCGCCTGCAGACCAAGAGTTGCATCGACCCCTGCTACGTCGAGGTTCGGGCCATTTCCGTTGAACTGACCTCTGAAGGGGTTTACGCCGCGGAACAGCGGGGTCAGGGTGGAGTTGCCGGTACCTATGGGGTGATCCGTGATATCGGTGACCGCAAACAATCGGAAGCATTACGTCGTTATCAGCTGTACCACGATTTTCTCACCAGCCTGCCTAATCGCACTCTCTTGAATGACCGGCTGGAAATCGCTCTGGGGCAGGCCAAACGCTCGACTAGCCAATTGGCTGTCATGTCTCTGGATGTCGATCGGTTTAAGAAAATCAACGATATCTTCGGGCATCTCGCCGGCGATGAATTGCTGCAATCAGTCGCCCTGAGACTTAAGAAATGCCTGCGCGAAGGCGACACCCTGGCTCGCGTTGGAGGCGACGAGTTTTTTCTGCTGCTTCCCTGCCTTTCGCAAAATGAAGATGCCGCGACCATTGCCCGGAAAATTCTCGAAGTCAGTTCCCAGCCGATTCTCCATCATGGTAAGGAACTTAGAATCACCTTCAGTATCGGCATTGCGGTCTATCCAGATCACGGGGAGACCAAAGAAGCCCTGTTGCGTCATGCTGATCTGGCCATGTATCGAGTCAAGGAGACGGGGCGCAATGGGTTCCACTATTTCTCCAGGGAAATGAGCCAGAACAGCTCCCAGAGCCTCGATATTGAAAGCCGCTTGCCCCGGGCCATAAGAGATGACGAGCTTCGGCTTTACTATCAGCCTCAGATTGATATGGATCATCGAAAGGTGATTGGCCTTGAAGCGTTGGTCCGCTGGGAACACCCCCGACGTGGCCTCCTGCAGCCGGGTGATTTTATTCCTGTCGCCGAAGAAACCAATCTGATTTGCGAGCTCGGTTCGTGGGTGCTGAAGCAGGCCTGTAAAGATGCCGTAACCTTAAAGGCGCAGGGTTTTGGGGATATCAAAATTGCCATCAATGTTTCGCCCCGGCAATTTGAAATGGAGGGATTCGATCAAGAGGTGCTCGAGACCATTAAGCAGTACGGCCTTTCTCCTTGCTTCCTTGAAATCGAGATCACCGAAAACAGCATCATGCGCGATATGAATAAATCGATGGAAACGATCACCGCTCTGTCCCGCGAAGGAATCACCATTGCCATCGATGATTTCGGCACCGGCTACTCCTCGTTGGGTTATTTGCACACCCTGCCGCTGCACACCCTCAAACTCGATCGCTCTTTCGTTAAAAATATTGTCCATGCCACCGAGCAGAACACCATCGTTGCTGCCGTTCTCGCTATGGCCAAGGGACTGCAGATCAATTTCATTGCTGAAGGCGTTGAGGCCCAGTCTCAGCACGATTATCTTCTCGCCGCAGGCTGCCCCAGAGCGCAAGGGTTTCATTATTCCCGCCCACTCGAATTCAGCAAACTGGTTCCGTTTTTGTCCGCAGCGAAGTAACTTTCTGTCGCCCAGGCGATTCCGTTCTGCTTCTACCCTTTCACTTCATTTGAAAATCCGCTTCCTCGCGATCAATAACCGGGGAGGCGGTGGT
>JBFHFM010000398.1:0-2925 GCA_041583595.1 Trichloromonas sp. | reverse complement strand
CGGGTACATGTCGTCTGACCGCGGCTTTCAGGCCGGTTGCCCGGTTCACCGTGAGGGGCCATGTTTTCACCGGACGTTGTCGAATTGCTTGAAGATTTTCGGGTTGCCCGGATAATTCTGCTCCTTAGCGGTGGGGCCGAAGTGTCGTTGGAATGCGTGGTTCGGGCTACCACCACCTCCTGTCTTGAAGCTCGGTTTCTTCCCGGGCAGCTTCCCGAGGATCTCAATGTGGGGAGCCTCTGTCGTTTGATTTGCCAGGTGGGAATGTCGTTGCTGGCATTTCAGGCCCGGATCGAGGCCGTGACAGACCGGCAATTGCTTTCCCTGCATATCGAAGGGGGGAGCAGTCATGGGGACCCCCGTCATCATTTTCGGGTTGATGTGCAGGTATCGCTTAAATATTGGCCTGCGAAGGAGGCCGAGCCGGCGAGGGCCATTCTGACGGATGTCAATCTCAGCAGCGTTGGCGTACGTTTTACCGCTGAATCGTCATTCGAACTTGGACAGCATCTGGCGCTGGCCATGGTGTTGCCCGGGGCGGTCCCGAAGACGGTGCATTGTACCGGAAGGGTGGTGGGGGTTTGTCGTAAGGAGGAAGGACGGCAGGAACTGGTGCTGAAATTTACCCGGATCGCGAATGACCATCAAGATCGTCTTGCAGAATTTTGCTTGGGTGCCAAATTTCGCCAGATGTGTAATCGCGCCGAATTTATTGGCTCGATTCTAAAACCCAACCCGCTGAAAATTGACTCCTGACGCTTAAGGGGCGAGGCATGCCTCCCTCGAAGACCATAGTGGAAATAATAAATGGTGGTGGGTGAGAGCGCCTTGCCCCAA
This sequence comes from Trichloromonas sp., assembly GCA_041583595.1. Lineage (GTDB taxonomy): Bacteria > Desulfobacterota > Desulfuromonadia > Desulfuromonadales > Trichloromonadaceae > Trichloromonas. The sequence continues at coordinate 2,088 of JBFHFM010000398.1, read as the reverse complement.
AAAAACGCCGGTAATCCCGGCGTTTTTTTTTGAAGGTTTTTACAGTTTTCAAGCAAAACCGATGGCGGCTTGCGGATAGTTTGGATATTCTTGGATTGGCCGTACCGGTGCTGCGGGGCGGAAAATTTCTGTGCGGTTGCGCCCTTTCTGTTTGCTTGAATACAGTGCGTTATCGGCCCCTTTGACGAGTTCGTAGGCCTGAACCGGGCCGAGTCCCCGGGTGCCGTTGATGCCGATGCTGACGGTCAGCGAAAGGGTTTCCTGTTGGCAAACAAGCTGCAGCGACTCGATGGCCCGCCGGACCTTTTCGGCCGTGACATAGGCATTGGCGACTGAAGTGTCTGGCAGGATGATGGCGAATTCTTCACCACCGTAGCGGCAGACCACGTCAGAAATGCGGGTCGTCTGTTGCAGAACGCGGGCGACGGACTGCAGTATGGCATCGCCGCAGGGATGGCCAAAGCTGTCGTTGATGTTCTTGAAATAATCCAGATCGAGCATCAGCAGCGATAAGGGTTGCCCGGTTCGGCGGCAGCGGGCAAGCTCACTCGCCATCATTTCATCGAAATGAGCACGATTAAAAAGCTTGGTCAGGTTGTCGGTGCGGGCCAGCAAGGCCAGGTGTTTTTTTTCTTCCCGCAGCAGTCGGGTGCGTTCTTTTTTTCGGATCTGCATGCGCATTCTCGCTTCGAGTTCCCGTGGCGAGGTAGAAAGGTCGTGGCAGTCGGTGATCCCGTTTTCCAATGCAAAAATTTTCAGATTCACATCCTGTTGGTGGCAAAAAGCCACTACGGGAATGTCGGCCCAGTCGTCGTTCAGGGGCAACACTTTGCAGGTTTCGATGAGGAAGGGTGCGGTGTCCTGACACCAGCTGCAGAGAACCATATCGATCCGCTGTTGTTTAAGAATATTCCTGGTTTCCCTGGCGTTGGAACTAAACAGAACCTGGTTGAACAGTCCGATGTCATCGATGACCCGTTTAAGATCGTTGCGAACGGGTAGCGAAGGTTCGATGATCAGGGATGTATATTCCATGTTAAATCTCCTTCCAGATTCTTGCGTAATGGTCTTATCGGCAAGAAAGAGGCAAAGGTTTAGAAAATTTTACGCTAAGGAAACGGCTTTTTCTGGTCGATAAGGAGTTATGACTCTCATCAATCCCGTCATACCCGCTCCGGCGGTTACTGCCGCGTCGGCTTACACGGCCACGCGAGAAGAGCGGCAGCAGAATCTTCCGATTCACCAGGTCGTTCGCGCTACGGTCGCCGAAGGGGGCGAAGATCGGGTGCTACTTGAATTCGCCGGCCGAAAAGTTCCGACGGAAACTCTGGTGCCGTTGAAAACGGGTCAGCAGCTCGATGTGATGGTCATGGCGACCAGCCCCCGCCTTGAATTGCGTATTCTCACCGAAGGCTTGACTGAACGTCTTGGGCCTTTGCTGCATCTGCTGGGAGAACCTCTGGAGATCCTTTCGGTGGTTCGACAGTTCGTTGCATCGCCCTCATTACTGGCCGGTCTGAGTCGGGCCAGTCGGACGGCTTTTGAGCTCTGGGGCGCCTATATTGATAAAACGGAAAATCTGGCGGACGGTCAGATGCTGAAGGCCATGATGGACCGTCTCGGCCTTGGGCATGAAGGATTATTGTTGCGCGGTGACGGGGCTTCTGTGGCTGCCGGTCTGAAAAATGCGCTGCTCGAAGCGCGTCAGCTGCTGGGCGAAGACCAGGCGTCGCTCGCGGACTCCCTTGATCGCCTGGTGCAGAAACTCGAGCTGTTGCAGCTCTGCCGTATCCGTCTCGATCAGCAACACCTGGCATTTATCCCTCTGCCGACCTTCGAGCAGGGATATCTGATTGCCGAACGGGGCGCGGCCGCACCGGGACAGGAGGCTGCAGCGGTTCATAAGATTTCTCTGTCTCTTTTCCTATCGGGGCTGGGGAGTCTGCGGGTGGATCTATTGCAGGATGGCGAGGGTGTGCACATGCGGTTTGCGTGTGAGGATCAGGAAAAGGCTGACTTTGTCGCCCAATTCAAAAGCGAACTCGCGGAGTCGTTGGAGGCCGTACCGGTGCGGGAAATCCTCTTTGG
>JBFHFM010000397.1:0-2929 GCA_041583595.1 Trichloromonas sp. | reverse complement strand
CGCCGGTGATAGTACTTTGAAGGAAGAACTCCAACGACGTCTGCTTATGCTGCAGGGGATAGCTCCTCCCTCTGCGATGGGTCAGGAGATTCTCCGCGTAGTTACTGACGAGCAGGCCGATCTTGAACATGTCGCTGCCACCATTGAAAAGTATCCGGAACTCACGGCCCGCGTTTTACGTTGTGCCAATTCAGCCTATTATGGACACAGGGGTGAAATCTATGCTGTCGCCGACGCGATTATCCGGGTTCTGGGTTTGTCGGTGACCAAAGCCCTGGCCCTTTCCCTGACCCTCGAAAGTTCCTTCCGTCTTCGCAATTGTCCTGGTTTCAAGATTGAAAATTACTGGTTTTCAGCGGTTTTGACGGCCAACCTGGCTCGCAGTCTGGCACCCCTGATGCGATCTGAGCACTATCTTGATTTGGGGGCGGCATATACCGTTGGACTCTTGCACAACATTGGCCTGCTGGCCTTGGTTGAGTTGTTTCCGCAGCCCATGTCCCAGGTCTTCGCCGAGCCCGATGTCGAAGCTCAACAGGCTCTTATGCAATCCCTGCTGGGGATGGATGTCCAGCAGGCCGGTGCCGTGCTCGGTCGTCGCTGGGGTTTGCCGAAACCGTTGATTCACGCGATTACCTACTGTCGTGACAAGGACCATCTGAGCATGGACAGCCCGCTTCTCCCGCTGTTAAAGATGTCCGTTATGGTCGCCGACCGGTTATCGCTAGGGGAAGAAAAGTTTGATCTGCCAGAGGAACTGCCCGGAGGGATATTTGATTCGTCGGAGGTTGCAGTGGCGGTAGCCCAAATTTCTACGCGAATTAAAGACTTGCGCGGAGTTGCGCAATTACTTGCCGGAGGTCGTAATTAATTTATGAAGAGAGAACCTCTCAATCGATCTTTGCAAGAGATGACAGCGGTCTTTGATGAAATGTTGGCTTCCCTGTCCACGCTTCACAGTCTGGGATCGCTGGAAGTGCGATTTGCTGATGAACAGGAAATCCTGTCTGAGGCATTACTCGCATTGGTTGAAAACTACGGGATTGAGCGGTGTTCGCTGTTTTTATCACAAAATGAGCAACTCATCCCGGTCGCTACAGCTGGTTGGAAAAATGGTGCGGTTGTTTGTGAAGATGACATTTGCCATGACGTTTCTGCGGTAGAATTAGCGGTTGTAGGGCGAGCCTTAAAACAGGTGAGTGTGCAGTCCTGTGATGATTGTCTTAACGATCCCGATTTGTTGGTCTTGGCCGAATTGCTTGATGAGCGGGCCATTCCCCGCAGTCTTCTTTGCACACCGGTCATGATCGGTGGCGAAACTGCAGGCGTCCTCTCCCTGGTTCATCCGAAGCCTGGATCCTTTGGGGACTGGCAACAGCGGTTTATCCCTTTATTTGCGCTCTTCCTCGGGCAAACTCTGACCTCAAACCGTCTGCTACACGGCCTTGAACACGAAATTAAGGAACGCACCGGGCGCCTGGAAAAAGTTCTTCAGGAAACCCGTCAACTCAAAAAACATTATCAAAAGCTATCCCTGATTGATGAACTTACCGGTCTTTATAATCGGCGTTTCTTCTTTTCTGAAGGAAACCTCGTGTTGGGTCGTGCCGTGAGGTATCATCATAAAGTCGCGCTTATGATTTTTGACCTCGATGGGTTCAAGCGGGTTAATGACATTTACGGGCATGCTGTCGGGGACCTGGTTCTCAAAGATGTAGCCGAGGCTCTGCGAAGCCAGTTACGTGATTCCGATGTGTTAGCCAGAATCGGTGGCGAGGAATTCGCGTTGGTTCTCCCGGAAACCGGGGTCTCTGGTGCCAGAGATCTGGGCGAGAGACTGCTGAAGGCTATCCGCAACTTGCGGTGGATAGTCGACGGCGATGAATTGCGTACGACTATCAGTGGGGGGTGTTCGTCCTTATCCCTAGATAAAAAGGGTGCTGATGGGGCTGCGGTCTCTGGCGAAGACCTTCTGGAGAAGCTTTTTTCTCTCGCCGACCGGGCCATGTATGACGCTAAAGCAAAAGGCGGGGATAAGTTTATTTGTAGTTGCTTATAATATTTGTCTGATTAAATACAATATGGTATCCTTTGCCGCCATGTGGGGGGATAGGGTAAATTTGGCGGCGGTTTTTTGAACCTGTCGCCCTTTTTGTTGAGCAAAGCCCTGTCGGTTGGCCCACTGCCGTATGGCGAATTGTTGATTTCCATGAATATTGCGAGGTGCTTGAGTGAAAATCCTGTCTCTTAATTGCTGGAGTCAGTCGGTCAATTACTATCTGTTTGACTGGCGAACCAAGGAAATTCTTGCCAAGGGCACGGTCGACCGGGTTGTGATAGGCGATACCACTGTCAATCATGAGGTAACCGGACGCGGTGGTTGGCGCATTCCTGTTGATTGCCCTGATCATTTTAGTGCTATCAAAGTTATTTTAGATATGTTGGTTTCACCGGATTGGGGGGTGTTGGGCAATCTGGATGAAATTTACGCAATCGGGCATCGGGTCGCCCATGGCGGGGAAAAATTTACCTGTTCGGTTCTTATTGACGATGACGTGGTTGCAGCTATCCGTGAAGTCGAGCATCTTGCCCCGCTTCACAGTGGGCCCAACCTGGCTGGTATCGAAGCCAGCCGGATTCTCCTGCCGAAAATTCCCCAAGCGGCTATTTTTGATACCGCCTTTCATCAAAGCATGAAAAAGTCCGCTTACATCTATCCGCTGCCCTACGAATGGTATGAGCGCTATGGGGTCAGACGTTATGGTTTTCACGGGGCGTCACACCTGTTTATGGCCAAGAGGGCAGCAGTTCTTCTCGGCAAGGCACCTTCGCAGACCAACCTGATTACCGTCCATCTGGGCAGCGGGGTTTCTCTCTGTGCGATTCGTGACGGTCTGTCGGTTGATACCAGTATGGGGATGACTCCCCT
>JBFHFM010000396.1:0-2930 GCA_041583595.1 Trichloromonas sp. | reverse complement strand
GGTCGCCGCCGAAATTTATTCGCAATCTCCCACCTCAATTTGAGGTGGGAGATTTTGCATTTTAAATTATCAAGACTGCAGTTTATACAGTTATACGCTTTTCAGTGGCTATAGCATAGGAGTCACACCTGTTCCCATTCCGAACACAGAAGTTAAGCCCTACAGCGCCGATGATACTGCATGGGTAACTATGTGGGAAAGTAGGTCGCCGCTGAAATTTATTCGCAATGGCCCGCCTCGAAAGAGGCGGGCCATTTTGCGTTTTAACTCTGCGACAGAAAAAAATTTATGGCAGGTGTTTGAATAACGCCTGCCATAAATATCCTTTCTATTTTTTCAATTCAATCCCAAAGCTTTTGATTTTTCTATGCAGGTTGGATCGTTCGATCTCGATCGACTCTGCCGTTTTTGAAATATTCCAGTCGTTTTCCTCGAGTTTTTGGATCAGAAAATCCTTTTCAAATTCTTCTTTGGCTTCACGGAAGGTAGCGACTTCCGCGATTAATGCTGTATTTTGGCGAGGTTCAGCCGTTTTTCTGGAAAATGTTGCGGTGGGAAGATGACGTTCGGTGATCTGTTTATCCGGGACCATGATTACCAGTCGTTCGATGATATTTTTCAATTCACGGACATTGCCTGGCCAGGGATAATTGACCAGCAATTCCATAGCCATGGGGGATACTGTTTTGATTTCGCGACTTTCTTTACTGCAATACAATTCTAGAAAGTGAGTGATCAACAGGGGGATGTCGTCCTTGCGTTCCCGCAACGGTGGGACATCAAAGGGGAGGACATTGAGCCGGTAAAAGAGGTCTTCACGAAAATTGCCCCGACTTATTTCTTCGCAAAGGTCTTTGTTGGTTGCTGCAATAACCCGAACATCGACTTCAATAGTGCGGCTGCCACCGACCCTTTCAAATTTTCGTTCCTGTAGTATCCGCAATACCTTGGCCTGGGTTTTTAGGCTCATATCACCGATTTCGTCGAGGAACAGGGTCCCTTCGTTGGCCAGGTCGAATTTGCCTTTACGCAGGGCGGTTGCCCCGGTGAAGGATCCCTTCTCATGGCCGAAAAGTTCTGACTCGATCAATTCTTCGGGAATGGCCGCGCAGTTTACTTCAATGAACGGTTTATTGGCCCGGCCTGAAAAAGTGTGAATAGCCCTGGCGACCAGTTCTTTACCTGTGCCATTTTCTCCGGAAATCAGGACCCATCCTGAGGTGGGCGCTGCAATGGAAATTTGTTCTTTGAGTTGGCGGATGGCAGGACTGTTGCCGACCATCTCATGTTCTTTGGCGATCTTGGCTTTCAGCGAGCGGTTTTCCTCTACAAGTTGCCCGACAGTCAGGGCATTCTGTACCGATAGCAGTAGCTTTTCAAGGGATAGAGGTTTTTCGATGAAGTCGTAGGCGCCGAGCTTTGTGGCTTTAACGGCAGTTTCTATCGTGCCGTGGCCGCTCATCATGATTACTAACTGTTCGGGACTGACTTCGCGGATTTTTCGCAGGGTCTCAATGCCGTCCATTCCAGGCATCCAAATGTCCAGCAGGACGAGGTCCGGGATCTCGTCGCGCAGAAGCGACAGCCCTTGCTCGCCGTTTTCTGCGGATATCGTGCGAAATTCCTCGTCTTGGAGTATTCCTTGAAGGCTTTCGCGGATGCTTTCTTCGTCATCGATGATGAGAATAGTTTTCATAGTGTTCCTTGGTTGTGGCAATCGTCTTTAGGTTGTCACATCGCTGTCGCTGACAGGCAATTCGACAATAAATCTTGTCCCATTAGGTGTATTGTCCTTGACCCGGATGTAGCCGTTATGATCCGAAATTATGGTAGACACAATGGCGAGACCCAAGCCGGTCCCGGTTTTTTTAGTCGAAAAATAGGGCTCAAAAAGGCGTGGTTTGTCATCGGGGTTGATGCCGCAACCGTTGTCTGAAACGGCAAATGTGACCATTTGCAGCGGTGCATTGTAGCTTGTTTCGATGTGTATGGCTGCATTATTAATTTCATTGACGGCGCTGACACCATTATCAAGGAGGTTGATGACTACCCGTTTGATCTGCTCCCGATCCAGCTTGAAAAGAGGAATTCCGGGGTCTGGGTTGAAAATGAAACTGATTTCTTTGTGCCCTTCCTGGTAAAGGATCAAGGCTTCATTGATGACCTCGTTGAGATCGTTCAATGCCGGATTGCTGGCCGGCATCCGAGCGAAGTTGGAAAACTCGTTGACCAGATTTTTTAATTCTTCGACTTGGGTTACGATCATTCGTGTGCATTCGTCGAATACAGTATCGTCATCGCTGAAGCGGTCGAGGTAACGGCGTCTGAGACGCTGGGCCGAGAGTTGGATAGGGGTCAGGGGATTCTTGATTTCGTGAGCGATGCGGCGTGCCACCTCACGCCAGGCCGCCATGCGTTGGGCTTTGATCAGGTGGGTCAGATCGTCGAAAACTACAACAGTTCCCATAAATTCGTTGTTTTCATCGCGCAAGGTCGTGACGTTGAATAGAAACGAGACTTTGTTTTCCTGTATAGGCAGGGTGACCTGTTTGCGGATCGAGTCTTTTCCCGAAACCATCAAGTCTCTCAGGAGTTCCTTGACCATCGGCAGGTGTTCAAGGCTGACCACCTCGCGGAAATTTTTTCCCACGACTTTGCCCGTCTGGATTTTGAGCAGGCTTTCTGCTGACTTGTTAATGGTTGTGATCCTGCCTTCTTTGTCGACTGAAATGACGCCGGCGGTCACGTTTTTCAGGACAATTTCCATATAGCGGCGGCGTTGATCGATCTCCAGGTTGGAGGCCCGCAATTCGAGGTTGGCCTCTTTTATCTCCTGTTGTCCCCGACGCAGGTCGGTGGTCATCTGGTTGAAGGCTTTCACCAGGGTACCGACTTCGTCATCGCTCACCTGTTCGATATGCACATCGAGG
>JBFHFM010000395.1:0-2931 GCA_041583595.1 Trichloromonas sp. | reverse complement strand
GGTCGCGGTCTCCGCTCTCGCCGGCTACCTGGCGTTTCCGGGGCCTTCCGACGCCCTGCAGGCGATCCTTGTGACAACAGCGATTTTTCTGCTGACTGCCGGCTGCTCCGCCCTCAACCAGGTACAGGAACGCGCTGAAGACGCCCAGATGGAGCGCACCTGCCGCCGCCCGCTTCCTTCCGGCCAACTCTCCCCCGGCTGCGCCCTGGCCATGGCCACAGCGCTGATTGGCATCGCGCAGCTTCTGCTGAGCCGGCTCGAGCACCCGGTCGCCGGATGGGGTCTGGTCGCCCTGCTCCTTTACAACGGCGTCTATACCGGCCTGAAAAAACGTACCTCCTTCGCCCTGCTAGCCGGCGCTCTCTGTGGCGCGCTGCCGCCGCTGATCGGCTGGTGCGCGGCCGGCGGCCAGCCCACCGACCACCGCATCATCGGCCTGACCACACTGTTTCTGCTCTGGCAGGTTCCCCACACCTGGACACTTAGCGCCCGCCATCCCGGCGACAGTACCGGCGGCCCCTTTGCCTCGCTATTCAAGCAGCTCGACACCGTCCGCCTGAGGCGCCTCAACCGAATCTGGCTGCTGGCGCTGGCCATTGCCACCCTGCAGTTACCCACCTTCGGCACAGTGCGAGCGCCTGCCGCTCAGATCCTGTGCCTGGGGCTGTGCGGCGGACTCCTGTTTTACGCCACCCGAACCACCCAAGACAGCTCCCCGGAACAGCAATCAAGAGGATTAACCCTTTACATGGCTACCCTGATCTGCTTAGTTATCCTGGACAACCTGACCTTTTAAATCCTGTGACCAGGATTCAATGTCCATGACCTTCTCAAGATAAATCCCCCAAACGCCTCAGGGGACATAAGGATACGGAGATGATCAAAGGGATTCTACTCGATCTCAGCGGCACCCTGCATATCGGCAACCAGGCGCTTCCCGGCGCCAGAGAAGCCGTAACCCGGCTACAGCAACAGGGAACGGCCTTGCGCTTCGTCACAAACACCTCGCGCAAGAGTTGCACCATGCTGCTCCAGCAACTGGCGTCGATGGGTTTCACCATCCCGCGAGAACAGCTGATAACTGCACCGATGGCGGTACGCAGCTATTTAAAAAGCCATCGACTACGGCCGCACCTGCTGATCCATCAGAACCTGCAGGAAGACTTCGCCGACCTGCCGCAGGATAACCCGAACGCCGTGGTCGTCGGTTACGCTGAAAACGGCTTTACCTATGCCGCCATGAATGCCGCATTCCGTCTGTTGAAACAGGGGGCCCCCTTGCTGGCGACCGGAAAAACCCGGTATTTTCAGGGGGAAGATGGATTGATGCTGGATACCGGCTCATTCCTGACGGCTCTCGAATATGCCGCCGAAACCGAGGCGATCGTGCTGGGCAAACCTTCGGTGGAATTCTTCCACACCGCGGTAGCCGCCCTCGGCTGCCAGCCGCAGGAGGTGGTCATGATCGGCGACGACGCCCGTTCTGACATTGTCGGCGCACTCACCGCCGGGCTGCAGGGGATTCTGGTAAAGACCGGCAAATATCGCCCGGAGGACGAAAAGCTGCTGCCGCCATCCGCCGGCCTGGCGGAAGACGTCACCACCGCACTACGCCAAATGCTCCCCGAGGCGGGCTTTTAATAATCGATCTTACCCCGGCCTTTCTTGATTGAGGCCTGCCGCTTCTTAGCTTCGATCCGCCGTTCGCCAGAAGCCCTCGTGGGACGGGTGGCAACGCGCTTCTTACGCCGCTGACGCATGGCCAGCAGGCGCTCTCTCAGCCTGCTCAAGGCAGTACACTTATTAGCCAACTGAGAGCGGGATTCAGTCGCTGTCACAATAATACCGGTAGGCAGGTGCTGAAGACGAACCGCCGATTCCGTCTTGTTCTTTTTCTGCCCGCCCGGTCCGGACGCCCTGAAAAAGGTATAGACCAGGTCCTTCTCTTCAATAAGTGGTGATTCTTCCACAACCGTTCCCTTCGCGACTGGAAATTTCTGACTATTCATGATAGAAGAAAAGGACTCAACGAGCAAGCAACCACTACCGAAAGCATCCGCCCCCAACGCCTTCCCAGCTTATGGAGACGCCATGACCCACTTTGCCCTGACCATCATCGGCCGCGATCGCGCAGGCATCGTATCGCAGGTTACCGAAATCTTATACCAGCTCGGTTGCAACATCGCCGATTCGAGCTGCTCGATCCTGGGTGGCCAGTTCGCCATGATTTTGCTTATTTCTAATCCCGCCATCAAAGAGAAAAACGATTTTGGTGACGCCTTCACCCCCTTAGAAGAAAGCGGGCTGTCAGTCTTTGTCCGCACCCTCAAGCCCGGTGGCGAAACCCGTTCGCAGCTTGCAGGAGACATCTGCTTGATATCGGTCTATGGCGCTGACAAACCGGGGATTGTCTACCGGGTGGCCAAAGAACTTGGGGACAGCAAGGTCAACATCACCGATCTCAACACCAAGTTGATCGGCAGCGAAGCCCGCCCGGTCTACGTCATGATGCTTGAAGCGGTACTGCCGCCAGAACTCTCCGAAGACGACCTGAAACGGATGATGAACCGTCTCAAAGGGGAAATGCAGGTCGATATCACGGTCCGCTCCATCACCCCGGTGGAGCTCTGATTCATGGCCATAAAAGACATACTGATTTACCCCGACCCGCTGCTAAAAACCGTCTGTACACCAATTGAAACCCTCGACACTCAAACCGATACGCTTATTCAGGACCTGATCGACACCATGGTCGCCTCCGGCCACTCGGTCGGAGTCGCCGCCCCGCAGATCGGCGTTACACGCCGGGCGGTCGTGGTCGACGTCTCCAAGAGCAAGCTCGGCCGCGACAACAACCACGGTCTGCTGGTAATGGTCAACCCCGAGATTCTTGAAACAGAAGGGGAAAAAACCATGCGCGAGGGATGCATG
>JBFHFM010000394.1:0-2959 GCA_041583595.1 Trichloromonas sp. | reverse complement strand
GGCCCGGTTTCTACACTATCCCCATGCCGGGGATAGGCTCCGCGTGAAGACCTGGCCTTCCGGCCGGGAAGGGCTCTTTGCCTTGCGCGATTTTGAGGTGCATGATCAGGATGAGCGACTGGTCGCTCTGGCAACCACCTCCTGGGCCGTGATTAATGTGACAACGGGTCGGCCGGTCCGGCTCGAAAGCGCCCTGCCCGAGTATCCCCTGCATGAACATCGGGCCCTTGCGAGCGATTTCAAATCCCTGCCGAAAATAGCCGGGTTTGATGATGAGCTGCTATTTCGTGTGCGGCGTGCCGATCTGGACATGAATCACCATGTAAACAATACGGTCTACCCCGTCTGGGCCCTTGAGGTGGTGCCGGCCGAGGTGGATGAATCCTGCCAACTGACTGACCTTGAGATCGGCTACCGGGCTCCGATCACCTACGGAGACCGGGTGCTTTCACGGATTCAGAGAGAACCTTCTTCCCCTGGCTCAACCTTTCTCCATCAACTCGTCACCGAAAGCGACGGCAGAGAGCTGACCCGCATGCGTTCGGTTTGGTCTCCCCGCGGTTGATCTGGCCGGTAATGATTTAATCTCTGTTTTACCTGTTAAATTAGATTGTAAAATCGGCGGAAGTCTTTTGTTTTGGTGGCTGGTTACGCTATGACAGGAACCTGCTCAGCTTTAGCAGCAGTCCCTGGCGGGTCAGCAGGGCGGCGTGCGGGCAGAGTTCCTGGCAACAGAAGCAGCCGATGCAGCGTTTGTAATCAATATGCAGTTGATTTTCTCTGATGGTCATGGCCTCGGGCGGGCAGTGCTTGATGCACAGTCCGCAGGCTTCGCAGCGTGACTGGTCGACGGCGGGCAGCGCGGTCAGGCTGCGGCGGAGACGGTTTTTGAGGAAGGGGGGGAGGCCGAAGTTCACATCGGCAGTTTTCGAAGGTTTGAAACTTTTGGGGCGCAGGTTGTCCAGCGCATCTCCGACTAATTCCACCTCGTCAAGGTGACTACCACAGCGATTTGTTTTTCTGGCAATTTTCTGTGGCCAGTTCTGTTCCAGTGGCATTCGCACCAGGTCTGCGGCTACGGTGTCCACCGCAAGGGGGTTGGCGCCGGCCAGCAATGCACCGATGTGGACGGGGTCGCCGCTGCCGGGGCCATCGCCCTCCATGCCGATGACGGCATCGACGATCGACAGGGCAGGGTGGATTTGTTCGGCCAACTCGAGCAGCATCAGGGCAAAAAACGCCTTGTCCGTTCCCGCTTGCAGGTGCAGGCGTGGCTTGCGCATGCCGACCACGGCACCAAAGAGGTTTTTGACGGCGCAGGTGAAGCCCATCATCTGGTGGGTTTTTAACTTGGGGAGGTTGATGATCACATCGGCGTCAAGGATGTCGCGGGCAATTTCCAGTTCGTGGAAGGTGCCTCCGCTGGGGCGGACTTTGACCGATTCACTGAAGGGGGCGAAGGTTGCTCCGGTCTCCTCAATAACCGCCAGGATGCCGCAACGTGCGGCCACCTGGCGGGGGGCGCCAACACCCGGCGAATCCCCCACCGAGACAATACCGCCGGCTTGCTGGGCCAGGCGGATGACCGCCCTGACTACTTCGGGATGGGTGGTAACGGCTTTTTCCGGGGCCTTGGCTGACAGCAGGTTGGGCTTGATCAGCACCTTCTGCCCCGGCCTGACAAAAGCCGCTATGCCGCCTAATGGGGCCAGCAGTTCGACGAGTGCCGTTTCGATGACGGGGCGGTCGTAGCTGGCGGCCGCTCGAAGGGAAACCACCGGCTTCATGCGCCGATAACTTGGATGTGCAGCGTGCGCCGCCTGGGGCCGTCGAACTCACAGAAGTAGAGCCCCTGCCAGGTGCCCAGCACGGGGGCTCCATTCTCGACAAGGACCGTTTCGCTGGCGCCAAACAAACTGCTTTTCAGGTGCGCGGCGCTGTTTCCTTCTGCGTGGCGGTAGTGGTCGTCGAAGGGGACGATCTTGTTCAGTTCCATGACCAGGTCGCAGACCACGTCAGGATCGGCATTTTCGTTGATGGTCACAGCGGCTGTCGTGTGCGGAGTGAAGATGACGGCCATGCCGGTCTGTACTTTAGACCGGCGGATGGCTTCGCGTACTTGGCCGGTGACGTCGATCATCTCGACCGGTTGCTGGCTGGTGACTTCGATAGTGATCAAGAGGTTTTCCCCGACAAGACGGTGTGAAGCGTTTGCAGTGTGCGTGGATGATATAGCAGGGTTGTGTGCCCGATGCCGGTCAGTTCGATATTCTCCGCTCCATTGAGGTGGGCGCTTTCAGCCGGGATGACGATGTTGTCGTGGCGACTGTAGATGGAGATCACTTTGGCCGCCGCAGGAATCGGAGCTGCCGCCAGGCGCTGAAGCAGTTCCGAGTCCGGCATCAGGATGGTCGCCATCGGTGAAAGGGCGAGGGCGGCCAGTCGCGATCCGTTGTTGGGCGCAGCGATCAGCACGCAGCGATCGACCTTTTTGGCCCCACCGCGAATTTGCAGGTAATTGCGGGCAATGATGCCGCCCATCGAGTGGCCGATCAGGTGGACTTTGGCTGAACCGCTGGCATGGCGCAGTTCGTCGACCTTATTGGCGACGCGTTCGGTAAGGGATTCGATATCCTTCCAGGGAGGGAGGTTGATGCTGTGTAGCGAACGAATGCCAAGTAATCGTAGCCGCAGACGTAGCCACAGCCAGCAGGCTCTGTTGTGAAAGAGCCCGTGCAGCAGTAACACGGGGGTCGTTTCCCGGTGGATGTTTCGGTTCCATGGGCGCAGCCAGCCCAGGGGGTAGAGCAGTACCGTTGCAAGCAGGCAGACGGTTTCCGTAATGATAAAACGCAGGGCAAACCACATCCGTTTGAAGGTGAAGCGCTCGTTCATCAGTTGAGGATGCTGGTTGGCCATCTCGTACCAGGCGAACAGGCCGCTGCTTGCGACAAACCAG
>JBFHFM010000393.1:0-3026 GCA_041583595.1 Trichloromonas sp. | reverse complement strand
GATGCAGCTGCAGGCCAAGAAGACAATGCATGTCCAGAGCGACGCCAGCATCACCGAGCGCATCGGCGACGACCGGGTGCAGATCGTTGAAAACCGTCACCAGAGTGCCACCAACACCGCCGAAATCCACCACCAAGCCGCTACCGACTACCAGCAGAGCGCCGCCGAAAACATCAGCCTGCACGCCGGCGGCAACATCGAGCAGACCACCGGCCGCCATATGCGCATCGATGTCGCGCAGGGCAAACAGGTCACCGTCGAAGGCGCCAAAGCCAGCTTCACCGTGCAAGACGGCAACCTGCACATCCAATCCGCCAAGGATATCCGCATCACCGGCCAAGGCGGCGGCGACATCAGCTTCAGTCAGGGCGGCGGTGGCTTCATAATCAAAGCCGACGGCACCGTGCAGCTCTACGGCAACAAAATCACCCTCAAAGGGGAAGGCGGCGTCAGCCTCAACGGCCAGGTTAACTACCAGGTCGGCGGCGGGGCGCCGATGCCCGAAGCGCAGGCGGCGGCGCCTTTGGTGCCGCGGGGGATTTCCCCTTTAACTGACGAGGTTGAACATACGGAACCCAAACTGGAAGATATCGTCATTAAGGTGGTCGATGAATTCGAGAATCAGCTTCCAGACCATCTAAAACTGATCGACGGTACGCCATATCTGCTGGTCAGTGACAGTGGCGAGGTGCGCTGCGGGACAGTTCTGAACGGAGAAATCCGCGAGCCACGGGTCCTGTTTAAGGAATCGTTCAAATTGGCTTTTGGCAGCGAAGCTGAAATGGAAGGCAAGTCATAATGATGGGCAAAAACAAGCTCTATGGTCGCAACGGCGAAGTGACTTTCAGTCGTGCCGATTTTGATGCAGCCCAGCAAGAAGGCGGGCGGGGGATTGAGATTAAACTGGAGGGGACCAAGGTAATTATCATCCATCCCTCTCTCTGTACCCCGACGGTGCAGCCCTTGGAGATTTCGCCTGAGAACCCCCTGTCTATTTTTATCCTTACCGATTTGGATTTCTACAATGCTTTTCTCAGCGATCCAGAACGGCGTGGGCAAAAAGCCGGCCCACGCATCAAAGACCTGATCAATCATTTTCTCAAGATTGAATCCTGGGAAGCGCTGCGTGGCTATAACAAAGACCTGCGCCAGGGGGGCGAGCCCCTGTTTGCTGACAATCTTACGGCGAATACCAACATTGTGTGTACTTACTTAGGACATTTGTGTGCCGGCGGTTGGAAAATATGGGACAAGGATAATCATCTCTTCGCTGGTATCCGCGCCAGCGCTCGGGATCACTATCTTCAAAAGGGAATCATTCACGGCTTTCAGATCGACATCATCGGTGGGCTTTCTTTGGACCAAGGACTCTACGATGCCTCCTGGGTCATCTATGACCCGGACAGGGAAAGTCTGGAGCGCGATTTCCTTGAGGTGCAGGATCTCGAAACAACGATCTTTCTTCAACAGAAAGGGCGGTTCCTTCATCCCTATACGCTTGCCGAGGGGCAGAAAGACCTCGATTTTAATAATTTTGACGAGCGGCCGATACAGAGCCACCACCCCATCTACTTGTCAAGCAAGTCGCAGCTCAACCTCGGCCATCTCACTGATGTGCACGTCTCCTCGCGCCAGCATGCCTTTCAAAAAAGTGGCGCCCAGATGTTACAGCAGACTGACGAGACAGTCAGCCCGATACTCGGCAAGCAGGTCAATACCAGCTTCCACACCCTCAAGGATTTGATGGATCAGTTCGGCGGTACCCACAGCGTCGACATGCTGGTTTTTACCGGCGATCTTATCGACTATACTCGCAACTATGATCCGGCCGCCCGGTCGATCAGTAAAACCGGTGAGATCTGGGAAGAGATGCTGGTCGATCACTACAAAGACCCGCAAAAGTACCCCGTTGGTATTGACAACATCATCATATACAGCCTGTTTATGTACTGGTACGATGTCTACAAAAAGCCGATTCTGTTGGTTTCCGGTAACCATGAAGCCTACACGCTGCCCTACGGAATTTCGCCACGGGTGAAAAAGGCGAAAGCCGCCGTTGATAATGCAAAAAATATAGCCTTCGATAAATCAGTCGACCAGTTGATCGAAGAAAGTGCCGAAGAACGCACCAAAGAGTGGGCCGACCGCAAGGGTCCCGAATACAAGACCAACACCACGCGCGCCAATGAAGCGATTCCGGCTGATCACAACCTGACCATCACCGAGGCGATCTTGCTCTACGGCCCTGACTACAACCGGGTGACCATGACCGGTAACAGCAAAGGGTCGTACAAGAATTTCAAACCGGTCAACCTGGACTGGTTTTACACCGTCTTTACGCCCCTCAGCGACTTTGTCCTCCGTTATAAAAACCAATGTTTCATCGGTCTGGGGTGGGGGGATGATGAAAAATTTTCCGCCAGCATCGCGGATGGTCATGTAGATGTTGAAGGCAGCTTTATGGGGATGGGCGGTTTACTGCCACGAGCGCCTGAAAGCATGAGCGACCGACAAAAGGCGCTGGTAAAAAAGGCCTTAGAGCGCAAAGCCGACTGCACCCTGCTCCTGTCGCACTTCACCCTGGCGAATTACGGTGGTAAAAAGCCGCTGGGCGAGGGCGGCGAGATCAACTGCAACGATTTTCTCGGCCATTGGAGTGACGCCGATCATGGCACCTTTGAGAAAAACCGCAGCGAACTCTATCAACACATTGATGAGGGCAGTATTCAGCTCGCCCTCTCCGGTCATTCTCATCGCAGCGGTCTGTACCAGCCTGAGTCCTTCAAAAACAACCTCGGTCGTAAAACGATGACCGTCAAGGCTCGTGCCTCGCACCCGCCGCATAAAGACGAGCCCTTGCGCCCCTATCAAGCCGTTAACAAAGACCAGGCCAAGCTCATCGTTTCAGCTTCCGGCGGGCCCATCCCCAAGCAGAACTACGCGGGAGAGCTATTCAACTGGGGACTGGAACGGCCTTCGGGTACCCTGGTTCAGTTCAATGGGAAGGACGCCCAATTCAGTCTGGT
>JBFHFM010000392.1:0-3027 GCA_041583595.1 Trichloromonas sp. | reverse complement strand
GCGGAGATCGCCGAGAGCGCTCTACCTCTGACCAGCGACAACATCTATTCTGAACTGCAACGTGATCTGCTAACGCCGATATTCATTTCGTCTCTGATGGCGTCGGACACTTTTGTGCGGGACTGGGTCCTGGCTGGTGAGCGCGACCCCGAGCAGTTGATCCGTTATCTGAATGAAATTCAGACCAAGTATAAGACTTTTACCAGTTTTTTTGTCTCGGAACAGACTCACATCTATTACCATACCAATGGCATTCTGAAACAAGTCAAGCCCGAAGAGCCTCGGGATAAATGGTATTTCAGGGTGCGGGAGATGGTCCCTGATTACGAAATAAACGTCGATTTGGATATGGCCAATCAGGACGCCATGACCATTTTTATCAATCATAAAGTATTTGATTATCAAGGGAACTATTTGGGGGCCACCGGGGTTGGCCTGACGGTGCATGCGGTCAAGGCGCTGGTGGAGGAATACCAGAAACGCTATAACCGTAATATCTATTTTGTCGATCGCCAAGGGCTGATCACGCTGCGCAGCTCCGGTTTTAGTGAAGAGGCCAGGAGCCTGCAGGAGATTCCGGGACTCGCTGCACTTAAGGACTCTATTTTCGCTTCTGAAAACGGTCACTTCAAGTACCGGCGTGGTGGTCAGGACATTTTACTGAATACCCGCTACATCAAGGAATTTGACTGGTATCTGCTGGTGGAGCAGGCCGAGGGGAAAACCTTTCACAAAATTTTTACGGCACTCCTTGCCAACCTGGCTATCTGTGCCCTGATCACGGCGATTGTCCTGTTGATTACCAATAGCATTATTAATTCTTTTCAGAAACGCCTGGAAAAGACCGCCACCACCGACAATCTGACAGGGGTTTTCAATCGCAATGCCTTTGACCTTCTTTTTCCCCAGATGCTTGCCGAGTGTCGACGCAGTGGAACCCCCTTTTCGGTGATTCTATTCGACTGCGATAATTTCAAGCAGATCAATGACAACCACGGGCATTTGGTTGGTGATGGGGTACTGAAGGCTCTTACTGATTTGACGGGCAAAAATATGCGAGCCTCTGATCTCTTTTTCCGCTGGGGAGGCGATGAGTTTTTGCTGCTGCTAAAGGGGAGTGATGGGGATCATGCCTGGCGGATGGCCGAAAAACTGCGGAAGGTCGTGGAGACCAGTCCCGTTGTTTTCGACGAAAAGACGATTGCCATAACCGTCAGCATCGGGGTAGCCCAAGCGCTGCCGGGGGAAGTCGAAGATCAGCTCTTACGGCGCGGGGATGATGCTCTCTATGCCGCCAAGCGTAACGGTCGCAATCGCAGCGAAATGGCGAAGACCGAATAGGGGCCGAGGGAGAAAAGCTCAGGGTTTGCGTGCGACCAGTTGCACGACCGCACTCCGGCCAAAATGCAAACGGCCTTCGTGGATGTCGCGCTCGAGTTCCGCCGCATGTTCGAAGGTTAGGCCGGCCAGTTCCTGCTCTAAATCCTTCAGCGATATCATCATGTCGGCCGTAGGCGGACCACCGGTTTTGAATTGCAGCTGTGCCGGCGTGTAGGCTTCGAGGATGAAGAGGCCGCCAGGGCGCAGTCCCGCTGCGACTTTGCGCAGAACCTCGCGGCGCAGGGGGGCGGGAAGATGGCAGAAGATAGAAACGATGGCGTCCCAGCTATCGGGAACCATTTCATAATCGGCTAGATTGACTGTTTCAACCTCGATTTTTACCTGTTGTTCAGCCGCCAGTTGTTGTGCCTTTTTCAGACCCACGGCTGAGGCATCGACCGCCAGAACCGCATGCCCCTGCTTGGCCAGAAAGACCGCGTTGCGTCCTTCCCCTTCGGCCAGGCATAGCACTTTCCCTGCCGGCGGCAGCTTCTCGCTGACGCTGACCAGAAAATCATTGGGTTGCTTGCCGTAGACATATTCCTCGGCGTTGTAGCGCTGGTCCCACATCCCTTATTCCTCCCTTACCTCAGCCCCAGAAAATACAGGTCGGATCGTTCTTTACCTCGGTGAGAAGTTTCTCGATATCCCGGTTGGGCGGGCACTCCTCGTAAATACGCCATTTGTCATTGCGATCGGCGTAGTAGAGCTGCCAGATTTCAGTGTCCGGGTTTTTATTGAAACGGGCTATCGAGGTAGAAAACCAGGTTGTATTATCCCGGTAATGCGGGCGCGATTCGTACAGCGTCACTACATCGCCCTTAATCCGGAATTCAATGCGGATCTGGTCATGCAGTTCGGGCGGGACTCGCTCCTGGCAGAAGCCCGAGAAAAGTTTTTCGATGCGTTTTAACTCGAATTCGGAAAGAGGCATGGTGCTATTGCTCCGTTGTCGCCAGTTTCAGGGCCAGCACCGCAAAGATGGTGCCCGTCAGGCGGTTGAGAATTTTCTGCGCCCGCAACGACTGGCGAAAGCGTTGTCCGAGTGCCCCGGCCAGCAGGCTGATGGCGCCGAACACGATAATGGTGGCAACGATGAAGATGCCGCCGAGCAGCAGCAGCTGGATGACCAGAGAGCCCCTGGCCGGGTCGGCAAACTGCGGGAGAAAGGCCAGAAAGAAGATTGAAACCTTGGGGTTGGTGATGTTCATGATGATACCGCGCCGATACAATCGGCCGCGCTGCAGAGCGGCGGTGGCGGTTTCCTCCTCCGGATCCCCCCCGGCGGCAAAGGCTTGCCAGGCGAGATAGAGCAGGTAGCCGGCACCGGCGAATTTAAGCAGGGTAAAGGCGAGCACCGAGGCTTTGAAAATCGCCGCCAGGCCGAAGGCCACGGCACTGGTGTGCACCAGCAGTCCGGTGCATAGCCCCAGGGTCACCAGCAATCCGGCGCCGCGTCCCCGCTGAGCGGCTTGGGCCATGACGAACAGGTTATCCGGTCCCGGGGCCAGGCCAAGCAAAACCGAGGTGGAAAAAAACAGCAACAATACATCGATGGGAATCATGGTTTCTCCCGCGTAAAATAGTGGAACCGATAGTATCCAACCCGCACACAATTTTCAACCATGCACACATTTAATCTGGATT
>JBFHFM010000391.1:0-3029 GCA_041583595.1 Trichloromonas sp. | reverse complement strand
CTATCTATTCGGCTGCCGTGAGAGCGCCAGTCCCGGACAAAATCAATCAGAAACGGCCTGGCTGAGTGGTTACGGTCTTCTCAGCGCCATCTATCGCATCCTCGTCTATGGCGGCATCATTCTCTTCGTGGCCGACCGTTTCCTGCTGGCCGGTTTACTCATGGCCGCGGTCTGCCTCTTTAGCTGGGGCATCCGGCCCCTTGTGAATTTTGTCACTTATCTCGCCACCAGCCCAAAACTGTCCAGAACCCGGCCGCGTGCCATGGCGGTCACCCTGACCGGCTTCTCTCTAATGCTGTTGCTCTTCGCCGTGGTCCCTTTTCCCAACAGATTCAAAGCCCCCGGCGTGGTCGAAGCAAAAACCTTTCTGCGGGTGGCCAACAATACTCCGGGGCGGCTGATGGAAATCCTCGCCCCCAATGGAACAGCGGTCGAACCTGGAAGTCCCTTGCTGCGGCTGGAGAACCCCGAGCTGAATCTGGAAATAGCCCTGTTTTCCGCGCAACTCGATGAATTGCTGGCCCTGCGCAAACAAAGCCTGGTCTTTGAGGGGGATGCCGAAAGTGTGTTATTGAAAAAACGCCTGGAAACCCTTGAACAAAAGCTACAGAGACTTGAACAACAACAGCAGTCCCTGGTAGTCTGCGCTCATGAAAAGGGAACATGGGTAGCGCCCGACAGCGAAGAACTGCTCGGGACCTGGGTTGTCCGCGGAGCCCCTCTGGGAGTGATTCTAAGTTCCGATTCCTTCCGATTCTCTGCCGTGGTCTCTCAGGAAGCAGCTAGCCATCTCTTTGCCGGCAATATCAGCGGTAATGCCGAAGTCCGCTTGCTGGGACAAGGTGGGACGCCCCTGCCTGTCGAAAGCTACGAATTTATCCCGTTCCAGCACGAGAAACTACCGTCCGCTGCACTCGGTTGGCTGGCCGGTGGCGAGGTGCCCGTCTCCGGCAAGGATGAAAGCGGTCTGCAAACCGTCGAACCCTTTTTTCAGATTTACGCTGGACTGTCTCCGGCAGCGACCACCTCCGTCTATCATGGCCAGTCCGGTCAAATCCGTTTTTCTCTGCAAAGCGAACCCCTGCTGATTCAATGGGGCCGAAAATTGCGCCAATTATTGCAGAGGCGCTACCAGATATGAGGTTACCGTCAGACGACTACCAGGCCACCCGGGCGATCGCACCGGAAAAACTGCACAAAGGTCTCGATCGTGTCGTTCACAACGCCATCGGACGCTGGCGGCGCCGTAAGTATGTCCTGCGAAAACTGCATGAACAAGCCATCCAGATTGCCGACCGTTCTCTTCAGCATCGGCATCGCTCCGAGGCGAAAGTACGTCAAACTCTTGAAGAGTACCGGGAACATCTGCGTAGCCGGAAAAAAACCGACGAGACTATCCTTCACGACGCGCTCGCCCTGCTAGTCGAAGCCTCCGAACGGACTCTCGGTATGCGTCCCTATCCGGTACAGATTCTTGGTGCACTCGCTATCCACCAAGGGTTTCTGGCAGAAATGGCCACCGGTGAAGGAAAGAGCCTGACCGCCTGCTTACCCGCCATACTTGCCGCCTGGTCGGGCCTCCCCTGCCATATTATTACCTCAAACGACTACCTCGCAGCTCGCGATGCCGTCGATCTCTCCCCTCTTTACCGGTTCTGCGGTGCCACCACAGGCTGGGTCAGCGGTCACATGGATCAGCGTGAGCGAAGGGACAACTATCGGCAGGGCGTTGTCTATACCACCGGTAAGGAATTGCTGGCCGATTTTCTGCGAGACCGGATCCTTCTCGGCGAGGCCTACCAGGCTCCGCGCCGTCAACTGCGCAAACGACTCGACAAATATGACCATTCACTCGACGGATTGGTTATGCGCGGCATTGATACTGCGATTGTCGATGAAGCAGACAGTGTGCTGATCGACGAAGCCGTCACTCCGCTGATTATTTCACAACCACAAAAAAATGAACCACTGACCCAGGCGGTTCTGGCCGCAACAACCATCGCGAATTCCCTTTCGGCAGGTGCGGATTATCACCTAGACCGCCGTTACCGGGAAATCACCCTGACCGCGAAGGGGGAGTCCCGAGTGGCTGAAATGTCCACTGAACTCCCTCCCATTTTTCATGGCGCCGGGCGACGTGAAGAGCTGGTTTTGACGGCACTGACGGCCCGTGAGTTTTATCATCGAAACAAGCAGTACGTCGTTGAAGACGAATCAGTGGTCATCGTCGATGAATTTTCAGGTCGGATGATGCCCCAGAGAACCTGGCGTCAGGGACTGCACCAGGCGGTAGAAGCCCGGGAAGGGCTGCCCCCTACAGATCCATCCGAAACGCTGGCCCGCTTGAGTTTTCAGCGTTTCTTCAGGTTTTTCCGAAAGCTTGGTGGAATGACCGGTACCGCCCGCGAAGCCGCAGGCGAACTCTGGCATATCTACGCACTGCCGGTCCTCAGCATCCCGACCAACCGCCCCTGTGTGCGTCACATGCTGCCAGCCCGATCTTACCCGGACCAACAGTCCAAATGGCAAGCGATCTGCAACGAAATCAGCAGCTGCCACACATCCGGCCAGCCAGTGCTGATCGGCACAAGAAGTGTCGCCGCCAGCGAAGCGTTGTCAGCCATGCTGAAGACTCGAAACATTCCTCATCGTCTGCTCCACGCGCTGCAACACCGAGAAGAAGCACAGATTATCGCGCAAGCAGGCAACCTTGGGGCAGTGACCATCGCCACCAACATGGCCGGACGCGGCGCGGATATTAAACTGGGTCGGGGAGTTGTGGAACTGGGCGGGTTGCACGTAATCGTTTCGGAGCGACATGAATCAAAACGCATCGACCGCCAGCTGTACGGTCGTTGTGCCCGCCAGGGGGATCCTGGAAGCGCCAGGGCCTATTGCAGCCTCGACGATGAACTGCTGCTTCGGTACGGGGCGAAACCTCTGCTAAAGCTGGCAACGAACGCCCACACTGAGTCCACCCCAATAACTGAATCCCTTGTCGCCCTGGCACAACGAGCCGCACAGAAGCG
>JBFHFM010000390.1:0-3030 GCA_041583595.1 Trichloromonas sp. | reverse complement strand
GTTGCCCCGCTCACCGACATAGAGTCGATTCTGCCAGTAAAGCAAACTCTCCGCTTCGAGACCGACAGGGATCTCCCTTTGCAACTCAAGGGTATCGGCGCTGAGAATGAAAACGCGTTGGGCGGTAGGGGAACTGACAGCCAGACGACTGCTGCCGTCATCAAAAAAAATTATCCGCTCCGGCCTGAAGCCGACAGAGGTCTGGTTCGCAATCAGACCACTCGAGAGATCAACCTTGAGCACCCGGTTGGTCGCGGCATCGGTAACATATGCAAAACTGCCATCGTCCGACAGACAGAGATGACGCGGCTTCACGGCAATTTGCAGGGGAATCCGATCCAGGGCCTGGGAATTGGCACTGTTAAAGACGTAGATGGCCCGTTCCCCCATACTCAAAACATACAAACGCCGCAGGTCGGCATCCACCGCGATTTCTCCCAATGGCCCCGGCAACCCCAGCGCGGCTACGACAAAATTAACGTCGGTACGCACCATATACAGGGTGTCAATATCGTCACACACCACATAGGCGAGATCGCTGCCGAGGGGAAGATTCTGGCCGCGAGCAGAGAAGCGGGGGACAAAACGAGCTTCTCCAGGGGCCGGCGGAGCCAGGTGCCAGTCGATAAAAAGACAGGTACTGTCGCCATCAGCAAAAGAGACAGGCTTGTTCATGGAAAGTTCGATGCGCTGATCATCCAATCCGGGACCACTTTTGCCATCGACCTTAATATTTTTCAGGCTAAAGCGAATTCGCGTGCAATCCCCGACCGGAAATCCACCCAGGCCGAGAAACAACTGCTGCCCCTGCACCACTTGCCGATCAATCGCTGTGGACCCGGCCGGCACATCAATCCACAAATCGCCCATCAACAAACTGAGGTCACCTAACTCGAAGGAAATCCGCTCGGTGGAGACCCCGGTCGTCGAAAAATAAATCGACGCCAGGGCTTGATCTTGCAACTTCCGCGAAATTTTCCGGTTATCCCCTGCGCTTGCAACGCACCCCACCAACATAACGGATATCAACAGCAACCACAGCGCCCGCAGACAAGAAAGATTAAAAAGGTTTGCTATTTTCATGAATTAACCCTAAAAGGTGATGGTCAGGATCCGGAATCAAAAAGTTCTGCGAACTCCATCATAGGGCGCAGGAATCGTCTTGCCGTTCGGTAATGTTCCGGGATGTGTAAGGTCGCAAGACGTCCCGTGACCATGGCAATAGCCGCAACCGATCGGTTCAGGTCCCGTATTCCATTCATGGCAATTTTCACAGATCTGACCGCTGACCTTGTAAGGAACATCATTGCTGGTACCACCTCCATGATGAACACTCTTCCAACGATTGGCCTGCTTGGAATCGGTCATGCCTCCAATCTGATAATCGTCCTGATGACACCGTCGACAAAGCAATGCCCAGGATTTACCGGCTTTGCTTTGGGTGAAGGTATCACCAAGAGCTACACCGTTAGCTGAACGACGCACCAGATACGCATTGGATGATCCGTGGGCTTCATGACAGTCGAGACAGGACAGCACGTACCCCCCTGACGGCGTGACGACATCGGCGTATGGTTTTTGCAACAAAGTACCAACGGTGTAGGAATTTTCGCCGTGTTTGTCGCCGGCCGCAAGCAGGTCTCCGCCACCGGTTTTCCAGTCAATTGCCAAAATATCTCGGCTAAGGGTGGTGCTGTAAATCTTTTCTCGATGGCAATCGAGACAAAAAACATTGTAATCCGGAACTCGCGATCCATCGGCCAGGGCCTCGCCCGTCCCGCCTGGTTCATAAGTAAATTTTGAACCGTAAAAGTATGGCGGTTGGTAACGCCCGCCGTAATTGGTCATCCACTCGCCGCTGACATCACCCCACAGACTTTCATGCTCAGTCGGGCGGGAAATCGCCGTGTAGGCCGGATCTTGCGGATACGCCTTGTTACGCCGGGCACGGTGCGGATTATGACAGGCATCGCAGGGAGATGACTCAGAGCTGAAACCCGAAAATTTCTGCGCATATCGCCAGATATCATAGAGGTTATGATAAGAGGCGTCACTCCCGGCCAAGGGTTGATTAAAAGCCTCGAAAATACTGCTTGGCCCCCCCGTATAACCGCCGAAAGTGTTCGCATAGTCATAGTTCATTAAAGTACCGACCGGAGCTTGGTAAGAGGCGCTCCCGGTATGACAATAAAAACAGAAAAGATCAGACTGCTGATAGGGTTTTACCGTCACCGCCTGGTTGAAAGCAGGCGAAAAAAGAGCAAACTCCGACGGTCCGCCATTGCGAGGCTGAGGTTCAAGCCCACCGATACTGGCATGCTGCTCGTGGCAATGAGCACAATTTCCGGTTACATAAGGACCCGGAGTGGACAATCCATCGACGGCGCGACTAACTCCGGCGGCGGAATCACCATGCGCCGACTGGGAATAGGGCCCGGCCAGTGCCGGGAAGACCTGCAACACTATCGCACCGCATAAAAACAACAGGATCCGCCAAGGAAAAAACTGGCGTTTAATTCCAATATCAGTACCCGGCCTGATCATGGTATTCACTCCTCAGTCCTTGGATGTATGGCAAGCGGCACAGCCAGTACCAATGCTTTCGGCATAATTCCAGCGCATCATCTTATAATTGGGCGACCCGTGGGCACGATGACAGGAGACACAGGAAATAATAGTGTCGCCGGCAAAAGAGACCACAGATACTGGCTGGCTGACATTAACACTGGCAACCGGGGTATCTGGACGATAAGCGTTGGTGCCGCTCCCCCCATAACTGCGGTATTCAGAAGATTGAGAGGTTGACCCCATATCGTAATCAACGGGATGACGCAGCCAGGGAGACCCGAATTCGGAACCAGAATGAAACTGGCCATGGCAGCGGGCGCAGAGGGAACTCATGGTTGAATTGTCCGTCGTGCCAGAAACCCCCTTATACTGGTTATGGGCCGTGGTGGTCGGCTGGTATTCCCAGTCCGGATCCTCGTAACCGGCAAGACCAACGAGCATTCGAAAACTGCCAGCGGGTGT
>JBFHFM010000389.1:0-3033 GCA_041583595.1 Trichloromonas sp. | reverse complement strand
TCGATCCGCTGCCGGATCAAATGCTCGAACTGGCGCTTTACCGTCGATTCAATGGAGATGGAGAGCTCTGCAGCCGGTTCTAGAAAAACCATAAGGTCGCTCGATTGCATGGTGCCGGCCTGCACCTTTTTGCGTATTTCCATCAGTGTCTCCTGTCGTAATTTCTGAGTTTGGCACGGATGTCTGCCGCTTGGTCGGACATCAGGTAATTGTAGGTGGACTTTGGAACCAGGGTGCGCAATTCTTCGTAGGCCTCACGCTTGAGCAGTTCGCGGACGCGATAGGCGCTCACCACCTGATTTCCTGCGTTGATGCGCTCGATCTGTATCGTCTCGATACCGTAGCGTGGCAGCAGGTCCAGCATTGTCTGACTATAGTTGCGGGTAGTTCGACAATAGGGCTCGGTGCCGATGAAGCGCCGGGTGATGTGGAAAAACGGCGCCAGATGCCGGGCAAAGAGGAGCAGATCGATTTCCATCTGAACCTGGGAGGCGGTCTCGTCATCTTTGAGAAAATAGCTCGGGAAAGTGACCGCACTGACCGCGTAGTAAGAGGAATCGAGTACGGTTACATTGGTCAGATCGTCTACCCCATCTTTGACCAGTTGCAGGCGCATCGCGAAGGGAAAGGCCGAACGGTCCTCGCGCACGACAAAGACATAGAGGTGATCGACCTGCGTGGCGGCCTGTTCGATGAGGTAGCGGTGGCCACAGGTGAAAGGGTTACAGTTGACCACCACGGCGCCATTAACGCCCGGGCGCACCAGTGCCTGGTGGCTTTCCAGGTAGCGTTTAAGGGCCCCGCCGTATTCGAGCAGCACCGCCTGAGAATGTTGCACCAGGATTACAAAACCGAGGGCCTGAAAGGAGGCGGCGTTTTGCGGGCGGGTAAAGACAAAAAAGTTGTCGTAGCCGGACGGGAAGCCACTGCGGATCAGTTCGGTCGCAAGTTCTCCGAGGCAGGCTCCCCCCTGGTGAGAGTCGGCGATGGCGAACATCTTGAGGATGTTTTTGTCCCGTGCCGCGACGGCGACGAGCTCTCGATCCTCAAAGATCCCCACCAGGGTGTCGTAGTTGCGTTCAAAGGTCAGGCCGTTTGCTTCGATCAGGGCTTTCGCCTGCTCGAGTTCGTGCCTGCTCATCAATTCTGTGACCATATAAAAGTATTAGCATACTAATGATGTATACCAAGGGACTTTTACAGTTGGAGAGTTTTTTTAACAAAAGTCCATGCCAAAGGGGGGACGCACGGTCATGGGGGCAAGTCTCAGGGGCGCCGCAAGTGCCGAGGGCACTTTGAAAAAAAAGGACAGATTCGCGGCCCTGGTTCGATTAACGAGGATATCCCCTTTTTGCCGGAGTCATGGTACTATACGGCGATTTCAGCGAATCGATTCTGCGCTTCAAGCCTTAGGTAAGCGGGGCGTTTGTGTTGTCGTCCCCATGCCTTGCGGGTGAGCTTTTGCCTTCTTTCCTTCGACTGGAGAGCTGGATGTTTATCGTTGTGGTATATGGCTGGCAGCAAGAAGAGGCCGCGGTGGCAAAAATTATCGCCGATACGCAGGGCATTCTGGTTTTTGAGGCTCGACAAAAGGTTTCTGGTGGCGGACCGGCGATGCTTGCAAGTTTCGCTGATTCAAAGAAGGCGGAGGCTTTAGCCGCCAGGCTCTCCCTGGGCGGAGTTCCTGCGTTGGTGGTCGATACTCTGGCTGTGCGTCAGAGCTATCAGCTGTTTCATGTCCGTCGTTTCGTGTTGGGGCTGAATGGGTTGCACCTTGAGTCGGTTGGCGGAGAAATGTGCGACATGGATTATCGCACGATCGATCTGCTGCTTGTGGCCACCTGCAGCGCTGGACAGATGCAAACTATCGCCACAGTGACTAAGCGCAAGTTCAGTCTCGGTAAAACTCTTCTTGCCGGGGGGGTGCCGATGACCAAGAAAGTGAAGTCTGAGCAGATTGTGACATCCAGCGCCCGCGACGAGACCCTTTGGCTCTATGCTCGTGGCCAAAGAACGGTGATCTTCGATCGCGCCACGATCAACTACGATGGTCTCGGCGCTCTGATGAAACTGACGCGTGAGCTCAATTTTACGTACCTGAAAAATGAATTGCGGCGGCTTGCTCCGCAGGCCGTCTTTGATGACCGTCTGCTCAAACGGGCCGCTTTGGTTCGCGTAATTGGTCCGGCTTTGAGCCCGGAGACCGATCTTGATCTGGCGTTCGAAATTCTGGCCCGCAGCCTGCGGCCGAAGGCTGAATCGGACAGTGGCTCTGGTTAACGCAGGAACTGGGCGTCACCCATTGCGGTGAGGGATGCTGGCCCGGGACAGTCTTGACAAACGCTGCGGGTTGGGTGTAACAGTTTTGACGAACGTTTAATCCGAAGATTTTTGACAAAAGGGAACTTGTTGATAACATTGGCCATGAATTTCAGGTTTTTTCTCAACCTCCATATTGTCGTTCTGGCTCTTTTGTTTTGCAGTCTTCTGCAGGTACCAACGGTTTTTTGCTTAAGCCATGGCCTTTTCAGCGCCACGCAGAAGGCGACTGGCCCTCTGCTTACGGGCTTGGGGGTTTTCGATCCGGATGGCGACGACCTCACCGATTTTATTCCGCTCTGTGGTACATGTCTGCCGCAGCTTCTCCCAATCACTGCGCTTTCTATCGACTCTTTTCCGCTTTC
This sequence comes from Trichloromonas sp., assembly GCA_041583595.1. Classification (GTDB taxonomy): domain Bacteria; phylum Desulfobacterota; class Desulfuromonadia; order Desulfuromonadales; family Trichloromonadaceae; genus Trichloromonas. Next base: position 349 of record JBFHFM010000389.1, on the reverse strand, counting down.
CAAAGTCGTGTCGGAACAGATTCGCTGGCCTCACCTCAGTCGCCCTCCACCGCTCCGTTTCTTCTGAGTCGGCCATCTGGGTCGGGGTTGCCGTTCGGCGCCGGTCTCCTTCGATCGGTAGGAGACAGCCCCGTCGCGCTTCGTTTTTATTCATTGCAGCTTTTTTTTGAATGTTCTCTTTTCGGTATAGCTAACTCTCTGTCAGGGTGTTCTCTATATTGCTGGTTATTTGTTGTGCCAACCTAACTGTTGCCCAAGGATCAAACTATGGATTCAGTACAAAATCGTTTTCAAACACTCGCCCAGCAACTTGGTTGCGAGGTGATTGGTCAGCCCCAGTTGGTCGAAC
>JBFHFM010000388.1:0-3038 GCA_041583595.1 Trichloromonas sp. | reverse complement strand
GGAAATCCTGAGCCGGTCTTTGTCGTAACCGGGGTCCGGGTTCAGCAGGCGTCCGTTGTTGGCCGCGATCACCTGCGTTTTACCGTTCGCCAGGAGGGCTACAGTCTCCCCTGCATCGCCTTTGGCATGGCCGGCCGGCTCACTGAACTCTCAGGCTCCGTGGACATTCTCTGCTCGCCTGCCATTAACGAATGGAAAGAACGGGTGGATGTGCAGCTGAGGGTCAAAGACATCCGTCCTTCGGCTTGAACGACATTTTCAGGATCCTGTTTTGCTCACATTTTTGAACATATTAATTTATCCGTTTTTCCTTCCTTGCGGAGCCTTGCTCTGTTCTGCACTGGTTTTGCTGAAACAGCCGACCTGGCTCGCCGCGATCCTGCCTGCACAGCAAATCATCTTCTGGATTATCGTTGGTGCCGGGCTTTTCCTCGGTTGGCGCTTTAACCGCAGTCGGCTTTTTCTGTCGATTCTGGCGCTGGCTGTTGCCGAGCGGATGCTGGCTTTGGTGCCAGGCGGGGAAAGTCGTTTTTGGGTATTGTCGTTGGTTGGCCTGTTGTTGCCGCTGAACCTGGCGTTTTTTTCCTGCCTGTCCGAACGGGGCCTGTTGACCCTGAGAGGCGGACTGAGGCTGTTGTTGATTGTCACTCAGGTCGCATGTGGAGTCTGGTTATATCACCAGCATTTTGCCCAAACCCTGATACTTCTTAAACGATCCTGGTTGACAATTCCCCTGCTTGGGTCCTTTTCCTTTGGTCAACCGGTGCTGGTGTCCATCATCCTGGCCTTCATTGTGTTGCTCGTTCGGTTTTTCCGTCATCCAGGGGTATTCGAGTCCGGATTTTTCTGGGCGCTGGCGTCCATTGTCCTGGCCCTGGTCGATAATAGCAGTCATTTGCCGCTGCTACTGGCTGTGGCCGCTCTGCTTTTGGTGCTGGGTATTCTGGAAACCTTTCATTTTATGGCTTTTGCCGATGAATTGACCGGACTTCCGGCTCGTCGAGCGCTGAATGAGGCGCTGCTAAAGCTCGGCAGTTGTTATACTCTGGCCATGGTCGATATTGACTTTTTCAAGAAATTTAATGATACCCATGGTCACGATGTTGGCGATCAGGTGCTGCGGATGGTGGCGGCTCGCCTGGCTGCCGTGCGCGGTGGCGGGCGAGCCTATCGTTATGGCGGCGAGGAGTTTGCCCTGCTCTTTGCAGGACGTTCGATCGAAGAGGCGCTGCCGGTTTTGGAACAGTTGCGCGAGAATGTGGAACGTTCAGAGTTTTCGATGCGGGGTCGTTTTCGCCCTCGAAAAAAACCGACGCGGCCGAAAACGAAAAAAAAGGCTGCAAACACGCTTAGGGTGACGGTAAGTATCGGCGTCGCGGAGCGGGGTGGGCTGTTGAAGGAACCGGCTCAGGTGCTTAAAGCCGCTGATCAGGCCTTGTACCGGGCCAAGAAGCGGGGGCGTAACCAGGTCTGTCGCTGAGAATTTTCAGCCAGCTGATTTTTGTCCGCGCAGGTGGATGAACCAGTAGGCGAAACCGACGAAGACCACGCCCCCAATGATGTTGCCGAGGGTGACCGGCAGCAGGTTTCCTACGAAGAAGTTGTTCCAGGAAAGGGCCGGATCTCCATTGGACAATTCTCGAGCGAGCAGCAGACCGGTTGGGATGAAGTACATGTTGGCGATTGAATGTTCGAAACCGCTGGCGACAAAGGCCATGATCGGTACATAGCAAGCCAGAATTTTTCCGGGGATGTCGCGGGCGGCGGTGGCCATGAAGACCGCCAGGCAGACCAGCCAGTTGCAAAGGATGCCGCGAACCAGTGCGACGTCAAAGGGGAGCTTGGTTTTTGCAGTGGCGATAGCGATGGCGTGCTCTGCGAGGTACGGTGCCTGCCAGAGGTTGGAGTGAAACATCAGCCAGGCAAAAAAGAGCGACCCGACAAAATTGCCGAGCAGGACTACCAGCCAGTTTTCAGCGAGTTTGGACCAGGTAATCTCTCCGAGCAGGGCAGTTTTGGTCAGCAGGCTGTTGCCGGTGAAGAGCTCTGCGCCGCAGATCACCACCAGCATCAGCCCCATGGAAAAGACGCTTCCGCCGAGCAGGCGAGAGATCCCCAGGCCAACGTGACTTGCGGCATCGGCGGTGACGACGGTGGCGAGTTGGGCGCCGAAAGCGATGTAAAAACCGGCCAGCAGGCTCAGCACGATCGTTCGCGCCAGTGGCTGGGTTGTCACACGTTTGCCGTTCTCCATGATCGCCCGCACCGTTTCGGCGGGAGTCAGAAAATTTTTCTCCATCCGGGCTCCACTCCTTTAGTAAAATCTTTCAACCAGAAGATTGCTGTTCATTACCCTAAGGGTCACCCAGAACATAACCCCTTGCAACGACAAGGGGCTTATCTTCTGGGGGGATAAAAGTCGCGGATTAGCATTAATCTTCTTCCCTGGGGGCGGTAGGCTGTCGGTGAGTTTGCAAATCGCCTCAAAGGCGGCAGCACCGATGCGGTTTATAGTCTCACCACTTCTTACCGACCTGCGAGATCGTTTCAGGTTTTAAGAACATCAATGCCGGAGGAACGATCAGCCTTTGAGCCCGACATCTTTGGCCAGTTTTTCCCAAGCCGGAAGGCTGCGTTCGATAATGGCCATATCGATGCAATAGGCGATACGGAAGAAGCCGGGAGCGCCAAAACCAATGCCGGGAACGAGCAGGATATTGTGCTGCTGAGCTTTTTTGACAAACTCAATGTCATCGGCCAGCGGCGACTTGGGGAAGAGGTAGAAGGCGCCGCCGGGCTTAACCATTTGGAAGCCGAGTCCGGTCAGGTGATTGTAGAGTAAATCGCGTTTGCAACGGTATTCGTCGATGTTGACGCTCTCCCGCTGGATGCGGGTCACCAGTCGCTGAATCAGGGCCGGGGCGTTGACAAAGCCGAGGACCCGGTTGCAAAAGACCGCGCCATCGATGAAGAGCTCCACTTCATCCATTTGCGGATTAGCGGCCAGGTAGCCGATTCTCTCGCCGGGGAGCGCCAGG
>JBFHFM010000387.1:0-3064 GCA_041583595.1 Trichloromonas sp. | reverse complement strand
CGGAGTTTTTTGCCTTCAAATTCACGGGAACAACGGCCGCAGACGTGGGGGAAGAGTTTCAGGGCTTTTTCCCGGTAGCCGGCCTGGCGAGCGTCCTCTTCTTTGCGCATCTGTGCGACGAGTAGATCATCTTTATTGGAATCAGACTTGTTCATACCATCTCCTGGGGTGTTATGATCCGGATTTGAACATCCGGGCATTCTACCTGGGTAATTTATCAGTTAATGACGGGGGAGGGCAAGAGGGAGTTTTTGTCCGGACGTCACAAGGAGCACCCCGAAGGTGCAGTCACCTCAGTAAAATAATCGGTAGGCCTGACAGATCGATGACCGATAGGAGTGGAACTTGGATTTTGAATTTATTTGTGAAAACGGCTCCGGCCTGGGCAAAGGCTCGCCCGTTCCTGAAGAACTCAAGAGGTGGAACTGGGGGGCCTTTTTTCTAAACTGGATTTGGGGTGTTGGCAACAATACCTTCATCGCCTTGCTCATGTTTGTCCCGCTGGTCGGCCTGGTGATGCCGTTTGTTTTGGGGGCAAAGGGCAATGGGTGGGCCTGGCAGAACCGAACCTGGAAGAGTATCGAGCATTTTAAATCGACCCAGAAAAAGTGGGCGATGACCGGTTTGCTGCTTATCGTGGTTGTGCTTCCGGCCTTCTTCTTCTTTATCACCGGGATCATGAAGTACAATGCCGCCTACTCTCTTTCGCTGGCCGCACTGCAAAAGGATCCGCAGGTCATCGCGCTGATTGGTGAGCCCGTTTCTCCGGGGTTTTTCGTTACGGGCCACATTCAGACCGGCGGTGGGACAGGCCAGGCGGTCTTGAGTTACTCCATAGGCGGTCCGAAAGGCGAAGCCACCGCTCATGTTATTGCGGTGAAAGAAATTGAAGGATGGCAATTGAGGCAGCTCGTGGTCTATTCAGAGACAGAGCAGAAACGAATCAATCTCATAACCCAGGTCAAACCGGATCGCGAACGGTTGGAATCCGGCAGCACCTGGTTTTAACGGGCTCCCGGAGCCGAGGATTAGCGATGAATCACAAGATTAGCAGAAGTCAGAACATCTCCAAAAACTGCATGGTTTGCGGCACCGACAACCAGTTCGGGCTGAAGACCCTATTCTACCAGACCACCGATAACGAAGTGGTCGGCCTGTTTCAGCCGCGCGAAGAGCACCAGAGCTATCCAGGGATAACCCATGGCGGCATTTCAGCGGCCATTCTCGACGAGACGATCGGGCGGGCGATCATGTCCTTTTATGATCAGAACACCTTCGGCGTGACCATTGATCTGCAGGTCAGGTACAAGAAGCCGGTGCCGTTGGGGGTTGAACTCAAGGCGGTCGGCCGCATCACCAAAGACGGTGGCCGTATGTTTGAGGGGACGGGAGAGATCTACCTGCCCAATGGCGATGTCGCGGTGTCGGCCGAAGGTAAATATCTGAAACGGCAACTGGGGCAAATCACCGACACCGACTTTATCGAAGAGGAGTGGTTTGCGCCGGAGGGAGACTGTCCGGAGGAGATATTGGTGGGTGAAAACTAAATTTATTTTTGCTGATGATGCACTTGATTCACCTAAATGAGCAAACCAGACAGCACCTGAAAAGCATACCAACAGGGATAGCCAGGATGGTAAGCAATCCCTCTGGCCGCAGTTGATGGCTGAATTCTACTCAAGTCGTAATCTGCCCGATGATTACAAGCGGATAGGGAACAGTATCCGGTGACAGTAGGAGAAAGTATCTGCGAGATGAGACGATGATCCTTTCGGATAGTGTTGTAGATGAACGGCGGTGCCGGTTGTCAAACCACGAGCGCGTGGGAACGAGTACCGGCCTCAGCAGGCTCGGCGGATTCCTGTTAGGGCTGGTTTTCGTGGCTACGGGTATCTTCATTCTCTTGCTCAGCCGCGAAATTATCCCCGTGGATCCGTCGAGCTTCCACGCTCCGCACGGTGTCGTTACCCTTTTCGGAATTATCTTCGCGACCTCCGGTGCGCTCCTCTGGAGCAGGCTCATCCAAGAACGGCGTCTGGTTCGATCTCGTCTTGACCAAGCCAAACAGCATCCCTTTTCGGCCGCCTTTGCCGACTATCCCTGGGATTTGCATGGCACAACGAAATCACCTTGGACGCCTGTGTCGAAAGGAGTTGGGGCTGTCATCTTCATGGTCATATTTTTGACTCCCTTCAATTGGTGGGCCTGGATTTCCGTTGATAGCGCCCTGATGGTCAAAATCATCGTCTCCTCATTCGACCTCATCCTGCTACTCTTGTTGCTGGAATTGATTCGACAAACACTGGGTGCACTGAAGTATGGCAAGAGCAGACTTGAGTACATGGCTTTCCCGGTGATTATCGGAAAACGTGCCGACCTTAGGTGGTTTCCGCCGTCAGGGCTGAAAAATGTGTCGAAGATCACGTTTGTTTTGCGTTGCGTAGAGGAGTGGATGGAATCGAGCGGGTCAGGTGACAACCGGCGCACGCAACTTATTCATGAGCAACGGTGGGCAATGACCCGCTCGACAGAGGGCATTGAGGTGGCTTGCCTGCCCAATTATCCGGTGACCTTGTCGTTCGACCTCCCGCCTACGGTTCCGGGGAGCAAGCTGGCTGATGAACATAAAATTACCTTTTGGGAACTCGAGGTAAATGCTGAAGCCGTGGGCATCGATTTCTGGGAGCAGTATCTCGTACCGGTCTATATGGAAACAACTTAACGGCATGTTTCGCCACCCTTCGGCTCTGTCGGTCATCAGAAGTCATGGGGCAGGATTTTAAAAATAGGGGAGTGTCCCGCATTTCATGTCTGTCTCATTGTTCTGATCTGGCTTGGTAAGTGCATCTGATACCCCCGTAGAACTTTTTACTGCCTGTTTTCGGCTCAAGTGGACGGTCCCCCGATGTTCCGGGTGGAAGCTTTAAGGTGAAGGTGACATCCAGACAGTTCACCCGTTTCCATCTTCGGTGTCCTGAACATCGCTTGAAAGCTCTCCCCGAGTTGAAATCTATCGACGCTTTCTCTGGAGATGTTTCTTCCTGTTTGGCCATGCTGGAACAGG
>JBFHFM010000386.1:0-3084 GCA_041583595.1 Trichloromonas sp. | reverse complement strand
TGGTGGTCCCCTGTAACTGCGAAGGTTTCCGCGGCGTCTCCCAGTCACTTGGGCATCACATTTCCAACGACTCGATCCGCGACCACATCATCGGCAAGTTCGAGTTCCCCGATCCCGTCGGGCCTTACGATATCGCCCTGATCGGTGACTACAACATCGGCGGCGACGTTTGGGCGGCCAAGCCGATTCTCGAAGAAATCGGCCTCAACGTCAAATCGGTCTGGACCGGCGACGGGGAAGTGGAAAAGATTGCCGCAACAAATTCGGTCAAGCTTAACCTGATTCACTGCTACCGTTCCATGAACTACATGTGCAAGGTCATGGAAGAAAAATGGGGCATCCCCTGGATCGAGTACAACTTCTTTGGTCCGACCAAGATCGCCGAGAGCCTGCGCGCCATTGCGGCCCGTTTCGACGAAACCATCCAAGCGAAAGCCGAAGCGGTCATCGCCAAGTACACGCCGATCATGCAAGCGGTTATCGACGAGTACAAACCGCGCCTCGAAGGCAAAACCGCCATGCTGTTCGTCGGTGGCCTGCGTCCCCGGCACGTGGTCGGCGCCTACGAGGACCTCGGGATCCAGATCACCGGCACCGGCTACGAGTTTGCCCATCAGGACGACTACGACCGTACCGCCCCCGAGATGGCCAAAGGGACAATCATCTACGACGACGTCTCCGAGTTCGAACTGGAGAGATTTGTCGAAGAATTCAAACCTGACCTGATTGGCAGCGGTATCAAGGAAAAGTACGTCTTCCAGAAGTCCGGCATTCCCTTCCGGCAGATGCACAGCTGGGACTACTCCGGCCCGTATCATGGTTACGAAGGCTTCCATATCTTCGCCCGCGACATCGATATGGCGATCAACAGCCCGACCTGGAAACTGGTGAAGTCGCCGTTCTAAAGGATTCTTGTAGGGGCGATGCTTGTCATCGCCCTCGGGGAAAATACGCCAAAGGGCGAACATAGGTTCGCCCCTACGGGATTAATATAAGGAGTTATCGCCATGAGCGAAGCAGCAGTCATAAAAAAAGTGACCGAACACACGCCTGAAGAAATCGAGCGGGTCAAGGCATGGATCAATACCGAAGAATACAAAGAAAAGAACTTCGCCCGTGAGGCCTTGGTGATCAACCCGGCCCACGCCTGTCAGCCACTTGGCGCACAGATGGTGGCGACCGCCTTTGAAGGATGCCTCCCCTTTGTCCATGGTTCCCAGGGGTGTGCTTCGTACTTCCGCAGTACCTTCAGCCGCCACTATCGCGAGCCGGCAGCGGCGACCTGCGATGCGATGACCGAGGACGGCGCGGTGTTCGGCGGACAGAACAACCTCTTCGAAGGGCTGGAAAACGCCTACACCCTCTACAAGCCGAAGATGCTGGCAGTCTATACCACCTGTATGCCTGAAGTTATCGGCGACGACCTGACCGCTTTCATCACCAACGCCAAGACCAAAGGGCACATCCCTGCGGACCTGCCGACCCCCTATGCCAACACCCCGAGCTTCAACGGCACCCACATTCACGGCTACGACTCGATGATGTGCGCCATCCTGAAGTATCTCACCGAGGGACAAAGCATCGAAGGCAAATGCACCGGCAAGCTCAACCTGATCCCCGGTTTCGACGGCAACACCGGCAATATCCGCGAGTACAAACGCTACCTCGAAGCCATGGACATCCCCTACACGGTGCTGGCCGATACTTCCGAAGTATTCGACACTCCTTGTGACGGGCACTACAAGCTCTATCCCGGCGGGACCAAGCTCGAGGATGCGGCCGAGTCGATCAACGGCAAGGTGACCATCGCCCTGCAGAAGTACTCTACCGTCAACACCATGAAATTTATCGAAGAGGCCTACACCGGTGAGAAGCTGGTCATGCCGATGCCTTTCGGTATCAAGAAGACCGACGAGTTTCTGATGAAGCTCTCCGAGCTCTTTGGCAAGGAGATCCCCGCGGAACTGAAAGCCGAGCGCGGCCGGGCCGTCGACGCCATGACCGACGCCCACCAGTACCTGCACGGCAAGAAGTTCGCCATCGCCGGCGACCCCGATTACCTGATCGGCATCGTATCCTTCCTGCTCGAGATGGGCGCGATCCCCTACCACATCCTCTGCTCGCGCTCGACCAAGAAGTTCGAAAAAGAGATGAAAGCGCTGCTGGCCACCTCCCCCTTCGGCGCCACCAGCAAAATCTACATCAACAAAGACCTCTGGCACATGCGCAGTCTGCTGGTTACCGATCCGGTCGACGGCATCATCGGCGACACCCACGCCAAGTGGGCCGCCCGCGACGCCAAGACCCCCCTGTTCCGCATCGGTTTCCCGATCATGGACCGGGTCAACTTGCATCGCAGCCCGGTGATCGGCTATCAGGGCGCGATCAACATCCTGACTATGATCGCCAACAAGTTCCTCGATATCAAAGACGAAACCTGCGAAGACCGCTGGTTTGAAATGATGAGATAAACACGGTGAGGGGTGAGGAGTGAGGAGATCAAATCTTTACGCCTCATCCCTCACGCCCCCAGGGGGCCCCATGATCAGAACGCGACGTTTCGAAATCATTGATGGCATCAGGAAGCGAGGTTTGTTTATGAAAGTCGCATTTGCCAGTACAGACAAAATCCACGTTGATGAACATTTCGGCCGGGCCGAATCGTTCTACATTTATGAGATTGGACCAGAAGAGGCGGAATTCACCGGTGTAGTCCAGGTCAAAACCGAAGGGAGCGACGAGGCAGACCGAATCGAGGCCCGCTGCGAAGGTCTTGATGACTGCGCCCTGGTATACGTCGCCCAGATCGGCGGACCCGCTGCAGCGCGACTGGTACAGAAAAAGATTCACCCGATCAAAAGCAAAGAGCAGGAACCAATTGCCGACGTCGTGGTCAAGTTGCAGGAGGTGCTCAAAGGAAGCCCTCCCCCCTGGCTACGCAAAGCAATGCTGAAGAGCGAACGGCCGGGGTTTCTCGAAGGATAAATGATGTAGGGGCGAATTTGCTATTCGCCCGGTACAGCAAGGGCGAATAACAAATTCGCCCCTACACCACATAAAAGAGGAGAATTAGTATGGCAAAAC
>JBFHFM010000385.1:0-3095 GCA_041583595.1 Trichloromonas sp. | reverse complement strand
GCCTGGTAATGGGCGCCGTTGTGATCGTGCTGAGTGGAAAGTTGTTGCGAGCGATAGGCGATCAGGTCGATGGCCGAAACCAGGTCTCCGACGCTTTCCGGGTTCCCGGCACGCAGGATGCGTCCTGCCTCGTCAAAAATCTGTACATAACTGAGCGCAGGCTCTTTCTGTACTTCGGAGAGAATTTGCGCCACCCGGTCGTTTTCACCGTTGGCCATGAAGGTGATAATGCTGTTGTGGATCGTGTCGCCAAGAATCCGGCTGTTTTGCAGGGCTAACTGGTTGAGGGTTTCACGCTGAACGACAATGTGGTTCCAGACAGTCAGGGTAACGACCATCAGGGCGATGATTGTAGACAGCCCCAGGAATTTTGTCTTCAGTGAATTCATTGAAATCTCAGGGTTATTCTGGTTAAAAAGGGCAGGTCTTTCAGAAATTGCTGATTGTGTTCAGTGAAAACACCTGCAATTGCCCTTTTCGGTCAGTGAAATGCCTGACAGATTCGTGAAATTCGCCCCTGTGCAGGTGGCTCAAATGTTTTAGTATGGCTTCATTTATTTTTTAGAATAGGCGGTTTATGCTCCTGTAGGCAATCTATTTTTAGATACAGGTAATTATTGCGAACCGTTCTTGACTGTTGGGGCGCAAGGTTTTAATATGGCCACCCTTTGAAGATATCGCGATATTGCAAATTTGTTGCCAATGAAATCAATGTGGCAGGATGAACTTGGTGCACTCAATGAAATTTCTGTTATCGGTTATCGGGGTGGTGCTGATTGTTGAAGGCATTCCCTGGTTTCTTTCCCCTGCAACGGTAAAGAAGACCCTGCGACAATTGACTGTGTTTCCTGAATCCTCGTTGCGAATTCTCGGACTGTTCCTGATGTTGGTCGGTCTGCTGGTAGTTTACCTGGCAATGGGGTAGGATCTGTCCAACCTTTTTTTGACTGGACGCTCAAGGGTTGGCTTGGCTCATTCATTCGCCTTTTTGGGCTTATCCGAGTTTTTCGTGGATCTGAAGTTTGTTTCCCGTCCCCTGAATTTTCGCTTTGTTCCGTTTTGTCAGGCCGCCTGTCGAGAGGCTGAAAGGGTTTGACTTTGCCCCCTGTTTGTGGTTGATATATACCCGGTTTTTATTGGATTCGAGAGGTTTTGCGGTAGACTCTAATGCATCTGAATGATTTTGATTTTGAACTTCCTGAGGAACTGATTGCCCAGTATCCTCCAGACTCTCGCGAAGATTCCCGGTTAATGGTTGTCGATCGGGGAAATAACGAAATTCACACCGAAGTTTTTGGTGATATTCTAGATTATTTCGTATCCGGTGATTTGCTGGTTCTGAATGACACTCGGGTGATTCCGGCCAGGCTCCTGGGTGAAAAAGAAAGCGGCGGTCGCATCGAGGTCTTTTTGGTGCGACGTCTGGCTTCTGATAACGAAGACTGGGCCTGCTTGACTCGTTGCTCCAAATCGCCGAAGCCCGGTTCACGTCTGCTGCTCGGGGGAGAAGTTGAGGCGACTGTGCTGGCTGGGGGGGAAGCTCCTTACCGGCATATCCGTTTTAGTTGCGAAGGTGATTTTACCGAGACTCTCGAACGTGTTGGACGGATTCCTCTGCCTCCGTATATTCGGCGGGAGGATAATTCGGTTGACCGGGATCGTTATCAGACGGTCTTTGCCAGGGCGAATGGTGCAGTAGCGGCCCCTACCGCCGGCCTGCATTTCACCGAACGCATTCTCGAGCAATTGCGGGACCGGGGGGTGATCATTTGCCCGGTCACTTTGCATGTCGGCTTGGGTACGTTTCTGCCGGTGCGCGTGGAAAACATCCTGGAGCATCGGATGCATTCCGAAACCTTTCATGTCCCCCAGTCGACTGCCGACGCGGTCAATGCGGCAAAAGCGGAGGGACGGCGGGTCTTTGCGTTAGGGACGACAACCACCAGGACCCTTGAGTATGCGGTGGATGAAACGGGTCGTCTCGAGGCAGGCGAGGGGAGCAGTGATCTCTTCATCTACCCTGGATTTCGCTTTCAGATCGTTGATGCCATGATCACCAATTTTCATTTACCGAAATCGACTCTGCTGATGTTGGTATCCGCATTCGCCGGCAGGGATTTGGTTCTCGAAGCCTATTGCCAGGCGGTTCGGGAGCAGTTTCGTTTTTTCAGCTACGGCGACTGCATGCTCATCATTTAAGAATGCCGTCTTTGATATTTGCCAGAGTGAGATAGTATTTATTTTGAATCCGTTCAGCTTTGATCTTTTAAATGAGGATTCCGTTTCCCGGGCTCGCCGCGGACGGATACATACCCGGCGCGGAATCATTGAAACCCCGGTCTTTATGCCTGTGGGGACGCAGGGGACAGTAAAAGCCATGTATCCCGAGACCCTTAAGGAGATCGGTGCGCAAATTATCCTGGCTAATACATATCACTTGTTTCTTCGACCGGGCCATGAACGGGTACAACGGCTTGGCGGGCTGCATGCATTCATGAACTGGGATCGGCCTATTCTTACCGATAGCGGTGGATTCCAGGTCTTTAGCCTGGGGGAATTGCGCAAAATTAATGAGGATGGAGTGCGGTTCCAGTCCCATGTTGACGGGTCGAGTCATGTGCTGACGCCTGAGTCGTCGATTGCCATTCAAGAAGCGTTGGGGGCAGATATCATCATGGCTTTTGATGAGTGCATTCCCTATCCGTCGAGTCGCGAATACGTGGCTGCGTCCACCGATCGTTCCAGTCGCTGGGCTCGTCGTTGTCGCCAGGCCCGACAGCTCGATGACGGCGCGGCGCTGTTTGGCATCGTTCAAGGGGGGATGCATCAGGATCTGCGAGAAAAAAGCATCTCAGATCTGCGTGAAATCGGTTTCGAGGGCTATGCTGTTGGCGGACTTTCGGTTGGTGAGTCGGCAGACCTTATGTACGAGGTGATGGACTGGACCATGCCGTTGTTGCCGAAGAATAAGCCCCGCTATGTAATGGGGGTGGGGACACCGGAGAACCTGGTCGAGGGGGTCCGGCGTGGGGTTGATATGTTCGATTGTGTTATGCCAACCCGCAACGCCCGTAATGGCGTTCTTTTCACCAGCT
>JBFHFM010000384.1:0-3107 GCA_041583595.1 Trichloromonas sp. | reverse complement strand
TTCGCCCGTCAACGCCGATTCATCGATTTGAAGCTCCCGGGAACGTAACAATCGCAGATCCGTTGGCACCTTATCCCCGGACTGTAACAGCACGATGTCTCCAGGAACGAGGTCGAAGGCGGCGATTTTTTCTTTTTTCCCTGCCCTCACGACCGTCGCCACGCCCTCCATGGCGCGCGCCAGTGCCTCAATGGCCTTTAACGCCTTGGATTCCTGGACGTAACCGATCACCGCATTGACCAGCACGACACCGAAGATGACTCCACTGTCTATCCATTCTTGCAGTGCAAAGGTGACTACCGTGGCAACCAACAGAATATAAATAAGCGGCTGATGAAACTGCAGCAGAAATAAAACCAGGGGGCTTTTGCCTTTTTTCAGCGTGAGGCGATTGGGCCCAAAATGCGTCTGTCGGCGGGCCACTTCAAACATATCGAGGCCCTTGGCAGCGTCCGATTCCAGCAGCGTTACGACCTCGTCTTGCGACAAATGATGCCAATGTTTTGCAAGTAAGGTATCCATATTGGTCCCTCTGGTTAGGCCATGGGTCGATCTCGAACGAACTCTACCCAAACGAAATTCTATGTTAAATCGGGGACATAATAATCAAACCACATTCCTGTCTGACGGATCTACGACCTGATGCACGGCCTCCACGACCTCTTTCGATTTTCCCCTGAATCAACCCGGCGATCCTCAAACGTCGCTGATTATGACATCCCCGGTTCATCGTCTATTATTTCAACCCAAAACCTACAGCCGCCGGGAGTGTCTTCCACCCCGGCCCGCCACTGCGGCAATAATCGAGGCTAATTTAAGGGAAATCGGTTTTTCGTCTGGGGCCAGGAGAATCCCGAAGAACTTTTCCATGACATCTTTCCTTCCTGGAAGTAAAAACTCTTTGCTTCATAGAGGCCAAGGACGTTCTTCCCCCTGTCAGGCGGCAATGCGACTGGACCACCGCAGACGATGGGCCCTCGGGCGCCGTCCCAGTGCCTACTGCCTGGGGTATTGATCGGTTGTCGATTGGTCCGACCGGGCGGGCGCAGGGAAGAATAAATTTCTCCAGTATAAATGACAGCCTGACTCAAGCATTCTGCATCAGTGCAAACAGCGCCGCCATGATCAGGATCAGCGCCCCGGTCAGCAGCGCCAGCAGTTTTGCCAGCAGAATTCTCATTTGCTCCTCGCTTCCTTCAGATCAGACCAGATCGAACAGTTCGGAATGCACCCGCTTCATCGGCACTCCCAACCGATGCAGAAACTTTTCGGAGAGCTGAGTCATCGGTACCGGCCCGCAGACGAAATACTCCAGTCCCTCGCGCTGTTGCGGCAGATGACGCGCCAACAGTTCTTCGCTGAGCAGCCCCACCTCCCCCGGCCATCCCTCGGGAGGGTCTTTGAGCACAAACACCAGCCGCAGGTTGAGCTGAGTCTCTAACGCCTGCAACTCCTCACGAAAAGTCAGCCGCTCCCAGGTATGGTAGGCGTAAAAGAGCAGCAAGGGCCGCCGGTCGCCCCGGTCGGCCAAGGTGCGCAGCATTGCCATGATCGGCGCAATGCCGATGCCACCGGCGATAAACACGTAGCTTGAAGCCGGGTTGCGGTCGATGCTGAAACTGCCGTGGGGCCCGTCCAGATAAACCTTTTGACCGAGTGTTACCTCCTTGATCCTCGCGGTGAAATCGCCGAGCGCCTTAATGGTGAAACTGATCGCGCCCGGCTGCTCAGCACTGGAGGCGATGGAAAAGGGGTGTTCTTTGAGGGCGAAGGGAGAATTCCAGATCGTCAGCCAAGCGAACTGACCGGGCTGAAAAGAAAAACCAGCATGCCCTTCAGGAGCCAGCCGCAGGGTCCAGGTATCCCCCCGCTCGGTAATTACCTCCGTCACCCGAAACGGCCGGCGCAACGCCAAGGCTGGCTTGACAAGCCGCACATAGGCCAACAGAAGCAACCAGGAAAGACAGATCAGGCCCCAAAGCAGCCTTTTCCAGGGGGCATCCACAAAATGTCCCACTCCCTCGATATGGGCCAGGGCCAGCCCCAGCGCCAGAGTCGCCAGCAGCGCGTGCCCCAGACGCCAGCGGTCATAATCGATCCGCAGCGGCTTGCGCCACACAGAGCTGGCCAGCAACAAGCAGAGCGCCAGGAAAGAACCGACTCCGGCCCAAAACTCCCAGGGGCCTACGGCAGGATGAAAGTAACTCCACAAACTCGGCTCAACGATTAACAACAACAGGGGATGAATCAGGATAAAGGCAAAGGCCACCAGTGAACTTTGTCGATGGAAATAGTAAATAATGTCGATGCCAAAAGGGGCCGAGGCCCTGCGAAAACGGGCAGTCTGAAAGAACAGGGTGCCGATCATGGCCGTACCGGCAAATCCCAGGGCCAGGGAAAAGTCCCACCAGAAACCACTGCCCGCCGGCACCGGCCCGATCAGCAGTACCACCAGGGGGACCAGAACCAGAGACAGGTAAACCCCGACCCAGAACATTCCCAAATAGAACGGGGGCATCGGCCCTCCCCAAATTAAAAGTGACCTAGAACAGTTGGCCTAATTATAACAGGTGTCTCAGGATTGTGGGCCGACCGGGCTCTCCTGAATTCTGACCATGTGGCTGTTTCAGGACTCACCCCATCCAGGTCGCTCAACAGTCGAGCCTCGCTTCTTCGAGTCAGGTTGTCTGCTTTGGGTCTCGCATTCTGTTCCGGCTGCACTTGAGAAACTAGGAAATGCCCCTGTCACCGGCATTCATAATGGCGGTGGTCGTTTTGAATCAGAACAGATAGCTCATTTGAGGTAAGAATCGGTGGCGGGTTACTCGTTGAAAGGTATGGCCTGGCGGGAAAGAATAAGCCGAAAAGCTCAGAAAACCTGACTGTTGATGCGGGCAATCAGAGAATGGGCCGGTTGAAAATCGGGCTGGATGTTAAGGGCACTTTCGCAGTCGGCCAGGGCCTGAGAATAGAGCTGCATGTCGTAGCAGGTCTGCGCCCGCCCCCAGTAGCTGTCGACCTGCGACGGGTTAATGGTCAGCGAGGCATCGTAATCGGCAAGAGATTTGTCGAGCGACTTCAACACGCGAAAAGTCAGGGCCCGGTTG
>JBFHFM010000383.1:0-3121 GCA_041583595.1 Trichloromonas sp. | reverse complement strand
CCTCCATAGCGATTCTCAGAGTCATGCCGGCATCGAGGGTAATTGCACTACGCAACATAGACACCTCCTTGAGTAAATTGAACTGACCTCCGCAAAGTAATCGTAGAGATTTCAAAACATCTACAACATTGGCACTCGCTTGTTATTATTGTAATGGCTAAAACAAAGTTCACATGATTTTTACCTGCTTAATGTCATAAAAATTCAATCGACCAAAGGATATCTTTACTTCCCCGGGAGTTCCGGGGTCAGGACCACTACCTGTAAAATCTTGGCTGAACAGGTATTTATGACCTCGCAAAGTTTTTTTTCGAATATCCAGAGTGCCGTGAGATTGCTTTTTCTCGTTCTGTTGACCGCCATTCTTTTTATTCCAACCTCAAACGTCGCCTCTGAAATCAGGGGTTACATCACGACGGTCGATTAGTGACACCGGGTTGCCAAGGAGGAATAATTACGACGGTTTTACAGAAGATTCAGAGAGACGATAATTTTCGATGTTTTTTGGGGGGGACGATCACGTGCGAGGAGGGTATTAAGAGCTAGATCGCTTGCGACCACCATGAGGTCGCAAGCAATGATCTTACTGTCTGTAAAAACTGATAGTCTGACGTTGAGGTTTGTGAACTGGGGCCGAATCTCGTCGTTCTCTGCTGGTTCGGGTCACAAAAGGGAAAGAAGCATATTTTCAACCCTTGTTAACCTCCTGCTGTACCTCCGCAGAAAACCGAAACCGCGCAACCTCGGGGATGAGTCTGTCTGAAAGAGCACCTAATCGTAGAACCACGTCACCCAACTCACCCATCACTCCCAGGTTCGTTTCAGTGACCCTGGAGATACGTCCCAAAGACTCCACCATTTTGCTCGCGGCGTCTTCCTGCTCGGTCATGGCTTGACCAACATTAGTTGAAAATTCCTGCATCTCCGAAAGGGCGCGACTGACAGTGGTACTGGCCTCAGCTTGCTCCTGAGTGCTGATTCGTAGCCGACTGGAAATCTCGCGAAGTTGCTCCACTGACGTCACAATGTGGTCACTTCCCAGCTTTTGCTCTTCCATCATCCTTTTAATTTGAACGACCTGTTGGGCGTTTCTGGTTGCCACCCGGTAAATTCCGTTGCTGCCCTCTACCTGCTGGGTAGCCGCCTTGCATATATCACGTGACATCTCAACCGAACGGGAGGAGCATTCCACCACCTCCTTAAGAACCTCACTTGCTTCGGATACCGAAGCGATGCTGGAGTCAGCTCCGGATTGAACCTTCTCAATCAAAGCCACGGCTTCAGCGACTTCTTCCCGGACCACTTTGATGACTTCATCGATCTCATGGGCACTGGTGCTGGTCGTCTCTGAAAAATTGCGAATTTCATTGGCAACCACGGCGAAACCACGGCCATGCTCGCCCGATTGTGCCGCAATGATAGCCGCATTGAGTGACAGCAGGTTCGTCTGCTCGGAGATATCACGAATAACCTCGATAATTTTACCAATGCCAGCCGAACGATTGCCCAGCGAATAAATAAGGCGTCGGTAATCTGCCACCAATTGTTGGTTCTCAAGGGTGACGCGAGCTACTTCGTTGAGCGCCGCGGTCGCCTTGCTGGACGCCAGACCCGTAACCGTATTAGCAAGGTCGGTCGACTCTTCTGCCGTCGCCATAACCTGACCACTTGAGTCAGCCAATTGTTCTGCGGCTCCGCTGACCTCAGCGGACGAACCGGCCAATGCATCGAGAAGCGTTACAATCTCAACAATATTGGCATTAGTTTCAATCAGAGACGAAGAGATGCGATCGACGGCACTAGCCATGCCCTCGGCCATTCCGGAGGTGTCATGAATTGCCTGTGACATCTCTATCGCCGAGGTAGAAGAACTCAGTAATGCTTCGCTCAGGTCCGTTACCTTGCCCTTTACCTGACGCACAATAGTGTCGAAATCTGACACAACTTGGGTGCCACTCGCGATTTCCTGATTCTGTATCTGCGTCCCGCCAGCCAAGGCTTTATTCGACTTGTCGAGTTCCCCGGCGGTAAGGTTCATATTTGCGGCCGTCTTCTTGATCGACCGCACTACCTGGCTGAGCGATTCGATCATGGTGTTGAGAGCAAGCGTCATGCGACCAATCTCATCGCGGCGGTCTATTTTCAGCCGGGCATCAAGATCCCCTCGTTCCATTTGCTGAAGGGTATCGACCGCCTGCACCATTGGCAAGGAAATGTTGCGCGCGGTGAAAAAACCGAAGGTAATTGCCAGAACCGCGCCGAGGATCACTGCTGCAGCAGAAAACAGTTGCCCTCGGCTGACAATCAAAGCAGCCTCTGCGCGACTCTGATCGGCACGGGTTTTATTGGCGACGGCCAGATTTTCAAGCAAAACACTTGTTCGACTAAAGGCTTTATCTGCGCTGCCTAGCGCGACTTCGGACGCCCCCTTCATCAGATTAATGTCAGACTCGACGATAGTCAGGGCATAATCAAAAATATCTTCTATGATTTCAACGGTAAGTTCTACTTTAGTATGAAAGACATCACGGGCTTCGCCGAGTTTCCCCGCCAGCATCAGTCCATTAATGGTTGTTCCATATTTATGCAACTCAGCATGACTCTCGCGCAGATCATCAAGGGCCTCGGAAAGATCTGGATTTTTTGCCTTGAAGTTGTTCAGCCATTGACCCAATTCACAACGGGAGGGATCTATTTCGCCGCTGAAGGGGCGTCCATTCGAGACCGCTCTTTCCAATCCAGAGGCCCACTTGATATGGTCAAGCCAAAACCGAGAAAGGGTCGTTTCAAGAATCTGAATGCCATCATCCTTGACCAGGGCCACCAAGCTTACCAGTCGATCATGTTCTTTTTTCCATTCACCCCAGGCCTGCTGTCCTTCGCCCCAGAGTGCTTCTTCATGTTCACTTCGAGGGAGGGCATTATACCGAGCAATGGCACCCTCAGCTGCATGCCACTGCGTTTTTAAATTGGCTAACTGTTGCTGACGGGAGGCCATATCGAGGGTCGAGATAAACAGGGTTCGCTCGCTGGAGCGGATCGCATTCTGCGCTTCGAGCACCTGTCCCAGTGCCTCGACAGCTGGCAGGTTGACATCTGTGATTTCAGCGAGTTGCTTATT
>JBFHFM010000382.1:0-3132 GCA_041583595.1 Trichloromonas sp. | reverse complement strand
CTGGTCGATGCGCAACCGCCCGTGACCAAGGCCAAGGCGCAAGTCGAATCCGGGGTGCTCGGGGTGGTCACGGTGGAGGGCAAGCCGCTCTCTGGAGTGATCGTCTACGTTTATACTGATCTCAATGATAGCCTCAAGGGGATGGGGATCGGCATGAGTGCCCCGACCGACGAAACCGGAGAATTTGAATTTCCATTGCCCGCTGGAACCTACTATCTGTTGGCTCGCCAGCGTCAATCAGGAAGCTTTGCCGGGCCGCTGCGTTCGGGGGACTACATAGGCTATTACCCCGGTAACCCCCTGGTGGTTCATGAAGGGGAGGCCGTCAAGGTCGCTATTTCGATGCTTGAAGTCCCTGAAAAGGTCGACCGCTTGTCCGACTCGCTGTTCGGCCAGACCAGTATTCATGGAAGCATTGTAGATGCCAAGGGACAGCCGGTCGCTGGATTGCGGGCGATTCTCTATGGCGACCCGATGATGCTTAATCGGCCTCTTTACGTGTCGCAACCGACCGGTGCCGATGGCGTCTTTGTTCTTTCCTTCCCTACGGGGGGGACTTATTATCTGGCCGCGCGCAGCGAATTGGGGGGCACTCCCCAGCCGGGTGAACTCTATGGCCGATATAACGGGGCGCAGAATAGCGCCTTGTATGTGAAGACCGGGCAGTCGCGCAAGGATCTGCGTATTGTGGTGGAGGAGATGTGGTAAGGGGCGTGGTCCCTGTGACGGCGACGGAGTCCTGATATGCTCTGGCGCTTTCTTTCATCCCTCAAGCTGACAATTCCGCTGCTGCTCGGGTTGGCCCTGGTAGCGATCTTCGGCACCCTGAAGCCTGTGGAGTTCGCCCGCTACGAACTCTTTTATCAGAGCCTCTGGTTTCGGCTGTTGCTCGGACTGCTGGCCGTCAATCTCACTGTCTGCACGGTCAGGACCCTGCGACGGCAATGGGGAGGGGTCGATGAACTCTTTGATGTTCTGTCCTCGGGGCGAAGGGGGCTGTCTTCTCATGTGCGAGTCCTTCCGGTCGGGGCAACCCTGGACGAATTGACCGACCGATTTTCCCGGATTGGCTATCGGGTCGAAACCCGTCAGAAATTGATACTCGCCCATCGTGGTCGTTTTGGCCGCTGGGGCTCGACAGTGGTACATTTTTCGCTCCTGCTGATCATGTTCGGCGCGCTTCTCGGCGGGGTTGGTTTCGTCGGAACCAAACAATTGTATGTGGGCCATTCTACTGAAAATTATTTTGATTGGGATGCAGGGCAGGATCGTCCGCTCGGTTTTGAGTTTCGCCTCGATTATTTCGAACCGATTTATTATCCCATTCATGTTCGACTTGTCATCCACGATGCGGATAGCGGAAAACTCATTTCCACCCTGACGGCCTATGAGGGGGATGTGGTGGCGCTGCCTGTGCCGGGTTGTACAGCTCATCTCAAAAAATTTATCCCCATCGAGAAACGGCTGGTTCTCAGTCTGTTTCGGGAGAATACCTTTGTAGGCGATTATGATGCTTATCCCGTGGGCAATAAAGAGGCGAGTGCTGCTGTTTCAGGCGTGACGATCCATCCCGATGCTTTTCAGGACCCCTTACTCAAACAGCTACACAGCGAAGTATCGATCCTTCGCGAGGGGCAGGTGGTCAAACGAGGCGTTATTGAGGTTAACCATCCTCTGGTATATGAGGGGGTAACTATCTATCAGACGGCTTTTGACCAGGATCAGTTTGGCTACTGGTACGCCGGTTTTCAGTTGTCGCGGGACCCTGGCGAATCGCTGGTCTGGGCTGGTTGCGTAATGTTGATTCTTGGGTTCGTGCTGGCTTTTGTGGTGCGTCCACGGGTGCTGGGTGTGGCTGTGGAGGGGGACCGGCTTGTGCTGGCGTCGCTTCGGGGTTTTGTGGGGGAGGAAGGAACCCTGGCTTTTGACGAATTGTTGAACTCTCTTTGCTGATGATTTCTGATCACGCTTCATGAAAAGGCCCTCGTTTGAGGGCCTTTTTTTTGGGGAAATCGCATTATTGTATTAGGTGCGGCAAGTTCGCCGCACTAATTTTGATAAGCTTTGGTTCCGGGGGGGCTTTTGGCATCGGCCAAAACGCTCCGGAATGGCCCTCCATAATTAACCGCAGGTCCATTAGACGTGGTGCCGAAAGCAAGAGATTCAGGCAAAGGACCGAAGTTGCTGTTTTCATTCTGTTGGGGGGGCGGAATGGACATCGAAGGACCCCGATTGGACTGGGTGAAAAACATTGAGTAATAATTAAGTATTTTGGGAGTTGTAATGGTACTTCGTGTGGCGCTGTGGCTGAAGGGCAGTAGGCCTTTTGATTATTTGATTAGCATGAAGATCGGTGTTTTTATGGGGTTTAATATGTGTTGATGAAAAAATAATCGAGGTGGCATGCTTCATGTAGATATTATTGGCAGTTTGGTTTTCCGGCGTTGATGGTGATGTGCCGGCAGGGCCTAGGTACGATTTTTTTAATGCTTTACACGTACAGGAGGTAGTATGACCCCGATGATCGATGAAAAAGTAGAGCCTATCTATCAAGAAGTTCTGGCTCGCAACCCTGGCGAAGTTGAATACCACCAGGCGGTTAGAGAAGTTCTTGAATCCCTCGGGCCGGTGTTGGTGAAGCATCCCGAGTTCACCAATCATAAGATCATCGAGCGCATCTGTGAACCGGAACGTCAGATTATCTTTCGGGTACCCTGGCAGGACGATAACGGTAATGTGCAGATCAATCGCGGTTTTCGTGTTGAATTCAATAGTGCCCTCGGTCCTTACAAGGGCGGTTTGCGCTTTCATCCCTCGGTATACTTGGGGATTATTAAATTTCTCGGCTTTGAGCAGATTTTCAAAAACGCTCTGACCGGTCTTCCTATCGGTGGTGGCAAGGGGGGATCCGACTTCGACCCCAAAGGGAAGTCGGATGAAGAAGTCATGCGCTTCTGCCAGAGTTTTATGACGGAATTGTATCGTCATATCGGAGAGCACACTGATGTGCCGGCAGGTGACATTGGCGTCGGCGGCCGTGAAATCGGTTACATGTTTGGCCAGTACAAGCGCATTACCAACCGTTGGGAAGCCGGCGTGCTCACCGGCAAGGGCCTCGATTGGGGGGGCTCG
>JBFHFM010000381.1:0-3147 GCA_041583595.1 Trichloromonas sp. | reverse complement strand
ATTTCATTCGATGACTTACTTAAAAGATTTAACAGATGGACACAGGGGACATTCCAGAATTCCCCGAGCGCCTCCAACAAGCGTTTAAAGCAACATAACATCGATCCCTCGCCAGCCAAAAACAAAAACAACGCCCACCATCGCAAGGAGCAATGACGGGCGCTGTCAATGAATCGAGCCCAACGAGCGCGGTGGTATTCAACGAAGCACGTCTACGTAGTTACAACGTGAAATATGACGTCGGTCCCTTCTGTCAGAGTCAAATTCAGTTTTTTTGCGACCAGTTGAGTCTCGCCAGTTTCGGCTCACCGGATTCAACCCGCGACCGGTGCTGCTTACCGAGGGTAAATCTTTTTAGCATCTGCTGCAGTTGGATCGCTTGCCCGGAAAGTAGTTCTGAGGCGGCCGCGCTCTCCTCAGCGTTGGCGGTATTTTGCTGGGTCACCTGCTCAATCTGTTCAAGCCCCTGATTCACAAGTGAAATCCCCAGAGCCTGCTCATTGGAGGCAGCAGCTATTTCTGACACCAACTCGGACACCTTGCCCACCGAAGAGACTATTTCATGGAGAACTTCAGCAGTCGTGTCAGCGATTCGGGCCCCTCGCTCGGCCTTTTCAACGGAACCAGCGATGAGGGCCTCCGTCTCTTTTGCCGCCTTCGCGCTACGAGCGGCAAGGTTGCGCACCTCCTCAGCCACCACCGCGAAGCCTTTGCCGTGCACCCCGGCCCGTGCTGCCTCAACCGCCGCGTTGAGAGCGAGTAAATTCGTCTGGAAGGCGATTTCGTCAATCACCTTGATAATTGTCGAAATATTCTGTCCGGCCTCATTGATCTCGCCCATGGCTGTCACCATCGCCTGCATATGAGCTGTCCCCCTCCCTGCGGCCCCCTTGGCCTCATCGGTAAGCAGGTTGGCCTCTGACGCATTCAAGGCGCTCTGCCGGGTCTGGGACGCCACCTCATTCATAGAACTGGCAATTTCTTCCAGCGAGCTGGCCTGTTCGGTCGCCCCTTTAGAGAGGGCCTGGCTGGTATCGGCCACCTGAAGACTACTCGAAGTGAGCTGTTCGCCGGAATGCTGGATATGGGCAATAATGGTATTGAGATCCCCCGCGAGCTTATTCAGGGCCCCGCGCACTACATCCTTTTCGTCCCGGGGGGCTATTTTGAAAGTCAGATCCCCGTTGGCCAGGCGTGAGAGGGCCTCGACCACCTCATGTTCAAGACTATCGGCAAAAGCATCCATACTTTGGGCCATCTGACAGACCTCGTCGTGTCCCTCCATATTCAACCGCATATCAAGATGCCCGCGCTCCAGCTCACTGACCATCTGCACGGTTTTCTCCAGCGGACCAGTGATCGTGCGTGCTAGATAAAAAGCGATGACGATGGCGATCAGCACAACGCATGCGGCGAAAAGCAGAATCCAGTCGACCATTTTCTCAAGGGCTGCGGTAACCCTTAACTGAGAATCAACAAAGTCATCAGGGGAATAGTCAGCCACAATCACCCAGTCCCAGGGGGCAAAATAGCTGATAGCCGCTTCCCTCCAGCGGGATTCGGCTTCACTTTTGCCATGCCCGCGATAGCGTTGAAAGTCGACGGGAATACCTTTCCCATCGTCCGCATCGGCAAGAGCCAGGGCCTTGTTGACCATGGCCTGGGCAAAATAGCTTCCATCAGCATCCGTGGCCTCCCACAGATCCTGGCCGTCACGCGCCCCCCCCTTGGAAAGGATATAGCGCCCGCGCTCCTCGCCGGTCCCCCCGAGCACATAAACATAGCCGGTCTTGCCCACTACGACATCCATGATCCCCTCGCGGAGACTGGCCACATTTTCCTGTTTTTCCCCAACATAGAGGATCCCGATCACCTGCTCCCGCCGCTCATCCCAGATTGGCTGGTAGGCGGTGATGTACCAGGCATTGACGACAAAAGCGCGCCCTCTAAAGGTCTCTCCCTTGAGGACCGCCTTGATCACCGGATTATCACTCCCGTCGGGATTGGTGTGAGGGAGATAGGTCCCAATCGCCCGGGTGCCATCGAGTTTTTCCACATTGGTGGTCACCCGCAGCATATCCCCCTGTTCGTTGATCCGCTGAAAGATGGTGGCGGTCACTCCGCTCAATGTTTTGATTTCATCAACAATGGGAGAAGGGGCGGTCATGCGCAGGTTCTGCCCCAGCCATAAATCGCCGACCATCATCTTGGGCAAGTCAACCACCCGGGATTCCTGGGTGTACTGATTCACGGCATTCCAGGTCACCCTCTCTTCAGCGAAATGAAAGCCCCCGTTTCGCGATAGGATATCCTCAGCGATCCGGAGCCCCTGGTCTACCGACTGTTGAACTGATTCCTGCATAGCCCGGCACATCAGAAAGACATTCTGGGTGATCTTGCGGGCCTCATCGCGAGCCATAAAGTCGAGTTCTTCACCAACCTGCCGGTGCAAATCGCTCTTTTGAACAAGGGTAATCCCGACAATGGCCAGCGCCGTCAGGATGACCAACAGCCCTCCCATGGCGGCAATTTTATTTTTGATCTTCAATGGAGGTACCTTTCCGGGCAGATAAAAGTTATCACCCCTGAAGCAGGGAGATTCCCGGAGACATGCAAAATCAATACCCCTCGGGCCACATTAAAACTACCCGAACAGTGCAAGCTAACACACTAAAAAGAATGACAAATAGAGGACTTAATACAACGGGAAGGACAAACCGGACACGAGAAACTGGGCCAGTCTGATGCTGGAGGAAAGCAGACTCGGACAAAATGACCCACCTGGGCCCCGCATAATTGAAAGGACAAGGCCTTGCCTATGAGCAATTTTCTGATTTACTGAAATGGCAATTCACTTCCGCCTCGAAAGCACGCGGTAAACCATCTTTTTAGGAGGAGCATTCCAATGAACAAAAACATTAGATATTTATGCATTTTAACTGCCGTCATGGCCATTTTCGCCGGCGGGGTCTGGGCCATGGACCACGCCGAAAAAGCACCTACTGACGCCAAAGAACCAGGATGCCCCCTGCCGATTGGCCAGGCAGTCCTTGAGTATGTCACCGTGAACAATCCGTATCTAAAGTGGAATCTGTGGCCAGGCAAGGAGAAACTTTACCCAGGGCAGCATCCGCACGGGGCCTTTCT
>JBFHFM010000380.1:0-3170 GCA_041583595.1 Trichloromonas sp. | reverse complement strand
TTTCCCTGTCGCAATGGATGCCTGGATACCATCTCAAGTCCGCTGCGCAAGACCTGTTCAATAACATGCACTATGCCAAATCCCAGGCGATTACCGAAAATCGGCCCTGGGCGGTGGTCTTTGATGTGAGTTCCCCGCATCAGTATGTGATCGTTTCCAGTGGCCCGGATAATGATATCTCAACTGCGGCGGATAATGTCGAAACTCGTTCAGTAATGTTGTCCGATTATGGTAGCGGGGTCGTTTTCGGTTATAAGGCCGGCAGTAAAAAAGTAAATGACCTTACTGCTGCGGTGACCGATATGGTTGATTACAGTGGTGATCAAGTTGTTTTCAACTCGAATGGCACGGCTAATGCAACAGGTTATGTTTATCTTACCAACACGAAACAGCAGACCTATGCTGTTGGTACTTTTGTTTCTGGACTGGTGCGACTCAAACAATGGGATGGCAGCGCTTGGCAGTAGCTCGTACAGTTGATACCCTAAAGATCTTTCGGCGGCGAATCTCAGGGTTTACCTTGGTCGAGTTGCTGGTTTCGATGGCGATTGTCGGTATCGTTCTTGGAGCTATTTACTCATTGTTTATTTCCCAGAGTCGTACGTCATCCGTTCAGGAACAGGTCGTGACCATGCAGAAAAATTTACGCGCGGCGATCTACTTCATGGAGGGTGAAGTTCGTATGGCCGGGTATGATCCGACGAACTCGGCCGCTTTTGGTATTACTGACTCATCAGCGAACACCTTTAGTTTCTCGCTGGATTTAAACGAAGACGGAGTTCTTGATTCTGGTGAGACGACGACCTATGCCCTCAATGGGATGATGCTTGAAAAAAACGGTGATCCGATCGCAGAAAATATTGACGCCGTTTTGTTTGAATACCTAAAAGCGGACGGGACCACTCCTGCGAACAACGGAGAAATCCACCAGGTCGTGATTACAGTAGTGGCTCGTACGGCCCGGGCGGATCCCAGATATACCGATAATAATTCCTATGTGAGTCTGCTTGGGACGACAGTCTTTACCGTGCCCTCCGGAGATACGCATTACCGGCGCCAGCTTCTGTCGACCCGCGTCGAATGCCGAAATCTTGATTAGGTCTATGGCGAATAAACGAATGGAAATTAAGCGGGAATCAGGTTTTACCCTGATTGAAATTCTCATTGCCATGTCGGTGTTCGCCATCGCCATTCTTGGTGTCGTGGCTATGCAGACCTCTTCAATTCGGGGCAACATGCAGGCGCGGGTTATCGGCGAAGAAATGCTCGACGCCACCTCCAGGGTCGAGGCATTGCGGATGCTCGCCTATTCTGGTTCAGATCTGACCGATGGCACCCACACCGATGGCAACGCGACCTGGGTGGTGTCCACGGTGAATAGTGGTGCTGTTGGCGAATATAAGACAGTTGTGTTGACCCATACCTGGCAGTTGCGTGGAGTTGCCAAGAGCTATTCGGTGAGTTTTATCAAGTCTGAGGAATAGATCATTAGAAACAGGGGGATGAATGAAAAGCCTGGCCTTGCCGTTGCGCAATGAACGGGGTATTGCCCTGGTGGCGGCCCTGGTGATTATGGCGTTGCTGATTGTGCTGGGGACCATTGCCCTCAACGCGACGGTAAGTGAGTTGCAGGTCTCCGGCAACGAACTGCGCAATCGTCTGGCCTTTTATGCGGCAGAATCCGGGGCGCAGTTCGCCCGCTCGCGGATTCGTGATGAGTTCGCCGCGGCCTCCAATCAGGTAAGTTTTGTGACGAACTTTGCCTCCGACACGCACGATTTTACCCCCCCTTCCGGCTATGCATTTTCCATAACCCCAGGCTCCTGCAGCACGGTCGGGTCAGGAACCGCTGCCGACCCTTACTGCTTTTTGATCGAGAGTACTGGAACGGCGAACGGCAACGCGTCGGCCACAATCGAGGTGATGTTTCACCTTGAGGTGTCTGAAGGGCCTCTTACGTACGCCGGCTATGGCAAGTCTTCGATTTCTATCGCCAAAGATTCCATCATCGATGCCTATGACTCATCTACGGGGAGTGTGGTTTCTGGGGCTGGTGACCTGATAAGCGGAGGCGATGTAGACTTGGGGAAAGATGTCGTCGTTGATGGCGATGTTACCGAGAATGTTACGACAGTAGCCTCTGATCCCTTAGGTTTGCTGACCTCGGGTGGAGTCCTTGATACCCTGTTTGATGCCGCTATTGTGAGCAATATGAATGCTGATGTCGCGATCAGTCCTTATGTGACCGGAACGGTGTTGAATATTCCCAGTACAGCGGCAGGCAGTGTGATTAACCTTGCTCCTGGGGATTATTATTTTACGAGTATATCGATTGCCAAGGACATTACTATCAATATTAGCGGACCCGGAGAAGTGAATATTTACCTCGATGGTAAAATGGACGTCAAGAAGACGATCAACATCAACACCTCCGGGGTGCCCACTGATTTCAGTATTTTTTCCAAGTCTTCTCAATCGATCACATTCAATAAGTCAACTGATTTCAACGGTTTGATCTATGCGCCGAACGCCGATGTGGATTTTAAGATGGATGCAACTGTCAAGGGAGCGGTGTGGGCCGACGATCTCTGGTTTCGCAAAGATGCCGACTTGTCGTATGACGTTAACATGAAAGATAAATTTGGCAGCTCCAGTGGGGCGCTGGAACTGCCGATTGTTTCTTGGCGGGAAATATAAGCAGAGCCTATCATGGTGCGGTTCGCGAGTTCACCAGCATCCTACCGGTCATGGGGATGAAGCTTAGAGCTTGTGGGCAAACCTTTAAACCCGGTGGGTCCCGGACCGACGGCTTTAAATAGATTTACCTCGCCCCATCCTTGCCATTCTTCCGTTTTACATTAACGTTCAAACTCGTCGGATGCACCTCCCCGAACGCCCCCGCCCAGAGTCCACCGAAGAAATGGCGCGCGTTTACCCCCAGGTTGCGAGTGAAGTAGCCCCCCTCTTGTGAAGCCAGGGTCGGCAGGCCGAGTGCGCCGATTCGTTTTCCAACCGTTTCAAAATCCTTTCCCTTGAAGGGCCAGGTGCCGGTCGGATCCCCTTTGGCGGTGTCGAGGCCGAGGCACAAAACCAGGAAACTCGGTTTGAAGGTGCGGATTTTCTGCAGTGCCTTGTCCAGCGTTTTCAGGTATAGCTCAATGTCGATGGTC
>JBFHFM010000379.1:0-3175 GCA_041583595.1 Trichloromonas sp. | reverse complement strand
GCACCTTCAGCTTCGAGAACCATGACAACACAGGGGCCGCTGCTCATAAAATCGGTCAGTTCACCGAAAAAAGGGCGTTCTTTGTGGACATAATAAAACCCCTCGGCCTCAACCTTGCTCATGTACAGTTTTTTCAGACCGACAAGTTTGAAACCTTCAGCGTAAATACGAGCGATAATCTTGCCGGCGTTGCCAGCGGCAAAGGCGTCGGGCTTGACGATAGCGAAAGTTCTTTCCATGTTCAATTCCTCCATTAACGGATTCGATTCAGGTATAGATAAGCGTCGCGCTTTGTAGCACCCAGAGAAAAAAAAGTCAAGCCGTTCCAGAAAGATCGCTAATCAAACTCGATCCGATAAAACAGGTCGGCACCACTTTCAAGACCGACATTCGACTCGAGTTCCAATCTTTTCGTAAGCGAGTAACGCATGCGGAACTCGTTGGTGTTAGAAAACAGGGCATGGCCGAGACTTACGTAAAGCTTCGGGCTAAGGTACTTGCCAATAGTCACCATCGAACTGGTAACATCGCCATTACCGGCCTGCACTTCCAGCACATCCAGACCAATGCGGCGCTTGAGCCGATCCTGCAACACCGCCGATTCCCCCTTCGAAAGCAAAGCACCCGCTGCTGTCATCAGCAGAGCGCCCTGTTCGCTGTCCGAACCGAGAGGACGACCGAGTACGATATAAGCCAGAATATCGGTATCAGGCATCGAGGGCTCGGAATAGAGCTTGGCCACCGGTTTCCGCGGAGTGCCAGTCACCTGCACCCCGGCCTTGACCTCTCCAGCTGTGCGCAGAGCAAGAATATCTAAAGTCGGTCGATCGACCGGCCCTCCGGCAAAAAAAACATTGCCTCGTTCGATATTCAGCCCGAGGCCGTAGGCGGAGTAGGACCCTTCAGAAACCTTTATTTGACCCCGTGCGGTCACTTCATCGAGGTTAGTCGCCTGCAGTTCAACCTCTCCACCGAGCCGGGCATCGATACCATTGGCCTTAACCAGAACATGATCGCCCAGAATAATGCGAACCTGGGAATCCAACGCCACAGGCAAAGACTTGATAGGCGGAGCCGTTTCTGCATCGACAATGATCAGATCAGGACTGGACGCCACCAGCGATGGCGCGTTGCGGGCAGCAACCAGCGCGTCAGGAACGGTAACGCTGCCACGCACCTTCACCTTCTGAAGGTCGCCAGAAAGCTGCAGGTCGGGATTGACGGTCAACTGCAACTCAGGGAGATTGACAAGCTGAAAATTCTTGCCGCCCAGATGCAGCTGATAAGCATTCGGCAGCCAATCGGTCAGTTGAACTTCACCGGTCCCCTCGAGGCGGCCCGAACCTGATCCAATGACAAAGGTATCGAGAAAAATACGATCCGCGGCCAACCGCCCCTTAAAACCGACATCTTTCAGTTGCACCCCGGCGGCCGGCAGATAGGCCGAGGCTCCGGCCAAGCTGAACTGGCCACCCAGATCAGGTTGCGACCAGAGACCGCCCACGGTCCAATCAAAATCAAGCTGACCGCTGGTTTCGCGAAGGGAGCCAGGAAAGAGAGAGGTCAACAACCCTCGTTCCTGCAGATAACCGGTCAACGCCCCAGAAACCGGACCCTGCGGTAAAAAAGCAAAAGGCCAGCGAGCCGAAATCGGCAGATTGAACTCTCCCTCTAAGCGACCGTGGTTGTTTAGAATCACCAGGGCATTGCCAGAGAGGCTGTCATCGTACCAGGACCATCCAACCGATGCCTGATGGAGCTCTGCGGTCAAGGTCCCCTCATCCTCGTGCCACTTCAAGCGTCCGCCGGCTATTTCAGCTTTTCCGTCAAGGGAAATCTCAGCGTCATTCTCCCACCCCCCCTTCGCCTCTGCAGAAAAAAGACCCTCGGCCTCCAGCGACTCAGGCCCCCAGGGATAGAGACGAGACAGGGACAAACCATCGTGGTGGACAGAAAAAGTTCCCTCTGAAGGCAACGCCAGTCGGGCCGGCTGCAAGGAGTTGACCTGTGCGGTCAGCAATCCCAGATCGCCAAAATCAGCCCGGATCTGCCCGGTCAGTCCCCGCCGATCCCAGTTCAGCGTGAGGAGACCATCAGCCAGATCCACCTGATGTTCTCCTCGCACCAAACCACCGGCAACGCTCACTTCGGCGGAGAACTCAAGCTGATCATTGGTCTGCAGATGAAACTGGATATCTCCCGAAGTCGTTCCCTTTGCCGTCCAGTCCTCAAGCCAGGGGTCAGCGTGATCCAACCGGAACGCCTGCCACTGCAACTGCGCAATCCCACTCAGAGGGGACAAGGTCATCGTCCCATCCAACTCGGCCGTTTCCCCCTGGGCGCTGACCAATTTCAACGGGGCAAGTTGCACCGATTGGGCATCAAACTGAAGTCTGGCAGGCTGCACCAAGTCCCAATCACCGAAAAGCGTTTGCGAAAGACGTAAACCAATCAGGCGTCCGGACCAAAGACCTTCATGGTACCCCCCGTCCAACTCGATTCGGCCACGACCGGAGGAGGACCGAACATCGAGCGTCCCTTCGTGGCCATCAACACTCCCTTCAACCGCCATGGACAGGGAGTCGACCGGATGTCCGTAGACATTGCCGCCCAGCCCCTCACCGGCAATAACAAGGGGCTTTGCACCCACAGATTTCACTGCAGAAAGGGACAGATGATCAAGGGACAACTCTGCATAACTCAGATCGCTTCCCTGCAAGGCCAGTTGACCGAAAAAATCCCCAGCGGCCAGATTCAGCCATCCCTTGGTGTTGATCTGACCACCGAGACCTGGGACCAGCCCGGAGAGGCGTTTCGCCGAAGCCGAAAAATCGAGGCGCCTGCTAAGTCGCCCCTTAGCCGTCAGATCAATCCCTTCACCATGCAACTCAAGACGGGTCACATCGACCTCTTCGGCCTGAAGACGCACATCGACCCCACCCTTCAGATCCTTGCCGTACAGGGTGCTGTCAAGCAACTTGCCGGCAAAATGCATGGCCAGAGGTTCATCACCTTCCTGAAGCAGGGTCGTTTCGAGATCCAGATTAACCTGTCCGGGCCACTCGGGAAAAAGTTCAGCCAAGGCAAGATCTTTACCGCGTGCGCTGCTGCGTAAAGAAAATCCGTCAAGCCAGCCAATCGCTAAATCGCCAGAAACCTGCCCGCCCAGCCACTC
>JBFHFM010000378.1:0-3177 GCA_041583595.1 Trichloromonas sp. | reverse complement strand
GACGTAAGAGACTCCGGAGGGGCAGCGCAGGTTATCTTCGAGAACGTAGAACTTGCCGTCGCCGCCGCGAACCAGATCGGTGCCGGTAATATGGCACCAGATGCCTCCGGGCGGGTTAAGCCCAATGCACTCCTTGCGGAAACCACTGGCGGAGAGCACGAGATCCTCGGGGATAATGCCATCCTTGAGGATCTTCTGGTCATGGTAGAGGTCGTTGATGAACATATTAAGGGCCTGAATCCGCTGCTTAAGGCCGGCCTCGATCTCACACCACTCGTTGTGCGGAATTATCCGCGGCACAATATCAAAGGGAAAAATCCGTTCGGTCCCCTGCTCGTCACCATAGACACTGAAAGTAATGCCCATCTTCAGCAAGGTCTTCTCGGCCGCCTGCTGGCGAAGCTTCAACTCGTCGAGAGGCAGGGCGTTAAAGCGGTCGACCACAGCCTCGGTGCCAGGCCGCGGCTTCCCCTGCTCGTCGAACATTTCGTCAAAAAAACCACCGGTGTCATAGTCTTTAAAGCGCATTGGTATCCTTTCGGCTAAGAGCATAAGGGTCATTTTTTTAACTTATTAATTCAAGCATATTCTGTGAAATTGTCAACCCAATCAGGCTATATATGGCGAATACAATAAAAAACAGCCTAATCACCGGCGAACCCCCGCCACAAAGAGGACCAATTCGGGGAATGCAAGGGGTTCCTGAAGCAATAAGGCAGGAAACTGGAGATTAGAACGCTGAAAAGGTGCGTGGCGGGACGAACGCTCTACCTTTGAAAAAGCTACAACATATCCACCGGATCGACATCCACTGTCAGGCCGACGCCTGCGGGAATCTGTTTCTGTAATTGCGGCAGACGCATCAGCAACCGGCGCAACGGCATACGGATTGCGGCCTTGAGCAGGATCTGCACACGGGTTTTGCCGCGCAGCTTGGCCAATGGACAGGGCGCCGGGCCAAGCACCTCGACTTCGCCGTTGACGTTTTGCAAAGCATCCGCCAGAGCTTCAGCGGCGGCGGCGACCTTCTGGCCGTCATTACCCGAGAAGACGAGGTTGACCAGGTGACCGAAAGGGGGATAGTCGAGCACTTGCCGGAACGCCAGCTCCTGTTGGTAAAATTCAGGATAGTCGTGCTGCGCCGCGCAGGTCAGTGCATAGTGATCGGGTGAATAGGTCTGGATGAGAACCCTTCCTTCCAGTTCACCACGCCCGGCCCGGCCTGCCACCTGGGTGAGCAGCGAGAAGGTGCGCTCGGCGCTGCGAAAATCGGGGAAGTTGAGGGTGGAGTCGGCGTTGACCACACCGACCAGAGTGACTCCGTGAAAGTCGTGCCCCTTGGCGATCATCTGGGTGCCGACCAGGATGTCGATGTCACGGCGGGACATCCGTTCCATCAACTGCTGGTGTGCCCCCTTGCGGGAGGTGGTGTCACGGTCCATGCGGGCAATCCGGGCTTCGGGAAAGCGCTCGGCCAGTTCGACTTCGAGCCGCTCGGTTCCAACCCCCTCGGGGAGAATATTGCCTCCCTGACAGGTAGGACAGAGCTCGGGGGGCCTCTGGATGAAATCGCAGTAGTGGCAACGCAGATGACGCCGCTCCTGGTGGAACGTCAGGGTGATCTCGCAATTGGGACAACGAAAGGTGGTACCACAATCAGAGCAAAGCAGATAGGGAGCGAAGCCGCGGCGGTTAAGGAGCAGCAGCGACTGCTCACCCCGCTCCAGATTCTCTTGCATCGCTTCAGCCAGCGACTCGGACAGGTACTCACCGAAGGGGCTGGCCTTCATGTCAACCAGCTCAACCTGCGGCAACGGCCGCTCCAGCACCCGGCCGGACAGGGTAAGCAGACCGGTCTGGCCGCTTTGCGCCCGGTGATAGGTGGTCACCGACGGGGTGGCGCTGCCAAGCAGGACCACCGCCCCGGCCATCTGCGCCCGCAGCAGGGCCAGGTCTCGGGCGTGATAGCGAAAGCCCTCCCCCTGCTTGTAACTCGCTTCGTGCTCCTCGTCGACCACCACGATGCCGAGGCCATGCAGCGGCGCAAAGACGGCGGAACGTGCGCCAATGACAATCTCTACCTCGCCCCGGGCGATGGCCCGCCAGGCATCGTAACGTTCGCCATCGGAAAGCCCGGAATGCAAGACCGCAATGGTCGCCCGGCCACCGGCAAAACGGCTACGGAAACGGGCCACCAACTGCGGGGTCAGGGCGATCTCGGGGACCAGTACCAGAGCCCGCCGTCCTTGAGCCAAAGCCGTCTCGATGGCCCGCAGATAAACCTCGGTCTTGCCGCTGCCGGTCACCCCGTGCAACAGAAAAGGAGCAAAGCTGCGCCCGTCCAGTGCCTCCGTGATCTCTCCCAGCGCAAGCTCTTGCTCGGCAGTCGGTGCAGGCATCACTTCGGCAGTCACCGGCAACGACAAAAAGGGGTCACGCAGGCGCTCTTCTTCGGTTTCTATCAAATATCCCAGCTCGACCAGACGACGCAACGCCCCATAGGGAGCAGCGACGGACTGGCGCAGTTGGCTCAGAGGCAGCGGCCCCTTTTCGCGAACCAGGACCAACAGTTCTTTCTGCAGGGCCCCGGCCGGCTCGCCGACAAGATCGGTAGCGGCATAAATTTTCTCGCGCAAAATCGACACCGAGCCACCGCGTCCGGACAGACCGGCGGGCAAGGCGGTGCGAATGACCTCGCCAATAGGATGGCAATAATATTCGGCGGCGCGGGTAAAAAACGGCACCATTTCCGAAAAAAAGAGTGGCGCGGCATCGAGCACCTCAGATATCGGCTTGAGTCCCGCCGGGTCCCCTTCGCTCAAAGCCAGCAAGTAGCCAACCACCCGCCTCCGTCCGAGGGGAACCTGCAGGCGCATCCCGACGATGGCCGTCTCCCTCAGGGAGTCGGGAATCAGGTAGGATAAAGTTTTATTAATCGGGGCGGCAACGGCCACGTTGGCGATGAGAGAATTCGACACAAAGATCCTTGATCTATCAGAGATACTGACCCGGATCACTCAACGCCTTGCGGGTCGCTTTAGCGACCACGCCGGACAGTCCAAGCAGACCGATCAGATTGGGGATCGCCATGGCACCGTTCATGGTGTCGGAAAAATCCCAGACAAAGCTCACCTTCTGGAACGCACCAACCGCTACTAACAGACAGAACAGATAGCG
>JBFHFM010000377.1:0-3178 GCA_041583595.1 Trichloromonas sp. | reverse complement strand
GGTTGGTGTCGTTAAGTGATCAACTCCGACGCTTTCAGAACGCCACGTGAACCGCCGTGTACGGAACCGTACGCACGGTGGTGTGGGAGGACGGCGGGGGCGACCCCGCCTCCTACCCGATTAACCCCTCATACGAGATCGGGTGAAAATCGTGTCCTTGATATGCGGCTAAAGCTGTTTATACTTATCAAATGAACACTAAATTTCTGATGTTCGAAATCTTTGCAAGGGGTGGCAGGTGAGAGGTGGGGAGTGTTACCCCAAATACCAAAAGCCGTTCTTCACCTTACACCTCACGAATTCAGGTGCTAATTAGTTCGTCCTTCGGGCATGCGCAGGTCTCGAAGATAGTATGTGAGCTTGCAGATATTGGGAGGGTTCATGGGTAACGACAGTCTTCCGCCGAACCAGCGCCGATTTTTTTTGACCATTATTCTTGGCGGGCTCAGCGCGGTGCTGGCGGCCTTTGCCGGCTGGTCGGTCTTTCGTTTCCTTTCGCCAAGCCATGGCGGGGCCGAGGTTGAGAGCGTTGAGCTTCCTCGGGCCAGCGTCGAGGTTGGCGGGGCACATTTTATAACCTACCGAGGGCGTCCTGTGGTGGTTCTACAGAAGTCGGCCGGGGAGTTCGTCGCTTTCTCGGCTGTTTGTACCCACCTCGGTTGTATCGTCAAGTGGGTTCCTGATTCCGGGGAGTTTCTCTGCCCCTGCCATGCCGGTCGGTTTTCGACCGATGGCGCTGTTCTGGGCGGCCCGCCGCCGAAACCCCTCGAGCCGATTCCGGTCGTTCTTGCCGGCGATCTGCTACGCATCGGGTAGGAGATCAACATGTCCCTGCTGAAACGTCTGGTCGATTACTTTGATGTGCGTCTGGGAGTTCGGGATCTGGTACGGCAGAACCTTACCGGCTATCTGATCCCGCGTCGGGCGAATATCTTTTATACTCTGGGTGCCGTTTTGTTGGCCCTGTTCTCCTTACAGGTCGTTACCGGAATCCTGCTTCTCATTCACTACAAGCCGGATACCGCTACCGCTTTTGCCAGCGTGCAGCATATTATGAACGATGTCCCCTACGGTTGGCTGATTCGCTATGCCCACGTGGCGGGGTCCAATGTCATCGTCATTGCCTTGCTGTTACACATGCTTTCGGTGCTTTTCATGGGGAGTTACAAGAGGCCGCGGGAGCTGACCTGGTTGAGTGGTTTTGTCCTCTTCAACCTGGCTCTGGCTCTTTGTCTGACGGGCTACCTTCTCCCCTGGAGCCAGCTTTCCTTCTGGGCGACCACCGTGGCTACAGATGCGGCCGGTGCGGTTCCGGTGGTTGGTGAACTGGCTGTTCGTTTCCTGCGTGGTGGCGCGATGGTCGGCGAAGCGACCCTTGAGCGTTTTTTCGCTTTGCACGTGATGGGACTACCGCTGCTCCTTGGAGCGGTTATTGGTCTGCATCTTTTTCTCATGCGTCGTGTCGGGATCTCAAGGCCTCCTTTTGGTGCGGATTATCAACCTGCGGAGCCGTTGACGACCTTTCATCACGAGGAACATCCTGACGGTATTCCGTTTTTCCCCCACTACGTTTGCAAGGATCTCGCTGCAATTTTTTTCTTTCTGGCGGCTCTGGCCTGGGTCGTTTTTTATGCACCGGCCCTGTTCATTCCTCCCGCAGCCCTTGAGCCGGCGGATCCTTTTGTGACCCCGCCTCATATCAAGCCCGAGTGGTACTTTCTCTGGGCGTATCAGACCCTGAAGATTTTCCCCAGCAAATTAATGGGGCTGGCCGTGCAGGGGGCATTCATGACGCTGCTGGCGGTATTGCCCTTTCTGGATGTCGGCCCGGAGCGGCGTCCGGCGCACCGGCCCATGTTTGTGGCCGTATATTTCCTCGGTATCCTGCTATTGGTTGCTATTTCTATATGGGGGCATTATTCATGAAAAAACGACCTGCCGCCCTGTTTCACCTGCTGCTGGTGTGGCTGATGTTGGCCGTACTGCCGTCTATCAGTTTTGCCGCCGAAGAAACCGTCTGCCTGCAGTGTCACAGCGGACAACCCGGTCCTCTCGGTGAACCGGTGCCGCTGTGGCGCGAGAGCATTCACCAGTCTAACGGAATTTCCTGTCATCATTGTCATGGTGGCGACCCGACAGATTTTGACATGGCCATGAGCCCGGAACGTGGGTTTGTCGGAGTGCCAGGCGAAAATGACATTCCGGCGTTCTGCGGCCGTTGTCATGTCGGGGTGCTTGAGGATTATAGTGCCAGTGCCCATGGTCAGGCCCTTGGAGCTGGCGGGCCGCAGTGTGTTACCTGTCATAGTAATCACCGAATTCAGCTGGCTTCAATTGATTTGATCAATCCGCAGGCCTGTTCCAGTTGCCATGAGTATGGGCGTGCCGAAGAACTGCGGCAGGCCGTCTCCGGAACCGATAGGCTGATCTCTGACCTTGAAAATGATCTGTCCGAACTCCATCGACTTGGACTTAACACAGAGCGGTTGTCCGGCTCAGTGTTCTCGTTGCGCAACGATTTCCACCGCCTGCTTCACAGTGTCGACGTCGATCAGGTTCGTGCTAAAACGGCCGTTTTCACCCAGGATCTGGGAAAGATCAAAACCGAGGTCGATGCCATTCAGGGGAATCTTACTCAGCGAAAACTTTGGGGCGGAGTGATTATCGTATTGCTGTTGATGGCCGGGATATGCGCCCTGCTTATTCACAAGAGTTACAAAGAAGAAGCCGGCGGGGATTGAAGTCGCCGTTCGAAGTCACAGAAAAGCCGGACCGTCAGCAGACGGTTCGGCTTTTCTGTTTTTCGCGCAAAAATTTTTTGAGCTCCTATTCGGCGTTATCGAGAAGGGTTTAATTTATGATGGTTTCCTTCAGGTCCAGGTAGGCTCGGCGGACATTGAGTCGGATGAATTGTTCGTAGCCGCTATAGTTGCCGTACCCCGGAAGTGAAAAGGTCTTCAGGGTTTTTTCGAGACTATCACCTTGTTCCAGATGTTTTAAAACCTCGGTGACCATGTCGCGGAAAAAAGTTTTGAATTGGACGATATCGTCCGTCGAACTGATTGGTCCGAATCCGGGGATGACTTTTTGGGCACCCAGTCGTTCGATGAATTCAAGCGCCAGCAGCCAGTCTTCCATGTGGCCATCTCCCATGTAGCCGACACTTTTTACATAGACC
>JBFHFM010000376.1:0-3179 GCA_041583595.1 Trichloromonas sp. | reverse complement strand
GTGCCACGGCCTGCCTGATCCGAAGTACATTGAACTGGCGGGTAAAGCCAGTGAAGGAGACCGGATGCCATCAACCAAGCTGATGGTTCCCGAGGCCCTGCCGGATAGCGACCCGCAAAAAGCTGTGATTCTGGAGTTCATAAAACTCTACAAAGAAAAGGGCTACGACAAGCAGTTCCCGATCAACACCCACTCCGGATATGCGTGGGACGCCATCATGATCGTCGCAAATGCAATCAAAAAAGTCGGCACCGAACCGGAAGCTCTGCGTAAAGAGATCGAAGCCACCAAAAACTACGTCGGCATCTCCGGTATCTACAACATCACCGCCGAAGATCACAATGGCCTTGGAGTCGATTCAATGGTGATCGTGCAGGTCAAAGACGGCCAGTTCGTCATGGCGGAATAAATCTGATTTTCCCTTTTGGGACAAAGGGCCTTTCCAGGCGGGAAGGCCCTTTTTTATGGTTTAAAACGGACAGAGGGGGCGCTCTTCATTCTTTGACTCATAGATAAAACATCGATACGGGGAAAGGCTGTCACCCCCAATCGGAGTTTCGGCAAAGGCCTCGATCCGCACCGAAGTCTTGGGATCGGGATCGGAGACACTTGGGGCCATTTCGCCTGAATCTCGGAGCGGCTCAGGCTCATTGCGAAGCCAACGAAGGCATAGGCAATAGCACATAAAACGTCTTAAGCCGAAAAGCTCAAAGATGCCATGAAGTTTCCAACTTTAATGCTACACTGAATATTAGAGTGTCGTTCTGGATAGCGAGAACCCAATGCCTTCGAAATGTCTCATTTTGAAATTATTGCCAGTTTTGCTGCTGACCGGATTGCTCTTGTCGAACTGTACCTCGGGAAATGATTGGCGCACTGCCAGTCGCGAATCTGCGGGGATCGCTCCCAACCCGGTGGTCACCAAGGAAGCGGTTCTGCAGGTTTATGGCGCTAAAGCCTGGGGCTGGCGTGGTCTGTTTGCCATTCACACGTGGATTGCGGCGAAGCGGACCGGTGAAACCTCTTACCGGGTCTACGATGTGGTCGGCTGGCGAGAAAACCGAAACCAGCCTGTTTTGAGGATTGCCCGAGATATCCCGGATCGTTACTGGTTCGGTGAGAAACCCCGGATACTGAATGAGCATCGGGGCGCTGGGGTCGATGAACTGATCGAGGCGATCGACAAGGCGGCCGAGGCCTATCCCTGGAAAACGACCTACAGGGTTTTCCCGGGACCCAACAGCAATACCTTCACCGCCTGGATTGCCAGGCAAGTTCCAAAACTGGAACTAAAGCTTCCCTTTTCGGCCATCGGCAGTGGTTACATTAACCAGTAACCTGCATGGTTTCTAACGCTCAGCAATGCTGACCCATTTGCCCTGCCACCACCGCCTGCCCGAGGGCCAGGCCGCCGTCGTTGGGCGGCACCAGCGAGTGGGTGTACACATCGAAGCCTGCGGCCTGCAGCAAGGCCCTCCCCCGTTCGGTCAAGTACAGATTCTGAAAGACGCCGCCGGAAAGCACCACCCGATTAAGGCCGGTGGCACTGCGCATGGAGCGACAGGCAGCTACCATCACCTGAGCGAGGGTGTTATGAAAGCGAGCGCTGATGATGCCTGCGAAGGTGCCGGCGAGCAGGTCGTCGACCACCGCACGGATAACCGGGGCCGGGTCGAAAATCAGCAGCCCGTTTTCGACCTCCAGTTCGAAGAGATATTCATCTTCATCCGCATCGATGGACATTTCCAGCTCCAGAGCCGCCTGACCTTCGTAGCTGACCTTCGAGCGCAAACCGATCAGAGCGGCGATGCCATCGAACAAGCGGCCACAGCTCGAAGTCAGCGGCGAGTTGATCCCTTTTTCAATCATTTTCAACAGAATCGCCCGATCCTTTTCGGCAATCGCCTCAACTGCCGGCAATGAAGGCAGTTCACTCCCATAGGCCTGCACCAGGTAGCTTAGTGCCATACGCAGCGGTTCGCGAGTGGCCGCATCACCGCCGGGCATGGGCGCATAGCGAAAATGGCCGAGACGGGTGAACGACCGGTAGCCGCCGGACAAAAATTCGCCCCCCCAGATGTTTCCGTCCTCTCCAAAACCGATACCGTCAAAAATCAGCCCGAGCACCTCCCCTTCGAGCCCGTGCTCTGCCATGCAGCTCGCCAGGTGAGCATGATGATGCTGCACCGCGACCTTGCGCACGCCCGTCAACTCTTCGGCAAAGCGGATCGAATAATAGTCCGGATGTTGATCGTGGGCAACGATCAGCGGGTCGACATCAAAGAGAATCTTGAGGTGATCGATGGTTCGGGCAAAAGAGTCGTAGACCTCGACGTTCTTCAGATCACCGATGTGCTGGCTTAAGAAAGCCCGATCGCCCTGGGTGAGGCAGACGGTGTTTTTCAGTTCGGCCCCGAGGGCGAGTACCGAGGGCTGGGACTCTGGCAGAAAGACCCCGCGCGGCACATAGCCACGGGAGCGGCGCAATAGCAACGGGCGGCCGGCAATAACCCGGGCGATGCTGTCGTCGGTTCGGGTGTGAATCACGCGATTGTGGGTAAGAAAGCAGTCGGCGATCCCCCCGAGTCGCTGCTGCGCTTCAGCATCCTCGAACGCGATCGGTTCATCAGAAAGATTGGCGCTGGTCATCACCAGTGCGGAGAAGTCTTGCAGCAACAGATGATGCAGGGGGGTATAAGGAAGCATGATACCAAAATAGCGATTGCGCGGAGCAACCAGCGCCGACAGGGGCTGGTCCTCTTTCTGCCGCAGCAGCACAATCGGCCTCTCTGGTCCTTCGAGCAGGCGACGCTCGGTAGCGCAGAGATCAACCAGAAGCTCAGCTTCGGCCAGGCTTCGAACCATCAGGGCGAAGGGTTTTTCATCCCGCACTTTTCGCCGGCGCAATTCAGCTACCGCTGCGTCGTTGCCGGCATCGACCGCCAGGTGATATCCGCCGAGCCCTTTGATGGCGACGATCTGCCCCGCCTTCAGGGCGTCGACTGTTGCTGCCAGGGGATCGACTGCGGTCACCGCCCCTCCAGTGGCGTTAAACAAAAACAACTGTGGCCCGCACACCGGGCAGGCATTGGGCTGAGCATGAAAGCGGCGCGATGCAGGGTCCTCGTACTCCCTCTGGCAATCGGGACACATGGGAAAGGCCGACATGGTGGTTTTAG
>JBFHFM010000375.1:0-3180 GCA_041583595.1 Trichloromonas sp. | reverse complement strand
TGTCCTTCCTGCCCCTGAACTTTTCTAGCGTCTTCAAGTTGTGTCATGTTGATGATCTTGTGCGCCAGCAGCAGTTCTCCAAGCCGTAAAGATTCTTTGGTCCTTACCTCGGGAGTCATAAGGGGTCTCCTGTTTGGAATTCGTTCATTGGTATGGATATGCCTGATCTTAGCACTGGATTGTTTTAGGTAAAAGGCGTTTTTACCATATCGTCTAAT
The DNA here is from genome assembly GCA_041583595.1 of Trichloromonas sp. Classification (GTDB taxonomy): domain Bacteria; phylum Desulfobacterota; class Desulfuromonadia; order Desulfuromonadales; family Trichloromonadaceae; genus Trichloromonas. Next base: position 2,962 of record JBFHFM010000375.1, on the reverse strand, counting down.
CCGGGGGTATCGCTAGTGCATCATTGTTTCTATCCTTACCTGGAATGCCGGGTTGGTGGTTGCCCTTCTGCTGGCGGGACAATTTCAGAATGCTGCCTGTTGATTCAATCAGACGTTGCCTGTATGATTTGATGCAATGCACCAGTTATAGGAGTCGAACGGTTGTTGTTACGAATTTTCGCCATATTATTGATGGTTCTTGTCGGTGCCTGTACGTCCGATCCTGATCCTGAAAGCTTTGTCGATGATCAGGCTGGATTGCTGACCACCGTGGAGCGGGGACGCATCGAGTCTTTTCATCGTAAGCTGCTGGTCGATCTTGACATCCATCTGCAATTGATCACTCTGGCCCGGAGTCCTTTGGATATCGAAAGGACGGCGGTCGAACTGTTTGAGCAATACTCTCTCGGCGAGGGGACCCGGGGGGCGAGGGGAGTGCTGTTGCTGGTTGACCCGGAGGGGCGGCAGGTGCGCCTGGAAATAGGCTATGATCTCGAGGGGATTTTTCCCGACGGCTTTGTCGGTAGTATCGAGCGGCGACAGATGGTACCGTTTTTTCAAGCTGGTCGGGTCGGAGCGGGGATTGAAGCGACGGTTGAATTGCTGGTCGGTCGTGCCCTGGGGGAGGGGGATGATGACGGTTCTGTGGGAAGTCGCGGTGAATTGTCGCACCAAAGCGGCGGAGCGGGAGCGCGGGTTGAGGTCGAAATTGGCGCCGGGATTCCGGTTGTCGACGAAGAGATCGACCCGGAAACCTATGCCGCCCAAAGTTCACCGCTGGCGACCTTGAAACTGTATGGCGAAGTTGTTGGTCGCCATGTGAAAAGTCCCGACCTTGGCTTGTATACCCCGGAAACACGCGATTTCTTTCGACAATGGCTGGTGACTGATGCCCAGCAGGACAGCGAATTGCGAACGCTGGGTGAAATGCTGCCGCAGGCGGCGGTCATCGAGCAGGGAGAGCGGGCCGTGGTTCGGTTCCCGGTGACAGAGAGGCGAGCTGCCCCTTACCTGTTTCGCAGGGGGCCCAGTGGCTGGCAACTCGATTTTGCTGTTATGAGCCGCCTAATCGGGTTCAACCACAAAAATCAGTGGTTTTTTCGTTCAATCGAGCATGAGTTTATGTTCGGTTTTACCGATCTCGATTTTGATCGCTACGGCTTTCCTCATTCTCGGCCTTAACTTCTTTCTACTTAAACAGGGTGTGTTCCAGCAGAACCTTAAGGCCGATGCCGCACAGCACCAGCCCGCCGAGAACTTCTACCCGCTTGCCCCACAGACTGCCGATGCGGCCGCCGAGCAGCATGCCGATCACCGTTAAAACGCCGCAGACCATCCCGATCACTACAGCCGGAACCCAGACGCTCACTCCCAGCATCCCCAGGGATAATCCGACCGCCAAAGCGTCGATGCTGGTGGCGATGGCCAGCATGACCATGGTCAGGCCGCGGGTGGGATCGGTCGGGCTGGCTTCTTCATCCTCTTCTTCTAACGCTTCGCGGATCATCTTGATGCCAACGAAGGCCAGTAGCGCAAAGGCAATCCAGTGGTCGTAGGCTTCGATATAGCGCTTAACGGTGATTCCCGCCAGCCAGCCTACCACCGGCATCAGCGCCTGAAACAGCCCGAAGTGAAATCCGAACCGAAACAGGTGCCGGCCGGTAATTTGTTCCAGTGTTACGCCTGCGGCCAGAGCGACCGCAAAGGCATCCATGGCCAGAGCCACGGCGATGCCGAACATGGTCAGAAAGTCCATTTCGTCTATTCTTTCAAAATGATGAGGTGTCCGAATTGTCGTATGCTGCCCGTCGCTTGTCAACAGCCAATCGCCGGCTTTTTAATCCTGTGTGGCTAATGCTCTTTTGCAGGCGGCGGTGGTGGTCAAAAGGCTTGCTTTATCTGTGGTAATCTGGTAAAAATTTCCCTTCGTATCAGGATATAACGTAAGGAGATTTTATAAATGGGTTTGATGGAAGGAAAGCGCGGCATCATCTTTGGTGTGGCGAACGATATGAGTATCGCCTGGGGGATTGCCCAGCAGCTTAAAGCCGCGGGGGCCACTCTGGCTTTCACCTACTTGAACGAGTCTCTTGAGAAGCGGGTCCGTCCGCTGGCCGAAAGTTTGGGTGCCGAGCTGATTCTGCCCTGCGACGTGGCCAAAGATGAAGATATTGCCGCGGTATTCGAAACTCTAGGCAAAGAGTGGGGCTCCATCGATTTTGTGGTGCATGCGGTGGCTTTTGCCAATCGTGAAGACCTCAAGCATGGCTTCAGCCAGACCAGTCGTGCCGGCTTTCAACTGGCCCTCGATATCAGCGCCTATTCGCTGGTCGCTATGACCCGCTATGCTGTTCCGTTGATGACTGATGGCGGCAGTATTGTCACCATGACCTACCTCGGTTCCGTGCGGACTATCCCCAACTATAACGTTATGGGCGTTGCCAAGGCGGCCCTTGAGGCCTCGGTGCGTTACCTGGCGGTTGAGTTAGGCGAAAAGGGGATCCGCGTTAATGCTATTTCTGCTGGCCCGATCAAGACCCTGGCCGCTTCTGGGATCGCGAACTTTCGTGAGAAGCTTAAGCTGATGGATGATCGCGCCCCGCTCAAGCGTTGTGTCACCCAGGACGAAGTCGGCAAGTCGACTCTGTACCTCCTTTCCGATCTGTCCAGCGGTGTAACCGGTGAAATTCACTACGTTGATTCCGGTTTCAACGTGACTGGTGCATGACGATCTGTTCCGTAAAATCCCAAAAAGGGGCCCTTGTGGCCCCTTTTTTCGTTTTTCCTGCCCAACTCGTTTTCATCCGGAATCTATGGTTGGAACGAGTTCCGTTTTCATATGGGAAACCAACTACTCGGATGATGGGGGGCTAGTGTGATTCACGGTAATCTCTCTGGACTTAAGTCAAGTCAGATCCAGGCCCTTGAACGCATTTATCGGCGGCGGATTCCCGTTGACGAG
>JBFHFM010000374.1:0-3186 GCA_041583595.1 Trichloromonas sp. | reverse complement strand
AGTCGTGGCTGGCGCCTGGCTGCGGTAGCATCCACCGTAGTGCTAAGGCTGAACAGGAGCAGGGCGACTGAGGCAAGCATCCAGGACATTATAATCGAGTTCCTTCTGATAAATCGGATCTTTTGGACTATCGTGGCAGACCAGGCAGAGGTTGACCGCCAGAATTTTTTTAACCTCTGCGGTGTTAAAGGGGCGCGAATCCTCACGGGTAATGGCTGAGTAAGCCCTGACCTTGCCCGCTTGCAGGGTCAACATCCCGTCCAGTGGTTTATCTTCGGACTTTTCACAAATCAGCGTGGCTTCGATACTGTCCCCTTCGACCACATGCTGGCCGAATCCGAGAAAGGCCGGGTTGCCATGGCATTCAGCACAACCGATTGCCTTGGGTCCAGTGTTATGGCCGAAAAAGGGGGCGAAGCGCAGCTGCTGGCTTCCCTTGAAAATGGTGACATATTCACTCATCACCTTTTTCCCTTGGGGATTGATCACCGTGACAAAGGTCTGGCAGCCCGGAGTGACGGTGGACACTTTTCCGCGCTGGTTCAAGGCCAGCGGAAACGGATACAACATCCGGTAGTCTTCTGTTTCTGTGAAGCGGCCTGGGGTATTAGCGTTCTTGATATAGTCTGCTCCCAGCTCTCCCTGATCATATTCCGTATGACAGCCGTAGCACTGGACCACGGTGCGCGAATGGCAGGCATAGCACTCCATCCGCTCATGTCCTTTGATGGTGTGTTCGGGGGTCCCGGTGATGACTTTGCTTTCGTGCAGTTTACCGTCGCGCTTGCCCTGCAGCCAGAGCTTTTCACCGTCGAGAAACACGTTCGAGTACTTTCGCCCCTTGGCGGTCAGGACCATGGCATCGCCCTGCTGCATGCGCCTCTGGTAGTGGGCTGATTCACGCAGAACTTCGTCATTTTCCCGGCTGATTGCGGCGACTTTCGGTCGTTCAGTGGCGCTGCCGTGACAATCTTCGCAGCTGATTTCTGTCTGCTGGTACATGTTCTGGTAGGCATAGGCATCGCCCATCACGTCTCGTGAGGTATGGCAATCGATGCATTCCAGGCCTTTTTCATGGTGGATATCCGCCTGGATGCGGGTCACGTTGCGAACCCCGCTTACGATCATCGGACCGGGTCCGCCTTGATCGGTCGGCACCAGCCCGTTGTTGCCGTCATTGAGGCCTTCATACGAAAAAGCAATGCGACCACTGCGGTTATGGCAGCGAACGCAGACCTTGTTGTCCGGTAGTGTGGCCATGGCATGACTGGCTGAATGCGGCCATTTTCCTTTGACGGTCTGATCGTCGCCCTGATAGGTTCCGTTGTCATTGTAGGGAAAATGACAGGCGGCGCAGCCGGAGGCGTGGCTGCCGGTCCAGACCTGGTTGGAGTCGACGCCGATATGGCACAGGGAGCAGGTTTTGCGATAGAGTTCGCCGGCCAGATTGTCGAGCCCGGCCACTTCTTTGAGTTCCAGGGGTTCGCCGGTCGCATCAAAGACGGTTTCGCTCCGGGTGCCATAGAGGATTCCATCCTCACCTTCCCAGGTGGCCTGGGTATTTTTGATCATGCCGGTATTGGTGTACATCAGGTTGGCACGCACCCGCTGCAGTTGGTACGGGTGACATTTACCGCAGGTTTTATCCCAGAATTTTGGGTCCGCCGGATTTTTCGGGCCGAACATGGTGCGATGCGACGCTTTTTCTTCCGTTTCCAGGGGATCTCCGCCATGGCAGGAGACGCACTCTAAGTGGGATTTAGAAGCCAATTCCAGGCCACTATGGCAACGGGCGCAGGTCGAGCCGTCGCCAGGATTCTGGCTGCAGCCCAAACTCAGCAGAGTAGCGATTAAAAGCATCGATTTTAAAAAATTACGGATTTTCATCGTTAGCTAAGTGTGATGGTTTCGAAAAAATATTGAGATGGCTGAGCAAAGAGTCCCGGATAAAAAACTGCTGGGAGTTTAACACGAAACCAGCCTTCTTTAAAAAGAAATGCGGCTGACAATCCAAGCCGTTAAGTTGTACTGGTTGGATTATCAGCCGCCAAAACAGGAAGCATTAATTTGTCAGGATTTTATTTCGTCACCGTGACTTTTTTGCTGAATTCCCGCCACAGGAACGGATCGCTGTTTTTGTTGCCGTAGGGCAAATACCAGAGTTGAACCTTGATATTCAGCGTATTGTCCATCAGCTTGCGGTCGATGACCCGGCCATTTTCTCTGACATCCTCGGTGTAGAAGGGGATTTCAAAGTGCTCTTCGACTGTTTTGCCCGGAGGCAATCCCGTGTCGTTGATAATGCCACTCTTCTCATAGGGCCCACGGCCCATTTCGTCGCCGCGCCCAAATTTCTGGGGCATCGGCATGTAGATCTTTTCACTGTTGAACAATTCGTCATCTTCGCTATCTACTGCACTTACCGACAGAACCAGTCGGTTGGGGGTCGGTCAGCCATCAGGGATGCCATGGCCTGTCCGGTTGGTCATCTTGACCTTGACGATCGCCTTGGGGCTCACCAGGCTGCCGTCACGCCAATTGGCGCCGTAGGCTTCCACTTCAAAGTCGAGGGCCGCGTCGGACATGGCTTTGGAGCGATAGCTCTGCATGTCATGACCAAGCCCGCTTTTTTTCATGTGGCATTCCTGGCAGGTTTCCATGCCGCCTTCAGCCTTGTAGGCCCAAAGGTAGCTGCCGTAAGCGGTCGCACACTGGGTCGGATTGTCCAACTCAAAATTGGGGCCCAGACCATGACACTGTCCGCAAAAAATCGACTCGCTCATGATCGGGCTGGTCTTCATCAGCGGAAAGTTTTCGTCGTCATGGGCTCCGTCAGACATGCCATAGACGACGCCGTCCTGGGGATAGCCATCGGTCCACTTGTGGGTGATGGCATTCCGGTTATGGCAGACCAGACAGTTAATGTTGAGGCTCAGCAGCGTATCTTTGATGCTGTCGAACTTCACCATGTCGTCATTTTTGTAGGCATCCATCAGGTCGTAGATATCGGCGATGAATTCTTTGGCCACAGCATCGGTGGCATCGGCCAACTGAGGCAGGTGGCACTTGGCGCAACCCATCAGGTGCTCGACTTCGACATCTTCAGGTTTGGTCGCACCGGAATAGGCCCAGGACAATACCCCGTTTTCAAGGGCGGTCTTCATGGTGGCGGCCGTTCGGCCGGTT
>JBFHFM010000373.1:0-3221 GCA_041583595.1 Trichloromonas sp. | reverse complement strand
CTTTCTTTTGATCTTTTTGGAGACACCAACCGTCGAATATCTCTAAGTGTTATTCGCAATGGCCATTACCAGGCCCTGGAGTAAACATTGACTGTTCGCCCGTTGCGCCAGATCCTATTTCTTCAGTCGGCCATGGTCGCCGTTTTGCCATTCCTGGTCGCCGGTCTCCTCGTTTTTCTCTGGCTTTTGCCGCAGCTCAAAACTGAATTTGAGTCCTGCCAGCTGCAATTGGGAAATTCCATCGCCTCTAAAATCGACGACTACCTGCTGTCTCCCATGGACCATTCACGTGGCGTCGCCTGGCTACTGAGGAACAACGATCGGGACTGGGTCGAAGTGCAGCATGTTCTGGATGCTAATGTTGATATATCCTCATCCGTCCAGACGCTTTATGTCGTTGGCAGTGACGCCAAGATCGTCGTGGTGGGGCTGGCGGAACAAGATCGATTTCGGAGCCAGGATCTCGTTGGCCTCGATCTTTCCCAGAATCCGCTGTTTCTGCAAGCTATGCAGAAACAGAAACCGGTCTGGTCTGATGTATTTCTTTCGCTGATTTCGAGGAACCTTTCGGTTGCCTTCGCCATTCCCGCTGATGGTATGGTGGTGATCGGCGAAGTCGATCTGGGACGGGTGACTGAATTTTTACGACAGATCGCCTTAGAAGGAGATCAGTTGATCCTGGTTATCGACCGACATGGGCAGATTGTCGCCGATCAGGACGGGATGTATACCGCTCAGCAGTTGAATATCTCGAATATCCCTCTGGTGAAACAGGCGTTATCTGAAAAAAACACCGTTTACGGAACCTTTGATTTCGAAGGTGTTTCGATGCTGGGGAGCCTGGCCTCTATCCCTGTTCTCGATTGGAATGTGCTTGTGGCCCAGCCTGTAGAGAAGGCCTATCAGGCGGTCTGGACTGCGCTGCGCATTACCCTGGTGGGACTTTTTTCGGCCCTGCTGCTTGCTGTGTCCATTGCTTTTCTCTTGAGCCGCCGCTTGGCCGGATCCTTTGAGGAGCTGATTTCCCACGCTCGCAGGGTCGCTGCATTTGAAACGGATCTTGACTGGCCGCAGGCCAGTATTGGCGAATTTCAGGACCTGACCACCAACTTGCAGAAGATGTCCGAGGCGATTGCCGAGCGCGAACGGCAGCTGGTTACACTGATGAGCAACCTGCCGGGGATGGCTTACCGCTGCAATGCCGATTCTAACCGAACCTTTCTGTTCGTCAGCGAGGGATGCAAAGATTTGGTCGGTTGTAGCGCTCGGGACCTTTTCGAAGGCCAGAAGGGTCTCAATGCCCTGATCCATTCAGACGACCTGCCGGGGGCGAGGAGTCTGGTGGAAAGCACGTTGCAGCAAAAGATCCCCTATCATATGGAGTATCGCATCTGCGATGCAGAAGGCCTCTGTAAGTGGGTGCAGGATCTCGGGCGGGGTGTCTGGGATAAGGACGGACAGCTGGTATGCATCGAAGGATTGGTTACCGATGTCACGGCGCGTCGGCTTGCCGAAGAGGCTTTAAAAAAAGCCTTGGCCGAGACCAAAGAGGCCAAGGACAGGGTCGAGCTGGTCTTGAGGTCGGTCGCCGACGGTTTGGTCTTTACCGATATGCAGGGGCACATTGTGTTGATGAGTGATTCAGCCGAGGCATTGCTCGGAGTGCCTCGGCATGAGGCCTTGGGGATGGCACTCGATAGCGTTATCGATAATACGTCGATTCTGGAACATCTTTCTGAACTGCAAAATGGCGGCAGTGAATCGGCGCTGCTGGATGTGACCTTTGTCCATAAAAAAGACCGACGGGAAATAAATCTTCAGGTCATTTCCGCACTGGTGCAAAACCTGGATGAGGAGGCTGCCGGGGTCATTACTTTGTTGCGCGATGTTAGCCGGGAGCGGGAACTGGACCAGTTGAAAAGTGAGTTTATCTCCACTGCGGCGCACGAATTGCGCACTCCATTGACGGTTATCCTGGGCTTTTCTGAAATATTGTTGGGAGAAGAAGGGCTGGCCGGCCACCAACAGGAATACCTCTCCATGATTGTTGACAAGGCTGAGGTGTTGCAGCGACTGATCGATGACCTGCTCGATTTAGGGAGAGTCGATTCGGGTCGTCTGGTGCATATTGAGAAAGGTTTTTGCGATATCGGCAAACTGGTACAGCAGGCGGTTGCGGATATGCAGATGACTCGTCGTGGGCACCGGTATGAGGTGATCCTTCCAGAAACCTCGGTCGAACTCTATGCGGACAGTCTTCGTATTATTCAGGTGCTGGAAAATCTGCTTGGCAATGCGGTCAAGTTTTCGGCCGATGGGAGTCTGGTTAAGGTGATCTGCCATGCTCAAGGAGATACGGTTCTGGTTTCGGTGGCTGATCAGGGTGTCGGAATGACCACGGAGCAGGTGACGCGAATTTTCGACAAATTTTATCGGGTTGATGCCTCTTCCACGTCCAAGCAGGGGTTGGGGCTTGGAATGACTATCGTAAAGAATATCATTGATGCCCATGGGGGACGGATCTGGATCGACAGTGAAGCGGGTAAGGGGACGGTCGTTTCTTTCCAGCTGCCTGTTCCAGGGACGGCCGATGACAGCCCTTGGGCTGGATTAACTTAAATGTAACCCTTTTTTTCAAAGGTAGGGCCATGATTCGATCCATAATTTTTTTCTCTCGTCCAATGCTGCTTCTGTTGTTGGTAATGCTGGTTCTGTCGGGTTGTCAGGCCGCCTATTTCAATACGATGGAAAAATTCGGTTATCACAAGCGGGATATCCTCGTCAGCCGGGTTGAAGATGCCCGGGATTCCCAGTACGAGGCGAAAGATCAGTTTCGCTCGGCGCTCGAACGATTTTCCGAGGTGACCGGGTTCAAGGGGGGCTCCCTCGAGGAGAAGTACAACCAGCTGAATGAAGAATACCTGAGGAGTAAGGAAAAGTCCGAGGCTGTGAGTCGCCGGATAACTTCGGTCGAAGATGTTGCCGAAGCGCTCTTTGAAGAGTGGGAAGAGGAATTAAACCAGTACAATAGCGATAGTTTGCGACGTTCGAGTCGACAGAAGCTCGATCAGACTCGCAGTCGCTACCGGCAGTTGATTGGTGCCATGAAAAAAGCCGAGGCGAAAATTGCGCCGGTTTTAACCACGTTCAATGATCAGGTGCTGTTCCTTAAACACAATCTCAACGCTCAGGCTATTACCTCTCTGCGCGAAGAGCAGGCT
>JBFHFM010000372.1:0-3232 GCA_041583595.1 Trichloromonas sp. | reverse complement strand
GATATGCGCCGGATTCTCTTGAGATTCGGGAATCAATTCTTCGACCACCACAAAAATCATCGCCCCGGCGGCAAAACAGAGGGCGTACGGCAAAAATTCCTGCATCTGCAGCACGAACAAAGCACCGAGCACCCCGGCCACAGGTTCGACCATACCGGAAGCCTGCCCCAACATGAAACTTTTCCATCGTCCCATCCCTTCCCTCCGCAACGGCATGGAAACCGCCGTCCCTTCAGGAAAGTTTTGCAGCCCGATACCGATGGCCAGAGCCACCGCCCCTCCAATGGTAGCCGATGGTAATCCGGCCGCAACCGCGCCAAAGGCAACGCCAACCGCCAATCCTTCGGGAATATTATGCATAGTAATCGCCAGCACCAAGAGAGTACTGCGTTGCCACGAGGTCTTGACCCCTTCCCGCGGCCCTGCCGCCAGCCCCGGATGGATATGGGGCAAAAACCGGTCGGTCAGACGCATGAAAAGACCACCGCCCATGAATCCAATGACCGCAACCAGCCAAGGGGTCATCCCCATAGTTTCAGCCATCTGGATACCTGGGGATAAAAGCGACCAGAAACTTGCGGCGATCATCACCCCGGCGGCAAACCCGAGCATCGAATCCATGACCTTGCGATTGATATTTTTCGTAGTAAAGACCAACGCTGCTCCGGCTGCGGTAACGCCCCAGGTAAAGAGAGTGGCCAGAAATGCCTGGGTTACCGGATGAAACTGCTGGATAAAATCAATCATCATCAAATACCCTCAAAGTAACTGTTAACAAACGGAAATGGAGGCGGCCTCGAGATCCCACACAAAACTATCACTTAATTTCAATTTCAACTTCCCCACTTTCTAAATAAACCACCCGGTAATATTTTTTGCTCCCCGAAAGGGAAAACAGTACCAGGTACCTAACCGGACATCGCTGAATTTATTCCTTTAAATAGAGTAAATACCCGGCATTATCCGATCAGGAGAAAAAACCTGTCATCCCCGAGTACTGCACTCAGGGATTCAGCCTTTGAGTCTTATAAAATCAGGATTCCGACTTAAATCATGCCAGACTGACGATCTTTTTTTACATTGCTGGAAAGTTACCAGGAACCTGTCGGGTTTTATTGCGACTTATTGGTTGACCATTTAGTATCGAACCAGCACCACCCCAAGTAAAAGAAAGATGCCGCCAAGAATACGGGAAATTCCGAGAGAATGAACGGGAACGCCGAGCCAGCCAAAATGATCGACCAGCATCGAAATCAATAGTTGACCGGCCATGGCCGCAATCAGCATGTTGGCAACCCCGATGTGCGGAATTAAGACCAGCACCGTGGTAACAAACACCGCTCCCATCAGACCGCCACAGAACAGGTACCAGGGAACCTGGCCGATCGAACCAACGGCGGGAAAACCGATTCCTGTCAGCCAAAGACAGCAAGCCAAAAACGAGGTCCCCACAGTGAAAGAGATGAGTGAGGCCTGCAGTGGATTGTGCAGCAATTGCCCGAGACGGGTATTTATAACCCCCTGAATCGGCAACAACCCACCGACCAGAAAAGCGATAGCGATAAAAAACAAAGACTTCACCTAAAGACCTCAATAACCACGGAAGGATTTCATGGTAGCGAAAAACGAAAAGTCACTGGGGATAAAGATGCTGGCGTATGGCCTCGGGGTCTTTCAACAGAAAACCGATGCGGTTGCTGTCACCGATATGCAAAACCAGGTAGCCGCCGCCGGGCAAACTTTTCGACTCACCGTGAAAGGAGGCTTCCACGGTTGCATTGCGGATATCAGTAAGGGGAATAACGATCGACGGGGTCTTTTCGAGAAAATGCTGAAAGTACAGTTGCAGATCGCTGACCACCAGCACGCCGTTATTCTTGACCTTGGAATAGCCGAAATCAGCCCCGCTGTAGCGGGCATTGGTGGGCGACAGACGGATCGAACAACCGTCATTTAACACCTTTTTTTTCAACACCTGAATCGTTTTGGCCATGCGGGCCCGCAAAAACAGCACCACCGTCGCAGCGACCAACAGAAACCCAATCAGCAGGGAAACAATCAGAAAAAAAATATCCGCCATGCGCACCATCCTGAAATCAAATCAATAAACTGACTCTATCAGAAACATTTCAGAGCCACTTGTCAATCCCTACGTCACTTACCTGCCCAAAGAGGAAGAGTAAAGGTGACTGTTGTTCCCTTCCCGTATTCACTTTCTATCAGGATTTCCCCTCCGTGAGCTTCAATAATATGTTTGACGATACTCAGGCCCAGGCCTAACCCTTCGGGGGCCGTACTTGAAGCGTCGACCCGATAAAATTTGTCAAAAACTTGTTTCACCTGTTCCGGGGTCATACCGATTCCCTCATCCGTGACAGACAATTGAAAACAATCTTCGGTCACTCGGCCAACCACTTTGATCACACTCCCCGGCGGGGAAAATTTAACGGCGTTGCTGATCAGGTTTTCCAAAACCTGTTCCAGTTTGTTTCGGTCTGCAGAGAGTTCAACAAGTTCTTCCGGTAGAGTCAACTCCAGCGTGTGATTATCCGTCCTTTGCTGGAACTCGGCCGCAACCTGTTCAAGTAATTGACAGATATCGAAAGGAGCTTTCGTCAAGGAGATCAACAACCCAGCCTGGATCCGGCTGAGATCGAGCAGATCCTCGATAATCCCCTCAAGCCTCTTACTTTTTTCGTAAATAGTGGAAAGATATTCCTTCTGCAGGGCCGGATCATTAACCCCATATTCTTCCTGATTCAATAATATTTCGGCAAAGCCCATAACCACGGCCAAAGGTGTGCGCAGTTCGTGGGCTGCGGTGGAGATAAATTCGTTCTTCATTCGGTCAAGCTCCCGCTCCCGAGTCACATCGCGAAGCAGTGTAACGGTCCCGGTGATTCGCCCACCTTGCCCCTGAACTAATGCCGTATGGGCCTGAATGGAGCGAGGTTGTGCAAAATGATGATTCATAATCACCCATTCGACCTCGCTCGCCCCTTCTTTTCCAGCCAGAACCGAAGCGACTTGATCATAGAACTCCCTGTGCGCAAAAAGGGTCTGGATAGGACGGGAGATGGCTTCGTTCAGGCTCACACCAGCCAGTTTTTCCGCCAACAGGTTCATCAGTACCACTCGATTGTTCAAGTCCGCAACGATCAGGCCATCACCAATCGATTTAAGGATGACTTCAATCTTGTCTCTAGCCTCCTCAGCATCGACCAGCGCTTCT
>JBFHFM010000371.1:0-3236 GCA_041583595.1 Trichloromonas sp. | reverse complement strand
CGGATGAAGCCTAAGGGCCAATTCGAACGTTTCGCCATAAGCCGGAGACTCGGCGACCCCGGTGAAACCTCGAAACCCGGAAATCATGGACGGGTTAAAATTATTGATCCCGCAGAAGACAATCGGAGTCTTCCCGAACAGATTGTCCCGGTGCCCCAATACGAAGTTCAAGGCCTCGTTGTCAGAGAGCAGGACCAGATCGAAGGAACGATCTTCTAATTTGTCATGGAGAATGGCATTAAGAATGGCAGAAAAATAGGCGGAATTTTGGTAGCGCCTGGTGTCGAGGTATTCGACGTGCAACTGAAAATCTTCGCTTTTTTCGGCAAAAGCTTCCTGTATACCTGCCATGATCCCGTCAGTCCAGGCCAACCCGGGATGGTAGGAGTGGAGGATCAGTACATGCTTATGCCCACCGTGATGAGCCCAGAGCGGGCCGGCAGAAAAAACAATTAGCAGGAGGATCAGGAGCATAGATACGCCCCACCGGAGACCACAACAAATGCGCCTGTCCCTCCGTGTGGACAACATAGCTAAACTCTCCTTAGGTGACTGTCTGACTTGACGGAATAAAGCAAAAAAGAGAATAGTCGAGACCAGACTTTCGAGAAACTGAGTACGACAAGCAGGCTATTTGTCGCAAATCGTCCAATATATGAGCCGATCAGTCAATTATGCAGTCGGCTTATGTAAAGTCCAACAGACTGCCAGTTTTTTTAAGACGACACACACATTGAGCAACTTTAACATACAATATTAATGCTGTATAGAATGATCCATAGCCCTCTCATCCCCAATCGGCCTAAAAAAACGGCCTCAATCACAAAGAACAGGGAGGCTGATTTTTTTTTGGGGGGGGGCCGCAAGTCAGCCGGGCGGCCCACATGTTCAATTGACTTCAGGATCGAAGAAGGTAAGATTGTAGCCGTAAAAAAGCCACCGTTCTGTTTACCTCCAAGAGCGTCTCCACCCCCCCAAGGAGCCTTGACCCGCCAGAAAATTCTCAATTCCGCCAGCGGGGGATCCTGGAGCCATGGGGTTTTTACCACAGATATCACAGACCAGCTGGCCGCCACCGAAGGAACCAGGGAAAGGCGCCAGTTCTCTTTTACCGGAGAGGACGCCATCAGCAATGGCCCCAATAGTCACCACAATCTTCTGCGCAAAGGAATTTTTCATGAGCCGCCAGCAAAGTACAACAAGCTCCTAACGAGGCTCTTCATGAACATCTCCCGCTCAAAACTTATCGTTGTCGGCCTGCTCGCCCTGCTGATCGGGCTCTTTTTCGTCTTCGACCTGCAGCAATATCTGACTCTCGATACTTTGAAATCGCGGCAGCTGGCCTTTGTTGAATACTATGCCGAGCACCGGTTGCTGACCATCGCCATCTACATGGCCGTCTACATCCTGGTCACCGCCCTCTCCCTGCCAGGGGCGACGGTGATGACCCTGGCCGGCGGCGCCATGCTGGGCCTCGCGGTCGGCTTTGTGGCTATATCCTTCGCCAGCACCATCGGCGCCACCCTGGCCTTTCTGGTGTCGCGCTTTCTGCTGCGGGATTTCGTTCAAAACCGCTTCAGCGACAAGCTGACCGCCATCAACGCCGGGGTGGAAAAGGAAGGAGCCTTTTACCTCTTCTCCCTGCGGTTGGTGCCGATCTTCCCCTTCTTCGTCATCAACCTGGCCATGGGCCTGACCCCGATCCGCACCCGCACCTTCTACTGGGTCAGCCAGCTCGGCATGATCCCCGGCACCCTGGTTTACGTTAACGCCGGCACCCAACTCGGCCAGCTCGAATCCCTCTCCGGCATTCTCTCGCCGACCCTGCTGGTCTCCTTCGCCCTGCTTGGCCTGCTGCCGCTGATCTCCAAGCGCGTTCTCGATCTGATCAAGAGTCGCAAGGCCCTCGGCGATTGGCCGAAACCGGCGCGCTTCGACTACAACCTGGTGGTGCTCGGTGCCGGTTCGGCGGGGCTAGTGACGGCCTATATCGCTAGCGCGGTGAAAGCGAAAGTGGCGCTGATCGAAAAGGATAAAATGGGCGGCGACTGCCTCAATACCGGCTGCGTCCCGAGCAAGGCGTTGATCCGCTCGGCCCGGATGCTCTCCTACGCCCGCCGGGCCAAGGAATTCGGTTTCAGCCAAACCGAGGTCGAATTCGACTTCGCCGAAGTGATGGAGCGGGTGCAGCGGGTGGTGCGCACGGTCGAACCTCATGACTCGGTGAAACGCTACACCGGCCTCGGTGTCGAAGTGATCCAGGGCGCAGCCCGTGTAACCTCTCCCTACACGGTCGAGGTTGACGGTCGGATATTGACCACCCGCAACATCGTGATCGCCACCGGCGCGCGCCCCTTCGTGCCACCGATCAAGGGACTCGACCAGGTCGACATCCTGACCTCGGACAATCTCTGGCAGTTGCGCAAGCGGCCCAAACGGATGGTCATTCTCGGCGGCGGACCAATCGGTTGCGAGATGACCCAGGCCTTCGCCCGCCTCGGCAGCGCCGTCACCCAGGTAGAAATGGCGCCACGCATCATGGGGCGCGAGGACGAAGAAGTTTCCGAGCTGATCCAGCGCCAGTTCGAAGAAGAAGGGGTGCGAGTGCTGACCGGCCATATAGCCCAGGAAGTACGCCTCGACGGCGAGCGCAAGCTCCTGCTCTGCGAGCACCAGGGTGAAACGGTCGAGATCGAGTTTGACGCCATCCTGGTCGCCGTCGGCCGGGCCGCCAACGCCAAAGGCTTCGGCCTCGAAGAGCTCGGTGTGCAACTGACATCCCGGGGAACCATCGACGCCGATCCCTTTCTGCGCACCAATTTCCCCAACATTCTCTGCGCCGGCGACGTCGCCGGCCCCTACCAGTTTACCCACACCGCCTCCCATCAGGCCTGGTACGCCGCCGTCAACGCCCTCTTTGGCTCAGTCAAAAAGTTCAAGGTCGACTACCGGGTCATCCCCTGGTCGACCTTCGTCGATCCCGAAGTGGCCCGGGTCGGCCTCAACGAACTGGAAGCGCAGGAAAAGAAGATCCCCTATGAGCTCACCCGCTTCGAGCTGGCCGAGCTCGACCGGGCCATCGCCGAGTCAGAAACCGGCGGCTTCATCAAAGTGCTGACCAAACCGGGCAGCGACAAAATCCTCGGCGCCACCATCGTCGGCTCCCACGCCGGCGACATCATCGCCGAATACGTCAGCGCCATGAAACACAACCTCGGCCTCAACAAGATCCTCGG
>JBFHFM010000370.1:0-3249 GCA_041583595.1 Trichloromonas sp. | reverse complement strand
GTCGGCGGCGGACAGGGCCTGCTGGTGGTTGGCCACCGCACTGTCGAGTTCGGCCGGGGAGATGATCTTCTGTGCCAGCAGCTCACGCATCCGGTTCAGGTTGAGCCGGGCCAGTTCCACCGCCGCCTGGGCTCCGGGCAGCTGGGCCTGCTCCGAAGAGACGTCCTGACGCAATAACACGTCCCCTTTGCGGACCTTCATCCCGGCCTCGAAGTGGATTTCCACCACCTTGCCGGAGAGTTCGGCGGACACCTCAACCCCCTGTACGGCCTCCAGCGAACCGACTGCGGTCAGCAGCGATTCCCAGGATTCATTGCGTACCACGGCGGTAGTCACCGTTTCGGGGGGCGGGGCGAACTGGGCCCCGGTGTCGATCATTTTGCGGATCTGCAGAACTTTGATGCCGGCGATGACGCCGACAATAACGAGCAGTCCGACGATGGTGATGAGAATGCGTTTGACCATCAGATTTCAACCTGTAATTGTGTTTTTGCGCCGGCCCTGGTGAGAACATCCAAAAACTGTCAATAAACGGATGATTTTCGTGAATATGGCTATATATTGTATCCAATAATGATCAAAGGGAAAGTCCGAGGATGAATTGAGCTCCTTTCAATCATCTGCTGATCCGTGCTGGGTGGCACTTCTTGACAAGGGGAATGGGCTATGCTAAGCACTCGGAGTCGATATCTTAAACCTTGCGGCCGCAGTCTTATGGCCGATTAACCAGTATAGGGGGCATCCATGAACCACCAGAAATCCTCGGCACTCTTCGCTCAGGCCAAAAATATCATCCCCGGCGGCGTTAATAGCCCGGTTCGCGCTTTTAAGTCGGTCGGTTGTGACCCGATCTTCATCGCCCGCGCCGAAGGGTCGAAAATTTATGACGCCGACGGCAACGGCTATATCGACTACGTTGGCTCCTGGGGGCCGATGATTCTTGGCCACTGCCACCCGAAGGTGGTCGAGGCCATTCAGCAGGCGGCCGCCAGCGGCGCTTCGTTCGGCGCGCCGACCGAGAAAGAAATCACCCTGGCCGAGATGGTCCGTGAGGCCTATCCCAATATCGAAAAGGTGCGGATGGTCTCCTCCGGCACCG
Organism: Trichloromonas sp.; assembly: GCA_041583595.1. Classification (GTDB taxonomy): domain Bacteria; phylum Desulfobacterota; class Desulfuromonadia; order Desulfuromonadales; family Trichloromonadaceae; genus Trichloromonas. The sequence goes on along the minus strand of JBFHFM010000370.1, from coordinate 2,150 downwards.
AAGCGACTATGAGCGCCATCCGCCTGGCCCGCGGTTACACTGGCCGCGACAAGATCCTCAAGTTCGACGGCTGCTACCACGGCCATGCCGATTCGCTGCTGGTCAAGGCCGGTAGCGGCGCCGCCACTTTCGGTGTGCCGACTTCCCCCGGGGTGCCTGCCGACTTTGCCAAATATACCTTGACCGCTACCTACAACGATCTTGCTGAAACCAAGGCGCTGGTCGCCGCCAACAAGGGAGAAATTGCCTGCATCATCCTCGAAGCGGTCGCCGGCAACATGGGCTGCGTGGCGCCAAAGGCCGGTTTCCTCCAAGGTCTGCGCGATCTCTGCACCGCGGAAGGAATCCTGCTGATCATTGACGAGGTCATGACCGGTTTCCGGGTGGCCTTCGGCGGTGCCCAGGAGCGTTTCGGTGTGCGAGGCGATCTGGTCTGTCTCGGTAAGATCATCGGTGGTGGCCTGCCGGTCGGCGCCTTTGGCGGCAAAGCCGAGATTATGGAGAAGCTCTCCCCCGACGGGGGCGTCTACCAGGCCGGCACCCTGTCCGGTAACCCGCTGGCCATGAGTGCCGGTATCGCTACCCTCAAGTTGCTCAAGGAGCCCGGCTTCTACGATCTGCTTGAAGAAAAGAGCGCTTATTTCGAAAAAGGGATGCGTCAGGCGGCCAGCGCGGCCGGGGTGCCGACTTCGCTGCAGCGCGTCGGCGGCATGTTCTGTACCTATTTCCAGAAGGAAGAGGTGTTCAACTTCGCTGATGTGACGCCCGAGGCGCCGCAGCTCTTCGCCAAGTTTTTCCGCACCATGCTCGCTGAGGGGATCAATCTCGCCCCCAGCCAGTACGAATCCGGCTTCATGAGTGTCGCTCACTCGACCGCCGACCTCGATCGCACCTTTGAGGCAGCGGCCAAGGCGTTCAAGGCGCTGGGGGCGTGAGGCGCGAGGCGCGAAAACGAAGAACGAAGAACGTAGAACGTAGAACGTAGAACGTAGAACGTAGAACGCGCCATTATCCTGAATGATCGATCCAAAAAGCAAAACAGCCCGGCTCCTTTTCGGAGAACCGGGCTGTTTTTTTTGTTACCGATGGGATATGTCGGGGGTTGTTTTATGCTCCGAGCATTATAACGAAGGGCAAGTCCAATCCTTCATTTCTCAGTAGCTGAAGGGTTGCCTCTTTCCCTTCTATGATCACTTCGCTAAGCCGATATTCCTTTTCCAGCCAGACCAGGTAGGGGAGGTTGCCGGAGAGGGAGACGCCGCAGGTTTTGGCCATCTCCAGCAGTGCTTCCGACTCCAGCTGTTGCGCGAGCTCCCGGGGGGCGGCCAGGTAGTGGGTTGGGAAGTCGACGATGCTGCGGTCGAGGCTGGTTATGTACAGCTCTTTTTCGATGGCCGGCAAGGTGCTGAAGTCGACTCCGCACCAGTCGGCCGGACGGGTGGAGAGCAGCGCCCGGCAGGCGAAGGGGCGCACAGGATAGATACCGCAGGCGCCGTCTGCTTCGAGAAACGGGCAGTCGCCGAGCTGCTGGCGCTGCATTTTCAGGTAAGCCTTGAGGTCGGTTGCTCCGGGGAGCAGCCGGCGTAGCCGGTCCACGTAATCATCTAGCGCTGCGGCCTGGGCTTCAGTCAGGCTTTCGGCGACCAGCAGCGCCTCGGTGAAGCCGGAGTTGACGGTCAGCGTGCAGCAGTTGCTGCAGCCTTTACCGCAGAAGATGCGTTTTCCTTGATTCGTAACACCGGCCACGCAGCCCTCGATCTGCTTGTCAAAGTGGGCCTGTTGCCTTCGGATCTCGTTTTTCAACCGTTCCCACATGTCAGAAGAGATCTTCCAGAGATTCTTGCGTTTCGGCTTTTTTAAGCTGATCGGCGGTTAACACTTTTTTGGCGTCGGCCTTGGCCCGCAGGTGCCGGATTTCAATGTCGCCTTCCAGGGTTTTGCTCTTTCGCACCAGTTTCTCAAGCTCAGCCGCACCTGCTTTGGCTTCCTGCAGGTCGGCAAGCTCGAAACGGGTGATTTTAAGTTCGGCGCCGGTGCGGATGTTGTCCTTGCGGCATTCGCTGCGGATCTTCTTGAGCTGCGTCACCTGCTCATCGCTCAGGCCGAGTTCGTCGGCTCGGTCGATGTAGAGATCATGCTCCATCCGGTTC
>JBFHFM010000369.1:0-3249 GCA_041583595.1 Trichloromonas sp. | reverse complement strand
GCCGAGCAGATCGTCAAGCAGGGTGGTCGGGACGCTTTCCACCGCCTCCAGGTAACCGGAAAAAGAATGCCGACGCCAATTGGCAGCATGGCAGCGGCTCCAGTCTATCTGCCCCACCGCGGCCGGGAGCAGTTGCTCCAGTGACCCCAGCACCCGTTCAAGCTGGGCTACCACTTCGGGTTTCAGGTTCATCATCGGTTCTCTCCTTCAAAACAAAACAAAAAAAGCCTCATAACGGCAGATTTCTACATACAACTTTACCCACTGCAGTGTCAAGAAAAGGGGCCACAGCGCCTCCCCATCGAGACCTAAAATTTACAAAACAATCTATCGGTACATCCGGCATTATTAATCTGATCGGTTATAATGTATAGTATTCGCCAAATTCTTAAGATGACCAAGCCATCATCATGACAACGTCAACTTGAACGAAATCCTACAACAGGGAGAATTTAAACCTATGGACAACGAAAGCAAGTGCCCGGTCACAGGCAAGTCGAGCAGGCAGGTCGCTGGCGGTGGCACCTCGAACCGACAGTGGTGGCCGAACCAGTTGAACCTGCATATTCTGCATCAGCATTCGGCTCTTTCCAATCCGATGGGCGAGGCGTTCGACTACGCCGAGGAATTTAAAAAACTCGACTTGAAGGCAATCAAGAAGGATCTTTGTGCGCTGATGACCGACTCCCAGGACTGGTGGCCGGCCGACTACGGTCACTACGGGGGGCTCTTCATCCGCATGGCGTGGCATAGCGCCGGCACCTACCGCACCGGCGACGGTCGCGGCGGGGCAGGGTCCGGCAGTCAGCGTCTTGCGCCTCTTAACAGCTGGCCCGACAACGTGAACCTCGACAAGGCACGCCGCCTGCTCTGGCCCATCAAACAGAAGTACGGCAAGAAAATCTCCTGGGCCGATCTGATGATCCTCGCCGGCAACTGCGCTCTTGAATCGATGGGCTTTACGACCTTCGGCTTTGCTGGCGGACGCGTGGATGTCTGGGAGCCGGAAGAGGACATCTACTGGGGATCAGAAGACACCTGGCTGGGTGACACACGCTATAAGGGCGAGCGAAAACTCGACAATCCTCTCGCCGCCGTACAGATGGGCTTGATTTACGTGAACCCCGAAGGCCCGAACGGCGAACCGGATCCGGTCAAGTCGGGCATCGACGTTCGAGAGACCTTCGCACGCATGGCCATGAACGATGAAGAGACCGTCGCGCTCGTCGCCGGTGGGCACACCTTCGGCAAATGCCATGGTGCCGGCGATGCCGCCCATGTCGGCCCTGAACCTGAGGCCGCCCCCCTCGAAGAGATGGGCCTCGGCTGGAAGAGCAGCTTCGGCAGCGGCAAAGGCGGTGATACGATCGGCAGCGGCATCGAGGGCGCCTGGAAACCGAAACCGACCCAATGGGACATGGGCTATCTGAAGGTGTTGTTCAAATACGAGTGGGAGCTGGTCAAGAGCCCGGCTGGCGCCCATCAGTGGCTGGCCAAGGACGTAGCCGAAGAGGATATGGTGGTTGACGCCCACGACCCGTCAAAGAAACACCGGCCGATGATGACCACGGCTGACCTCTCCCTGCGCTTCGACCCGATCTACGAACCGATCGCACGGAATTACCAGCAGAACCCCGAAAAATTCGCGGATGCCTTCGCTCGCGCCTGGTTCAAGCTGACCCACCGCGATATGGGTCCGCGCTCACGCTATCTCGGCGCGGAAGTGCCGAAAGAAGAGCTTTTGTGGCAAGACCCGGTTCCCGCGGTCACGCATAAATTGATTGACGAAAAAGATATTGCCGCCCTCAAGGAGAAAATCCTCGCTGCTGGTCTGTCGGTCTCGCAATTGGTCTCGACCGCCTGGGCCTCGGCGTCCACCTTCCGTGGCTCCGACAAGCGCGGCGGGGCCAACGGGGCGCGCATCAGGCTCGCTCCGCAAAAAGATTGGGCCGTTAACCAACCGGCTCAACTGAAGAGCGTGCTGCAGGCCCTGGAGAAAATCCAGAAAGAGTTCAACAGCGCTGCGTCAGGCGGAAAGCAGGTTTCTCTCGCCGACCTGATTGTCCTGGGCGGCTGCGCAGGAATCGAACAAGCGGCCCAAAAGGCCGGCCACACAGTGACCGTCCCCTTCACGCCGGGGCGCACCGATGCCTCACAGGAGCAAACCGACGTAGCGGCCTTCGCTGTCCTCGAACCGGCTGCCGACGGGTTCCGCAACTACCTGAAAAGCAAATTCAGCGTATCTGCCGAGGAGCTGCTGATTGATCGGGCGCAATTGCTGACGCTGACCGCTCCCGAGATGACCGTCCTGGTTGGCGGCCTGCGCGTCCTGAATGCCAACTTTGGGCTGTCGCAACACGGTGTCTTCACCAAGCGACCAGAGACGCTCACCAACGACTTCTTCGTCAATCTACTCGACATGCGCACAGCCTGGAAAGCGACATCAAAAGCAGACGACCTGTTCGATGGTCATGATCGCACAACCGGCAAACCCAAGTGGACCGGTACCCGTGTCGACCTGATCTTCGGTTCGAACTCCCAGCTCCGTGCCGTCGCCGAAGTCTATGCTTGCGAGGATTCTCAGGAGCGCTTCCTGCACGACTTTGTAGCGGCGTGGGACAAGGTCATGAACCTGGATCGTTTCGACCTCGCCTGACAAAACCGTCAAGGCCTTCTGAAGCGTAACCTGAACGGCAAACAGGCGAACCGGAAAACGACGCATAACTGAATCGATAAGAGCACAAAAAGAGGCGAGCACTTCCACTGGAGTGCCCGCCTCTTACTTTGTTGGCTCCTTGGTCCTGGGATGTCTGCACCAGAGGTTCAGAGATCCGGTCTCGCCAGCCCTCAAATCAAATGACCTGATAAGCACCCATCTTCCGCCTGAAGATCCCTCGCTCGTGGGAAAAAATGCCCCGAAATCCCCCTTTCTCAAAAGGAGGGGGTCGCCGGAAGCTGGATCGTAATCAGGTCATTTTTAGATACGCCGATTAATCAAAATTCGGAATATCTATTGCGCCTGTTTTCCGAAACTGCTACCCGCGAAGATTCATTCGCATCACACGATTTTCTTGCTACAATAGAACATTACTTTTTTCCCATTGAATCCGTCAGGAGAGACCATGCAGAGCTACGAGAACCTGTACATCAACGGCCAGTGGGTTCCCAGCCGCAGCGGGGAACGTATCGAAGTCATCAACGCCTCAACCGAACAGGTCATGGGATGGATCCCGGCCGGCAGCGCCGAAG
>JBFHFM010000368.1:0-3278 GCA_041583595.1 Trichloromonas sp. | reverse complement strand
ACTCTCGAAACTCTTATTCAGGATACTGAGACGGAGGCGGTCTTGCTGGCGGATACTCTCGCCTCCGTGCTGTTTGGCAATTCGTCCCTCTCCCCCAGTGAAGGGCTTTCTCCTGACCAATCCCGGACCCTTATTGAGTTGAAAAAACGCTTAAGCCTGTACAAGGTCAGGCTCTTCGCTGCCGACGGGACTATTACCTTTTCCACCGATCCCGATGAAGTCGGCCAGGTAAATTCCCGCCCCTCCTTTTTGGGGGAGGTCGCCCGGGGGCGTAGCTATCATGCACTGATCCAGGAGGAAACTCCCTCTCTGGATGGGCAAATCGTCACGGTCGATATTGTGGAGACCTTTGTGCCGGCTATGCGAGGGGGCGAGTTTGCCGGGGCCTTCGAGATTTACCACGACATCACCTCGCGTAAAGCTTATTTGGAGGCGGTGTTGGACCGAACTGCCGGTGCTCTTGCCCTGATCTTGATCGGGTACATGCTCATTCAGTTCTTCATGGCATACAGGATAAAAACCATTGAAGCCAGCAGGGCTGCTGCCGAGCTGAAGGCCGACAAATTGGCCTATTCCGATCACTTGACCGGCCTGCCCAACCGGACCTTGTACATGGAATGCCTGACCAGGGCACTGGCCCGCAACGGCCCCCAAGGGGAGCCTCTCGCCGTCATGTTTCTGGATCTGGACGGATTCAAAGAGATCAACGACAGTTTGGGCCATGCTCAGGGTGACCTGCTTCTTCAGTCTGTGGCTAGCCGTCTGCGGGGATGTCTGAGCCACTGGGATACGGTGGCACGGACCGGAGGGGATGAATTCCTGATTCTCCTGCCTTCGATTCAGGGAACAGCGGATGCCGTGGAGGTGGCAAGAAAAATCCTCGAGACCTTAGCGACAACCCATGACTCGAATCAAAAAGAGCTGTTTATTACCACAAGTATCGGGATTTCTCTCTATCCTGAAAATGGCCAGGATGCGGAAACCCTTGTGAGGCAGGCGGATATGGCCATGTACGCGGTCAAGGCGGCCGGCAGGAAAAACTATCGAGTTTTCGACATGAAGATGGATGAAGAAATTCAGGGGCGTAACGAGTTGCGATCATCCCTGCATCAGGCCCTGGCTCGAAACGAGTTTTCCCTGGTCTATCAGCCTCAGCACGAATTTAAATCCGGAAAAATTGTTAGCGCCGAAGCGCTGCTCCGCTGGGATCATCCGACAAAAGGCGCGATTTCCCCCGATTTGTTTATCCCCCTGGCGGAGGAGAATGGCCTGATCAACGAGATTGGCGACTGGGTATTATCCACCGCCTGCGCCCAGCACCAGACTTGGCGGGAGGCCGGTCTGCCTCCAGTCCGAATGGCTGTCAATATTTCCGGTCACCAGGTCAAACAGGGGAGCCTGCCTTCGAGGGTCGCAAAACATCTGGCCGCAGCAGGAATGGATGCCCGCCATTTGGAACTGGAATTGACCGAATCGGTTTTTATGGAAAGCATAAAGTCGAATATCCAAAACCTCGTCGACCTGAAATCCTTAGGCGTTTCTCTGGCTTTAGACGATTTCGGCACCGGTTACTCGTCCTTGCGCTACTTGCGTGATTTTTCCTTCGATCGGCTCAAGATAGATCGAAGTTTCGTTCAAGAAATTGCAAATGATGGACGAGGGGAGACCATTGTCGATACGATTATCGCCATGGGCGAAAAACTCGGAATGCGGGTGATTTCCGAAGGCATAGAAACTCGAGACCAGTTGACGTATTTGCAAAACAGGAGCTGCCACGAGGGCCAGGGCTATTTTCTGGGGCGACCCATGTCGGCGTGTGCGCTCGCTCAAAGGTTGGCAGGTGGTTCGGAAACATTATTTAAAGGTGAAAACAGCTCTAAGGGAATAGGTTTTCTGTCCCCAATTAGGGTTTTATGCTCTGGAGAAGGAAAATGAAAATCAGAAAATTATGCTTGTTTGCCCTCATTTCGTTCGGTGTTCCACTGGCTTTTAACTGTGCTTTCTATGAGGACTGCATGTATCAGGAAATTGGGGGATGTTGTTGCGTCCATCTTTTCCTGCTTGTATTGATCAATTCAGCTTGGCTCTTGTTTGTAATTGGCTTCGCCTGGATGGAACTGTTGTGGTATTACTCAAGCTCCTCTTGCCTCGCGCCGAAAAAGATTAGATCCTTGAAGCGCTTTGCCTTATGTTGGGAGGGGATTGTTCAGTGGACCATTCATCGGCGCAGGGTTTACCCCATCTATCCGAGGTTCCTGGATACGGATCAGACCGGCGCCAAGCCATATCGAGGTGAGCATGTCCCACAGCCAGGAAGAACCGGATAGTCACCATGAAGAAGGGGTCGTGGTTCCGTACGAGCGGATAAACCCTACCACGTTGCACAATATGATTCAGGAATTTGTAACCAGAGATGGGGCCGATTGGGCGGACGTCGGTTGCAGTCTGGAGGATAAGGTCGCCCAGGTTCTTGAGCAATTGAGAAAAAAGAAGGTCCAGGTCGTTTTAGATCTGCGCTCACAGACGGCAAATATTGTCTCCTGCCGTTAATTCTTTACCCCGCTATGGCCCGAGATGTGAACTTGGACCTGTAGGATATTATGGACACACCTAGCTTTTGGTTTTATTCGGATATCGCCCGTCAGGTTCTCGCCGCGCTCGACCGAGGCGAAGCGTGTATTGAGATCTCGGTCGATTTGAACATTTCTCGCGGCACCTTCGCCCTCAGCGGCGATGCGCTGATTCTGGATGCGGATCATCGCTTGAGCCGGGAGGAGCTGCTGCAGATCGAGGGCAAGGACAACAGAATTTTTTGTCTGGAAGATGGCCAGCTCGAAGTGCTCGAGGTCAGGGACGAAGGGTATTATAAGCTCGTCCCCACCGAGCAGGCCCCGCTGCTGGAAATCAGCGGGGTAAAAATGCACATCTCGAAGGGGATTAACCCCTTTGAGAGTGCCGGGCTGATGGCCGCGCAAGTGGTGAAAAAAGGGGACCGGGTCCTGGATACCTGCAGCGGTCTCGGCTATGCGGCCTCGGCCGCCCTCAAATTGGGGGCGCGCGAAGTCATTTCGGTCGAACTTAGTTCAACGGTCATGGCGCTGCGCAAAAGAAACCCGTGGTCACAGGGGATCTTCGGCGCAAACATCCAGCTGGTGCAGGCCAATGTCGATGAATATATCCGTGAGCTTGCGTCGGAATCCTTTGACTCGGTCATTCACGATCCTCCTCGCTTTTCCCTTGCCGGGGAGCTTTACAGTGAGAGTTTTTACCGGGAAATT
>JBFHFM010000367.1:0-3338 GCA_041583595.1 Trichloromonas sp. | reverse complement strand
TTACGGAGATCTTCTTCGGTCGCTTCAAAGGATATGTTTCCAACATAAAAGTCAACGAGCATTTATTTCTCCTGCGAAATATTTCTATTGTTATTCAGTAGATTAGATGGAATACCTCAGGTAGTTTCTGGGGGCTCTTCTAAACTTATCCGGCCGATTTTCCCCCCACGAAGCTCACGGATAAACGCTTCGGCCGAGCGGTGCGGGTCGATCTCGCCGCCGGACACCAGGCAGCCGCGCAAGCGACCGATTTCTTCAATCAGAGCGGTGGAACTCTCAGGCATTGTGGCCAGCTTGTAACGTTCAAGCAGCAGCTTGGGATAACGCTGCATCAAATATTCAGCAGCAAAATGAGCTACCTCAACGTAATCCAACGCACTGTCACCGATAGCGCCGCTGGCAGCGAGACGATAAGCACCATCTTGATCATCCATGACCGGCCAGAGCAACCCCGGAGTGTCAGAAAGCATAATCCCGTTACGCAAATCGATCTGCTGATTACAGGTGGTGATAGCCGGGCGATCCCCGATTCGTGCCATACGCTTGCCGGCCAACGTATTGATCAAGGTTGACTTCCCAACGTTGGGAATACCAATCACCATGGCGCGCAGCGGAAAACCTGGCTTACAGCGATTGGGTGCCAGGCTTTTACTGAGCGAGGTAACAAGCCCCACATCGGAGCGCTTGCGAGCGTCAAAGGGGAGGGCACGAACGCTTTTCTGTTTTTCAAAATGTTGAACCCAAGCCCTGGTGACGGCAGGATCGGCCAGGTCGCTCTTGTTAAGCACCTTGATGCAAGGCTTGTTCTGCCGCAGTTTCTCCAGAACCGGGTTGGCGCTGGAAACGGGAAGCCGGGCGTCAAGGACTTCAATAATTACGTGGAACGACATGATCACGTCAGCGATCAGCCGACTGGCCTTGGTCATGTGTCCGGGGTACCACTCGATTTTCATCTTTGATGATTCCTGTGTTTCGACAATGATCGTTTTAATACTTTTTCGGGCAGGAACTGTAGCATATCTACCGGTAAAATTGGGATTTTTATCCACCAATTACCGGATTATGCCTCCGCAGGAGCAAAACCACGGCGTATAGTGTTCTCCGTTACGGTACGCGGGTCCATAAAATGGTGTAGATAATCGGGGCCGCCGGCCTTGGTTCCCAGCCCCGACATGGCGGAGCCACCAAAAGGCTGACGTTCGACCAGGGCGCCAACGCAATTACGATTAAGATAAAGATTGCCAACCCGAAACTCACGACGGGCCCGTTCAAGGTGAGCGGGGCTGCGACTGAAGACCCCACCAGTCAGGGCAAAACGGGTGCTGTTAGCCCAGGTTAGAGCCTGATCGAAATCGTCAGCTCGCATGACCGCCAGTAGCGGTCCAAAAACTTCCTCCTGAGCAAGACGATGCTCCGGTCGTATCTGACCGACAATCGTCAACGGAGCATAAAATCCATTACCGGGCACCTCGCTGCGATAGAGGATCTCTCCTTCACGATTGGCCAGGTCGATATAATCGAGAATTTTATTCTGCGCAGCGGCGTCAACAACCGGACCCATGAAATAAGCGGGATCTTCGGCCGGGCCGATTTTCAGAGATCTGGCTGCCACAACCAGACGTTTGACGAACTGGTCATAAACGGCATCAAGCACGATAACCCGTGAACAGGCCGAGCATTTCTGCCCCTGAAAGCCGAACGCAGAATAGAGGACATGAGGCACCGCCTCGTCAAGGTTTGAATCATCGTCGACAATAATCGCATTCTTCCCCCCCATCTCGGCGATCACCCGTTTGACATGACGTTGTCCATGTTGGACTCGAGCCGCCTTTTCGACGATACGCAGGCCGACCTCTACGGATCCGGTAAAGGCGATCAGGCTGATATCCGGATGTTCCACCAGCAGATCACCGATTTCATTGCCTCTTCCCGGCACATAGTTAAAAACCCCTGGCGGAAGACCCGCGGCCGTGAAGAATTCAACCAGTTGATGACCAATGACCGGGGCCAATCCTGACGGTTTAAACAACACACAATTACCGGTGACAATAGCGGCAGCGGCCATGCCGCAACTAATCGCCAGCGGAAAATTCCAAGGGGAGATGACAGCGGCCAGGCCGCGCGGTTCGTAGGAATATCGATTATCCTCGCCTGGCGCCTGTCCCATTTTTTGCGGGACGCCAAGTCGGACCATTTCGCGAGCATAATATTCCAGAAAATCGATCGCCTCAGTCACGTCGGCGTAGGCCTGATCCCACTGTTTGCCGACTTCGAGCACCTGCCAGGCCGCCAGCTCGAAAATCCTTTTCCTGGCAGTTTCAGCAGCCCCCAGCAGACATTGAGCACGCTGTCCCGGTTCAGTGTCACGCCATGCGGGAAAAGCATTTTTTGCTGCACGAATAGCCATCTCGATTTCATTCGAGCCAGCCAGGCAAACATTCCCAATGACTTCGGCAGGGACCGCCGGATTCAGCGAAGCTAACCGCTCCGGCGTCTGCACCTCTTTTCCATCAATGAACAAGGGATAGATTTGGCCCAGATGCTTACGCACCTGGGCGATCGCAAGAGGAAAGGCCTGACGGTTAGCGGAAACTGTAAAATCAACGGCGGGTTCGTTGACAAAGCCGGGGAGGGCAACCTGATCCGCGTTTTCAGAGGGATAGCCGACCTTCTGTCGATCAATTGTACGTTGCGGGTCTTCCAGTAAACGGATAATCTCAGTCTCTTCAGCAAAACTCTGACGCAGAAACGATTCGTTAGCGGTATTTTCCAGCAATCGTCGAACCAGGTAAGCCATCCCCGGGATCATTTCACCGTAGGGACAGTACAGGCGGATTCGTCTGGCGACCTCCAATAAGCCTTTGCGTACAGGTTCGGCCATCCCGTACAGAACCTGAAATTCATAACGCTCTTCAGGAACTTTCAGGTGATTGGCAAGTTCCATGACCGCCGCAATGGAGCGGATATTATGAGAACCGCAAGCTAAGTGGCACATGGCATGATTTTTAAGAATGATCTCGGCATGGCGTTCGAAGGCCGCGTCAGACTCAGCTTTTATCGTGTAAACAGGGCAGGGCCAGCCATTCTGCTCAGCCAAAACGGTTTCGTAATCCCAATAAGCTCCCTTGACCAGCCGAATCGAGATCGGCAAATCCTCACCCTTGGCCCAGGTCAAAAGCTCATCGAGGTCGCGGTCAGTATCCTTGAGGTAGGCTTGCAATACCACCCCGAGATGCGGATAATCACGGTATTTCAAGCGCATACGACGAAATACCTGCAGGGTGATATCCTTATACTTACTTGATTCCATGTCGATGCACAAAAAACCTTTTAATTCT
>JBFHFM010000366.1:0-3344 GCA_041583595.1 Trichloromonas sp. | reverse complement strand
CCGGTTGAGAAGAAGGTCGCCGGGCCCTATTACTCCAAGTTCCTTGAGAAGCAGCAGCGCATCATCTTCTCGCGTTGCGGAACCATCGATGCCGAAAGTCTCGAAGATTTCCTCGATCATAATGGCTTTGCCGGGATCAAAAAGGCGGTCACGATGAAGCCCGCTGAGGTAATTGACGAGGTCAAACGGTCCGGTCTACGTGGACGTGGGGGCGGGGGTTTTCCCACCGGGGTTAAGTGGAGTTTCTGTGCCGCCTCTCCTGGTGAAACCAAATACCTGATCTGTAACGCAGACGAAGGTGACCCCGGAGCGTTTATGGACCGTTCGGTCCTTGAAGGCGACCCCTATGGCTTAATTGAAGGAATGATGATCGGTGCGTACGCCATTGGCTGCAAGTTTGCCTATGTCTATGTACGTGCTGAATATCCGCTGGCGATCAAACGTCTGCAGATGGCGATCGATACCTGTTACGAAAAAGGGTTCCTTGGTAAGAACTGCATGGGACTTGGTTTCGAACTCGACATGCGGATCAAAGCTGGCGCCGGAGCCTTCGTCTGTGGTGAGGAAACCGCCCTGATGGCTTCCATCGAAGGGCATCGCGGTATGTCCCGCCCTCGTCCTCCATTCCCGGCAGTTCGCGGACTCTGGGGCTATCCTACAAATATCAATAACGTTGAGACTTTCGCCAACGTCGCATACATTTTTTACAATGGTGCCGACTGGTACAGCGCCATTGGTACCGAGGGGACCAAGGGAACCAAGATTTTCGCACTCACCGGCAAGGTCAAGCATACAGGCTTGGTCGAAGTCCCGGCCGGTACCACCATGAAAGAGGTCATCTACGACGTCTGCGGTGGTATTCACAAAAACCGTAAGTTCAAGGCGGTTCAGGCTGGCGGTCCCTCCGGGGGGTGTCTGCCCGCTGAAGCCCTCGACGCTCAGGTCGACTATGATTCGCTGATCAAGGCAGGCGCAATGATGGGCTCCGGTGGTCTGGTTGTCATGGACGAAACCACCTGCATGGTGGATATCGCCAGGTTCTTCCTTAATTTCACCCGAGTCGAGTCCTGTGGTAAATGTATCCCTTGCCGCATCGGTCTGAAGATCATGCTCGAAATTCTCGAGCGCATTACTGAGGGCAAAGGGCGCGAAGGGGATATCGAACTCCTGGAGGATATGGCCTACGATATCAAGAAGAGCTCGCTGTGTGGTCTTGGACAGACGGCTCCGAATCCGGTCCTGTCGACCATACGTTATTTCCGCCACGAGTACGAGGCGCACATTAAAGAAAAAGAGTGCCCTTCGCATTCCTGTAAAGCTCTACTTCATTTCCGGGTTATCGAAGATAAGTGCAAGAAGTGTGGGATGTGTGTCAAAGCTTGCCCGGTAGAAGCAATCGAATGGGAAAAGGGGCAGTTGGCTAAAATTGATTTGGAGAAATGTACCAAGTGTACCTCCTGTTATGATGCCTGCCCTTTCATGGCGATCGATTAGCCGACTTCCTAACCCTGATTTGATACGAGGATAAGATGGTAAATCTTACGATTGATGGCAAGCAAGTTACGGCGAGCAAGACGGCTACGATCTATCAGGCCGCTGCGCAGGTAGGGATTAATATTCCTGTTCTCTGCTACGCCAAAAAACTATTCCCCTATGGCGCCTGCCGGGTCTGCCTGGTGGAAGTCGAGCAGATGAAGGGTCGTCTGATCCCCTCTTGTACTACTCCGGTCACGGAAGGGATGATCGTCACGACAATGTCAGACGAAATCCGTAAAGTGCGCAAGACTGTGCTTGAGTTTCTGCTGGTCAATCATGTGCTTGATTGCCCGGTTTGCGACAAGGGTGGTGAGTGCGATCTACAGGACCTTGTTTACGATTACGGCGTTACCACTAACCGTTTTGAGGGTGAAAAATTCAATCTCCCGACCGATGAGATTAACCCTTTGATCGAGCGCAACATGAATCGTTGCGTACTGTGTGGCAAATGCGCCAGGGTCTGTGACGAGGTTGTTGGTTACGGTTCTTACTCCTTCATCAATCGAGGTTTCGAAACCAAGATTGCCACCGCCTTCGACCGCGGCCTGAATTGCGAGTTCTGTGGACAGTGCGTCTCTATGTGCCCGGTCGGAGCGATCTTGCCCCGTCCGTTCAAGTTCAAGGCCCGCCCTTGGCAGCTCAAAGAGGTTGATACCGTTTGCGGCTACTGTGGTAACGGTTGTACTCTCACTCTCGGGGTTAAGGACAATAAGGTCGAAACCGTCCGTTTCAACGATAAAACCGGGGTTAACGATGGCAACCTTTGCATCCGCGGGCGCTTCGGTTATTCCTACATCAACAGCGACCAGCGTCTGACTCAACCGCTGGTGCGCAAAAATGGTGAACTGGTCGCGGCCACATGGGACGAAGCCATTGCCGTGGTTAGCAACGGGCTCAAGAAAGCCCAAGGCGACAAGGGGGTCGGTATTCTCACCGGCGGCCGGTTGTCAAACGAAGAATACTTCTTACTCAAGCAGGTTGCCAGTCAGCTCGGTACTGGCAATATCGACCACTCTGGTGGAGAGTGTTACAAGGGGATCACTGAAGGTCTTAAAGAAACTATCGGAGTGGCTGCTTCAACTGGAACTTTCCCGCAGATTGAAGAGTGCGATACTATCTTGGCCATCCGCAGTGATTTCTATGAGACTCATCCGGTGGTCGGTATGGTTGTCAACCAGGCGATTCGCGCCAACCACGCTGATCTTTTTGTGGTTGCCGACAAGAAGGGCAAACTGGACAAACTACCTGGGTCTAAAACGCTTCTCCACGCACCTGGGATGGAAATCAATGTACTCAATGCCCTCGCACAGGTTTTGATCGAAGAAAACCTCGCGGTGACTAAAGACGTAGCAGGTCTGGATGAACTCAAGAAACATCTGGCCAAGTACAGCGCTGACAAGGTAGCCAAGGAAACGGGTGTCGCTGCTGACGCCATCCGCGGAGCCGCCCGCCAGTTGGCTGCATCCAAGAAAAGTGCGATCCTTCTCGCCTACGGCCTGCCTTACAGTGCTAACAGCAAAGAACTCGGTATCGCTGCTGCTAATCTCGCCATCCTCACTGGCAATGCTGGTCGCGCTGGTTCTGGCCTCTATCTGTGTGGAGAAAAGGCCAACAGTCAGGGAGCTATCGACCTCGGCATTCTGCCAGCAAAAGGCGCTCTTGGTGCTCAGGCTATGCTCGAAGCCGCTGCCAGCGAAAAACTTTCGGCTCTCTACATTCTTGGTGAAGACCCTGTCTCGTCCTACCCCAACCGGGTGAAGGTTGAGGCTGCACTTGATAAGGCTTCCTTTGTGGTGGTGCAGGACCTG
>JBFHFM010000365.1:0-3355 GCA_041583595.1 Trichloromonas sp. | reverse complement strand
GCGACTCCCCCACGCCGGGCGAGCGGTTCGGCATGTACGAAGTCACCGCCGACCATTCCTTAAAAATTGAACCCGACAACCTGATCGATGATGTAAATATTGTAGTTGAGGTGATCGAATTGCAGTGACAGACCCGCAAGCAGCTCCCCTAGGTTTTTTGCAGGTTGGATTCAGCTGGGTGACAAGGAGGATTAAGCTGTGCGATGGTATTTCTGGATATTAATACTACTGACTCTGACCGCCTGTGCCCACCCGGCGACCCCGCCCATGGAGCTGACCGACGCAGTCATCATCGGTGAAGCAACCTGGCAAGGAGAAGTGCAGATCACCGGGGTAGTCACGGTAAAGAAAGGTGCCCGGCTCACCATTTTGCCCGGGACCCGTGTAACCTTCATGCCCCTCGACCGCGACGGCGATGCCATCGGCGATTCAGAACTGCTGATCGAAGGTGGACTGGTCGCCCGCGGCACCGCTGAAGCGCCGATTCTTTTCACCAGCGGCGCCGATCAGCCGAAGAAGGCCGACTGGAAATTCCTCTACCTCGACTTCGCCCAGCAAGGGGAAATCGAGCACATCATCTCTGAGTACGCCTACAGCGGAATCCAGGTCCATTTCTGCAAGGCCAGCATCAAAAACTCGACTTTCCGCCACAACATCGATGGAGTACGCTTTTCCACCGTCAATATCGAAGTGACTGGCAACCTGATCCACGACAATAACCATGGCTTGCGCTACGAAGAACGACGCAGTCAGGCCCATATCCATCACAACACGATCCGCGACAACAACATCGGCATCTTCGTCGTCACCCGCTCGGACAACCAGGCCCTTATCGAATACAACAACATCACCGGCAGCCGCCAGTACCAGGTCAAGATGGGACACGAACAACAAGGGGACGTCAGCTTTCCCCGCAACTGGTGGGGCACTAGCGATCCCTCGGCCATCGCGGCCAGTTTTTTCGACAAAAACTTCGACCGGACTCTCGGCCGTGTGACAGCCCCTGAGCCCTTGCCTTCCCCCCGGTAGAAACCTCGCCCTTCCCCCTCTAGCCAAGGTCAGAGAAATTTCTCAGATCAAACCACCTCAACGCCAAAGGGCCGGGAGATTATCTCCCGGCCCTTTGGCTTTCATTCTGGCAGTGGATGAACGTAGCCGACACCGGTATCATACCAGATGCTATATTGACTGGCACGGGCAACGGCGCCCCCTAGGCTTCGATACCGACGGCTCGCTCTCAGGCTGACAAGCCGAAAGCAACGACAGGGCGGCGAAAAACGTGAATAATCGGCTGACGCGGTTACTGGACATCCGCTTTTTCATCCGTTGTCGGCGGGTTCTTCGCGGCCTCAAGCATATCGTCGATCTCTCCGGGCATCTCAGAGCGATAGAAACTCGACCATTCCGCGCTTTTCAGGGTTTCCAGCAGTTCGATGGCGCCATTGCGGTCGCCCTTCTGCAGCAGCAAATCCGCCCGTTGCAGGTCGACAAAGGGATTGTAGGGGAAAAACGGTTTAGCCTTGTTCAGCAGGTCGAAGGTCACCGAAGGGTTGTTGTCTGTCAGGGCCATGTCGGCAAGGGCCAGGTAGGTGGCCGCATAGCCGGGGTCGAGGGCGACTGCCCGGTCGAGAGTGGCCAGGGCTTGATCGATTTCTTTGGCCATGAAATGGGCCTGAAACAGGTCATAGAGAGCGGTTGGGTCATCGGGGGCCAGCACCGCTGCCTTGTGGAAAAGTTCGAGTTTTTTTGAATCGGTGAACATGTCGGCGGCATACAGGCCCTCGGCCCGCAACCCCCAGGCGGGCGGCATCGCCTCGGCGGCGAGCAGCGAAGGGTTGGCCAGGATGTCGGCGAGGTTACTGAGGACGAAACGGGTTTCCAGGGCAATTTCCCCTTCCAGGGTCGAGTAGGACAGGGTCGTGACCAGTGGCTTCCAGCCACTTTGAGTCAGGGTACTAGCGGCCTGGTGGATGAGGTCGTAGAGCGGGGTTTTGATTTCGTTGTCGTAGAGGCCCCGAAAAAAACTCAGGTCGATATGCAGCACCAGCGGCTCGTTCACTTCGGGAAACGCCAGGTAGTGAACCGCCTGGAAAGGCAGGCCACGCAGGACGCCGGAAAATGCGGCGTCTTTCAGGGTGAGTGCCGCCGCTTCTTCGGCGCTGAAAAAACCGGCCTCGGTCATCTGCTCACGAAATGTGACGACATCGAGCTGTTCGGGAGTGTTTTTGGCCGGGAAGATCCAATAGATTTTCGAGAACAGACCCGCATCGATGGCGGCGCTCAGAGTCTGGTTGGGCAAGATCACCGGATCCGCACGAAAATAACTGCCATGGCGGGCGAAGTCGTCAGCACTCCCCTGAGCGACCAGGTCGATGGCCCGCTGTTTGAGTTCAGCAGGGACCGGCTTAAGGAACGGGTCGAAGCTCATCAACACCAGTGCCGGCTTGCTTTCCTGTGCTTCCCGCCAGATAGGCAGAGCCGAGGAGGCCAGCTCAACCCGGCGCGGTTGAAATACCCCCTGTTCGGCGGCTGTAGGTTCAGCAGGTTGTAGCTGCGCTGCGGGGGTCGGTGCCGGGGGTTGTTCTTCTTGTTTCTGGCAGGCCGTGAATAATAACGAGATTATGACTAAACATAGGATACGCATGAAAACTCCTTGGAGCTGGGGGGGATGTTGGGCGCTGTCCGTCCACAGCTAAAATTAACCCTGAAATCCCGCGAATTCTAACATAAATCTGGCCTTTAAGCACCCCCGTGTCTTCAGCAAAAACGTAAGCGGTTCGGACCTTCATTTTAATATGATTCGCCAAGGCTGGCGACTTTTCTCTCAATAGGTGTCGATCCATGCGGCACTGACCAAATAAAAAGGGCCATCGGCATCGATGCTCTTTGTAAAGTCATACTCCAACAACCAGGGGCCGGGAATTTCTCCCCGGCCCCTGGTCCTTAATCTAGCAGGGATGCACGTTGCCGCTCCCCACCACCTTCGGTTTCATATAGCGATTCATTGTCGATCTCCTTTCCGGTTAAAAGAACTACTGTTTTACGTTCAATCGATGCCAACCCGTCGTCGTTGACTCTTTTCGATGGCAGTTGACCGGCACCCGTTTCGCATAGGTATTGGTGGCCTTTGGCCCGATGACTGTAGAGTTATTTCCGGTTCGTTGCCAGTCGGAGACCTGGTAGTCGACACAATTGGTAATCAACAGAGCCGGCATTCCGGTGGCATGCGGGCTGTGACATTTTGAACAGGTAAAATCATGCGCCCGTCCGTTACTGCCACCATTGGTGCCGATTGAAGCGGTGTTGGTTAAAGAAGTATTGCCCGTGTACCAGGTGCTGTACTGGCTGCCTCGGG
>JBFHFM010000364.1:0-3365 GCA_041583595.1 Trichloromonas sp. | reverse complement strand
GTTCTCCGTTCTCCGTTCTCCGTTCTCCGTTCTCCGTTCTCCGTTCTCCGTTCTCCGTTCTCCGTTCTCCGTCCTCCGTTCTCCGTCCTCCAGTCAAACAAAAACCCGACAAATCCCAGCTACTTGTTTGATTTATGGGGTTTTTTATCCATGTTTGCTTATTAAAGTTCTTGAAATTTTATAATTGGCCCTGCTATTATCAAGGTCCAATTATTCTTTTTTTGAATAGTTGTTTTCTAGTGTAAGTACAGATTAAGCCTTGAGGGGGGCCGGTGAACACGCCGTTGTGGTCCTTTTCTGGCATCTACGACGGTTTTTCTGTCTATTTATTTAAATAGTGCAGGATGCATGTACCCCACGCAGGACGCGACCCGGGGTCTTGAAGTGGTCTTTACCGGAGGTTGTTATGAATGAGTCTGAGAAAAAAAATCACGATGAAAAAAACCTTACTGACGAGCGCCGCCGCGATTTTCTGCGCAAAAGCGTCTACGCCGCCTACGCCACTCCGGTGATCATGTCCATGCTGGTCGAAAAAGCCAGTGCTGCGCAAACCTGGAACCCGGGCAAGGGGGTTATCCCTGACAATAATTCCCCTGACAAAGATCCTGTTGGCTGGCTTGGTAACGACAACGGTTGATTTTGTTTATCGCAATGGATTGTTTTCGCTCCGGCATCCTTTTGCCGCTTCTATGCTGGGAGTGGCTGTAGATGGTGCCTGTGATTAACCGAATTCCCGTTGAACACCCTTCTCCGTCTGTGGCTTTTTATCCCTTTGCAGAGGGGGGGCTGCTTTGTTGTCCTGGTTCTCGTCAGGTTTGGGTGCTCAACCCCTCCTCGGCTTTTCTTTGGTGCATGTTGGGTGAAGTCGAGGATTTTGCCGATCTGGTGGCGCGGTACGCTGAGGTCTTTGCGGTGAGCGAAGAAACCGGCAAGCGTGACGTGACGGAGGCCATAGCTGTTTTTCGTGACGCCGGGCTGCTTGCAGGTGGTGTGGTGGTAGATCCGGCTCTGGAGATTGACTATGGACTTCCCGAAGCGTTGGGGCCGCAGCTTGATCTGGGGAGGGAGAGTTTCTCGTTTCGGCGTTCCTTCGGCTTGGCTGACCATGCTCTTGAGCTTTGTTGCTCGGATCTTGATTTGGGGAACGCCTTTGCCAGCATCATGGGGCATCTGAGTGAGTCTTGCTCAGGGGCGGTGTCTACGCAGCTGGCTGTTGTGGCCGCGGGTTCTGAAGATGACGTTTGGGATATTTATCTGGATGGGCGCGGCTATGTCGAAGACGTATCGCGTGAGCGGGTGCTGCCTCACCTTGTAACCTTGGCTTTTGTCCGTTTCAGCGAGGCGATTAAAGCGAATTTGCTCTTTCATGCGGCCGTTGTCGGTCAGCGCGGCCAAATGATCCTGTTGCCCGGCGAGGCGGGGAGTGGCAAAACGACTTTGGCGGCGACGTTGGCGGCCAGAGGTTTTTCGTTTTATTCGGACGAACTGGCGGTCCTCGACATCGAATCGTTGAGGGTCACGCCTTTTTTGCTGCCGATGAGTATCAAGCCGGGCTCGGTGCCGGTACTGGAGGATTGCTATCCGGGGTTGTCCGGGTTGCCTGTTCATCCTCGGGCGGATGGCAAGCAAGTCCGCTATCTCATGCCGCCGGTGGCTTCGCTTCCGGCTAAGGGGGCGGTTGGTGAAGTGCAGGCCATCGTCTTTCCCCGTTATGTGTCAGAGGGCGATCAGCGGATGGGCCCGCTGGAAAAAGGGGAGGCGATGCGTCGCCTGGTCCATACGGGCTCTTCTAATCGTGATCTGACCGCTCGGGACGTAGAAGCGATGATCGCGCTGGTCGAGAAGACGCCCTGTTATGAATTGATTTATTGCGGTTTGGATGAAGCCGTGAGTTTTATTGAAGGTCTTTTTATTAAAGACGTAAGGGGAAATGACCATGTTTGGGGAAAAGGTTCTACAGGATAAGGGTTTTAAACTGCTCAATCTGGCCTTGACGGCTGTGGCCTTTGTGATGGCCTATTACGTTAAAAAGCACGGTGTGATGGTTGGGGGGCTTTCGACCGGGCCTAATTATTACATGATATTGATGACAGTGCTCGTTTGCAGCGCCTTGTCGTTTGACTTCTTTAACATCCACGAGCTGTACCGGCAAAAATCCCTGGAGCACGCTTTTATCACCCAGCTTAAGGCCGTTTCGGCGGCGACGGGCATGGTGGTGGTGCTGCTGTACCTGTTTCAGCATGGCGAGACCAGTCGCTTGCTGCTGGTGCTCTTCTTTGTTTTTGACATCTTTCTGCTGACCTCAGTGCATGTTTTCGTGCGTCGTGGGGTCGCCAATCACCGCCGTAAGGATTTTAATCGCCAGAAAATTCTGGTGATTGGCAGCATGGAGCGGGCCCGGGATCTGGTGACCTATATCGCGGCCAGCGAAGATCTGGGTTACCAGATTCTCGGCTGTCTCGATGTCGATCCGAAACGGATTGGCGTGGCGGTTACCGAGAAGGCCGATGTAATTGGCACCGTGGATAATTTTTACGAAATTCTTCTGAATAAGGCCGTGGACGAAGTTATTTTCGCCATGCCGCTGAAAAAGATCTATAACGCCATCGATTATATCAGTTTCGCCGAGAAACTGGGGGTGAAGGTGCGGGTGCTGCCCGACTGGCAGATCCAGAAAATGATGTACCAGCCCGAAATCGCTTCGGTGCAGATCGAGTCTTTTGTCGGGATCCCGACCCTGACCCTCTCTTCGACCCCGCGCAAGGTTTTCGAACTCTTTGTCAAGGCGGTCTGTGATCGCATAGCGGCGATTTTGGGCCTGCTGTTGCTTTCTCCCTTTTTCGCCCTGGTGGCTCTGCTGATCAAGCTGGAGAGCAAGGGACCGATCTTTTTCCGTCAGCAGCGCAGTGGTCTCAATGGTCGCATTTTTACCCTGTACAAGTTTCGCTCTATGGTTTCGGATGCGGAGGCCCGCAAGGCGGACCTGCAGCAGTCGAACGAAATGGACGGACCGGTCTTTAAAATGGCTAACGACCCCCGGATTACCCGGATCGGGGCTTTTTTGCGCAAGACCAGTCTGGATGAGTTGCCGCAGTTGATTAATGTGGCGCGGGGAGAGATGAGCCTGGTCGGACCCCGGCCGCCGTTGCCGCAAGAGGTGCAAGAGTACGAACCCTGGCAGCGTCGTCGGCTGTCGATGAAGCCGGGTTTGACCTGTATCTGGCAGGTGAGTGGCCGAAACGATATCAATTTCGAGCAATGGATGAAGATGGACCTGGAATATATCGACCGTTGGTCGTTGTGGTTTGATGTGCAACTGCTGGCGAAGACGGTGCCTGCGGTGGTTTTGGGGACTGGGCGTTGAT
>JBFHFM010000363.1:0-3380 GCA_041583595.1 Trichloromonas sp. | reverse complement strand
GTCGTAAACGTCAGATCTCCTTCAAGAATTGGACACCCAACACAAACCGTGGGACAGAGAAACTTCATGCATTCGGATCCGAGAATTTTATTAATCGGTCCGCCAATCAGCTCGCCCGCCTTGCTGTTGACCTCGACGATGCGCTGAGTTTCTGCATCGATCAAGACAATTCCGGCCAGCACCGAATTAAAAATGGTGTCAAGCCGCATATTCGCCTCAGCCAGTGCCTGCTCATTGCGTATGCGCTCAGTGATGTCGTTGTACACGAGAACAACTTGGGCGATCTCGCCGGACCGGTTCTTGATCGGCGCACCAATCACATCGTAATGGTTCCCGCGCGACTGCCAATTGCGCCGCGTAACAGTTTGGCTCTTCTGCATAACCATCTGGAAAACACAGGCTTCGCGGCGAGATTCTGCGGTACAAATTTTTTCGGAACAGCAGAGACCGATCATCGAATCGCCGTCCACGCAAAAATGTTCTTTGATCTTGGCGTTATAAGAAACGACCTTGCCCTCGGTGTTCAGCACCATAATGCCGTTGCCAGCGGCATGGAAAATGGCGTCCAGTTCATTTTTGGCCAGAGAGAGCTCTTCGTTGGTTTCTCTCTGGTTTTCGAGAATCTGCACGAAAGTGTCACTGACGATGCCAATCGGATCGAGACTGATCAAAAGCTCATCATCGAGTTCCTCGGGCCGCAGGGGTTTGGTGCCGACCACCGTCAGCAATTGATCTACTTTATCGCGAATATAGCTAATACTCTTCTGCTGCAAGTTACGGAGCGAACGGTTTTCAATCTGCAGACGCTCGATTTCGGCGCGCAGAGAATCCAACTCCCCCTCAGCGGGGAAATGACCCGTAGTTTGATTTTCAGCGTTTTTACACATTTTTTCCGACCATAATGCAGTAATAGCCATCTTGCTTTTCTACCCTGACCGCATAGCCCATATTTTTAACCATCTGCGGAATGGTCGCGGTGGCGTCACGGGCATCGGTTTTCACCGTAATGCGCAGCGTTCCGGCCTTAAGCGCCTCTTTGTTAATACTGATTTCCTTCAACGTCGTCAGTAGTGACGAAGGGCAGACTTGCCCGCGTATGTCAAACTCCAGATTTTCGATGTACTTGCTGTCCATCGTCCCCCCAGATCTACACAACGTATTTGACCAGAATCCGGCTACCTAGCCAGGCCCCAGGAAAAAGACCCGCAACAAATAACAAACTTTGCATCGCAAAAATCGGCGCCCCCCCCATGAGATGCCAGACATTGCATGCAGGTGCCATCCTGGCAGCCAGTCCCATGATCATACCTCCAAACAAAGACCAAAAGCACTGTTTTATTGGCACATTTGTATAAAATCTCCATTCACCCAGTCTCACAGCAGAAAGCGCGGAACCAAGCAGAATGCCCAAAATAACCGGGAATTGCACCACGGCAATACCATCCATCCGTGGTCCGGCACCGCCCTTCAGCAACACTCCCAAATAAGGATGACTGAAATTCAGCGGCTCAGCGGAAAAATAGGATAGATTCACAACATGCTCTGACCACAGAAGACTTTCCAGAAATCCTCCCATTTTTGCGTAAGCCGTAGTGATCCCAAACGGCATTCCGACCAACAGCAACGACCCCGTTCCCAGCAACGCCAACCATAACGCCGCCTTCCAGGGCTGCAGATAGCCTTCGGCAAAGGCCGATTGGCTCATTTTTCCGGACCGGAACCATCGCCATAGAAAAGCGGCGGCCACTACGACGGTCACCCACACCAACAGAGCAGGTGAAATGCCGAACATCTGCGGAAGAGTCACATGAGATGAAAGCTTTAACACACCGGAGACCTGCGCCCACCAGGGATGAAACTCTGCATAGAACGCGCTGCCGGCGAGCAACCCTAAAAAAGCCATCAAACTTGGCAGACTCCCCGCTCCCATCTTATAGAGCGTCCCGACCACGCAGCCGCCGGCCAGCACCATCCCAATACCAAACAACGCCCCTCCTCCCAGATTTACCAGGGAAGGAGAACCCAATAAAGGAAAGGGCAACTGCACAAAGCCCGAAAAACGGGCTAACTCAAACAACGCCATACTGGTTACAACCAACAGCAGCAAAACCCGCAACATGGCAGAGCTACGAAACAAAAACAGGTCACGAAACATACTGGCAATGCAGAAGTCCGAACGATGCATGATAAAGCCTGCTGCGCTGCCTAACAGAAAGGATAGAATCACAATGAGCAGAATCATGAGAAACCTGGACACTTAAAAGGGAAAAATGAGTCTACACATTAGATGCATGCCATATGCCAAAGGGTCAAATGCCCCCTGAATCAGCGACGCCTGTCCCTCTCGCATTTCTGGCCTACACGCGCGAACAGACTTCATCCGTCGTTTAACGTAGCATTAGGGTTTGCCTCAAACTTCCCGTCAGAAAAGCAGCCCCCCCTTATAGAACGAAAACACCCCGGCCACCCGCAACAGGGATAACCGGGGTGCCAGTAACAAGGGCAAATCCAGATTACTTCAACAGAAATTTATCGATCAGCTTAATCAGATCGGTAATCTGCGGCTTACTCATATAACCATCGGCACCCACTTGATCGCAATGATAAGCCATCTGCTCGGTAATAAGAGATGAAAACATGATGACAGGAATCGCCTTCAGGACCGGATCTTCTTTGATTCGCCGGCAGAGCGTCAGGCCATCCATTTTAGGCATTTCAATATCCGAAATCAACAAGTCAAAAGTTTGGTCCAACGCATTTTCTCCTTGGGCCAACTTTTTTTTCAAATTCATAATCTCATGATAACAGGCTTCTCCATCGACAAACGGGGTCACCTGTTTGTAGCCGGCGACCCCTAAGAGCCGAATGATGCTATCACGGATAATCGCCGAGTCTTCAGCCATAAACAAGCGTTGCTGGCCACGTCGCTCTTCGAGACTGAGCCCCAACTCCGCTTCAGGGGCCCCATCTTTCTGCTCGGGGACATAAGACAAGCCAGCTTCAGGATCCAGTTCAGCGACGATATGTTCAAGGTCGACAATCAGGATTTCACGCTTGTCGATATTGAAACTACCGGTAAATCTAGGTTTATAGCGTCCTATGACGGTCGACAGGGGTTGAATGTTCTGCCAGGAGATCCGGTGGATCTGATTGACACCATCGACCAGAAAACCATTGATGCATCGATTGAATTCGCAGACCAGAACAATTTTACGGTCCTGCCCCGCCTCATCGGCTGCCTTCTCGGAATCGCGGTTAAGATGCTTATTGAGATCGATCAGGGGAAGGGTATTGCCGCGCACCAGGAATGTGCCCACCACCGAAGGAGGACTTTCCGGAAGAATCGTGGTCTTGTTTTCATCATAGGGAATGATTTCACG
>JBFHFM010000362.1:0-3392 GCA_041583595.1 Trichloromonas sp. | reverse complement strand
GATGCAGCTGCAGGCCAAGAAGACAATGCATGTCCAGAGCGACGCCAGCATCACCGAGCGCATCGGCGACGACCGGGTGCAGATCGTTGAAAACCGTCACCAGAGTGCCACCAACACCGCCGAAATCCACCACCAAGCCGCCACCGACTACCAGCAGAGCGCCGCCGAAAACATTCGCCTGCACGCCGGCGGCAACATCGAGCAAACCACCGGCCGCCATATGCGTATCGATGTCGAGCAGGGCCAACAGGTCACCGTCGAAGGCGCCAAGGCCAGCTTCACCGTGCAAGACGGCAACCTGCACATCCAGTCCGCCAAAGATATCCGCATCACCGGCCAAGGCGGCGGTGACATCAGCTTCAGTCAGGGAGGCGGTGGCTTCATAATCAAAGCCGACGGCACCGTGCAGCTCTACGGCAACAAAATCACCCTCAAAGGGGGAGGCGGCGTCAGCCTCAACGGCCAGGTCAACTACCTGGTTGGCGGCGGAGCGCCGATGCCCGAAGCGCAGGTTGTAGAGCCAATTGCCCCGACCAAGATCTCTGCATTAAAAAACGAAAACGAGTCTGCTATCTACAATCTGGCTTGGAGCCAGCAACAGGTACCGGTCGGTGAAACCGTCGAGGCACTGTTTTCAGTGAAGAATTTCTTGGGTGGCGAGACCGCAACCCTGTCCGTCTTTGAATCTAATGCAAATGGCAGCCATCGCGAGATCGATTGTCTGCGCTGTACCCTCGATGACGGCTTTGGGCAACATCGTGTATCCTGGCGAAGGTCACCGGAACAAGTACAAGATGATTTGGTTAATGACGAAACCTCTGGCGACCAGGGGCCCTTGACTTATTGTTTTGAAGTGACTGTTGGCGAAATCACTTCGCAACCGTCTGGAGGCCTGAATTTGACGACAAAGGTCTGTTTCACCCTCCTCGATAGCGAGGACAGACCGCTGACCGAGGGAAGTGATCTGAAACTGACCGATGCCTTGGGGCATCGGCATGTGTCCCGGGTGGGAAACGGGGTGATCGAATTTCGGGACATCCTCGTTGGCCCGTGGCAATTGCATCTTGGAACCGACAATATCCTTGTTGAGAAGGAGGGCTGAGCATGGCAAGTCACTCTTTTGCACCCACGGCGAGTCCGATTTTTCGACCCGGGAGCATCCAGGCAAATTACCGGGTCAAGATCACCCGCCTTGCGCCAGAAATAATCGTTAACCTGCGTGAAGACCGGCAGCCCGGCAGGGATCCCCATGCCCGAGATCTGCTACGTCCGGAAGAACTCCGTTATTTTCAGCAAAACGGCAATAACGCGGTGCTCTTCATCCATGGATTCAATGTCGAATACGGCCACTATGGTCCACAGCTCGAGCTGTCGGAGTGGGGCTACGACATTCTGCGCAACCAGGCCAGAACCCCTAGACTCATCCATACACAGGGGCTTGCCACGACCTTTCGCGACAGCCCGTCCCTCAAACAGCAATACGCAAACTGGCATGCGAAATACCCCGATCTGTTTCACGATGTTGATCTGGAAAATCTTAATGGCAGTGGCGCTCATGCCTGGTTCCTCGCGATGGAAGACAATCTCAATCGAGCTACCGGTCAATTCGATCGAACCGACTATTCCAAATTCACCAGAATTATCAACATTGCCTGGTCGGGGGATGTTTTCCCCGCCAACTATATCCACGCCGAGTTTTACGCCAATCGAGCAGGTGCCAAAGTCGCCAGGATCATCATGCAGCTGACCGATGCCGGCATCAAGGTCAACATTATTGCCCACAGTTTGGGCAACCGGGTGTTGCTGGTGGCCATGAATCTTCTCGGACAGATGCCCGCCCGCAAAGAATGCATCGAGAACGCCTTCATGTGGCAGCCGGCGGTGCCGGATACCGCTTTGTCCAACGACCCATCCAAAGACACCAGCGTGTTGCGTAACTGGAACTTTATTCACGCTCACCGCACCGCAAAGACAATCATGGTTCTTTATTCCGAGCAGGATAATATTCTTGGACCACACCGCAATAAGCAGGATGCAGAGAATGATGAGGGTGATCTACTGGAAACCGTTTCAGGCTGGAGGTGGGTAGGTGGCATCTATACCGTGGCGCAACGTGCGGGTGTGCCGATGGTTCGTGACAAAGATATGGATATGTTCTTTGCCCCCTGGGGTATGTCTGGATTGTACCGAACCTGGGCGAAAAACCTGGTCGGAGATAGCTGGGATTCTTTCGAAAAAGCGTTGAATGATGAAATTCAGCAAGACCCGGACGGCTTATTTACGGATAACTTGAAGGTGCGCGACTACGAAAAGGCCCTGCCGTTGGCTTATGTTCTGCGCGTCAACCGGCAGATTAGCGATGATTTTTACAAAACCATTAAAGCGTTGATAAAAACGGATTATACTGCAAAAATACCACGACCGGCCATGGGGTATGGGGGGCTGGAGGGGGGTAAAGATTTATTTATTGAAAGACTGATTCGAGATAATAAAATTATCCCTGTAGACCAAACGAAATGGCTATTCAGTCATTCCGGGATGAAGATCCCCAGCCGTATTTTGTTTCATGAGGTTTACGAGTTGCGAATAATGGATCTAATTCGACGCACAACAGGGTTCGGAAAATACTAAAATGACAAAAATATTCTTTCACACAGTCGTCGCACTTTGTCTCGTTGCAGTTTTCTTTATTGCAGGCTGTCAGCCTGACAGTTCTTCCGAAAAAAACAAGCTTAACCCTGAAGCTCAGGCTATGGTTGTTTCTGTTTCAACAGATGGCCGTTATGTTCTGAGCTCCCATCAGGACAAAACCCTTGTACTGTGGGATCTGCATCAGAAAAGCAAAACAACGATCTCCAATCAAAGCAATATCTACAGTGCCTACTTTATTAAAGGGACGGATAAATTTCTGTGGCAGGATTTGAATGACACCGTGCATGTGCAGGATATTGCAGGAAAAACCATAAAAACCTTTCTTCACTTTCCAACCTATGGTCATGTCATGAGTCAGGACCTTGGTGTCTATTTCAGCTCGGATCAGAATTGGAATATATTCTCTGGATATGAACAAACTTTGCAACCGGTTAAACAGGATGCTGAAATTGCATATTTTCTTGGTGCGGGTAAACTGCTGAATTTGTGCCTGTCATATGACGGAGCAATTCTTTTGAGTGCTGGCGATGGCTCCATACTTGCTGACAACGAGCCCATAGAGAAGTTCCCTCCGATAAACGACCGACAGAGGTTTTCGAATTATGCCGGCGTGGTCCTCTGGGATGCGAAATCTCTGAAACCACGCTATAAATTGTCAGGGCATAGCGCCAAAACAACTGCCACCTTAAGTCCTGATGGCAGATATGTCGTAAGTGGTTCCGAAAATGGAGTCGGCTTTG
>JBFHFM010000361.1:0-3412 GCA_041583595.1 Trichloromonas sp. | reverse complement strand
GTGTCAATTAGCGAGGTACTCTTCCAGCTTCTTGAAATCAATTGCGTTGGCATAGGCGATAACGTCATCCAGTTTGTCGATGCCTTCGCCTTTGACACTGACCAGCATGCGCGATTGCAACACCAGGTTCACCTCGCCGCGAGATCCCTGCGGGGGAAATTTCTGGATCCCCCGGTACTTATCGACCTTGATCGGCTTGGAGCCAGGTTCGGCGGTCATCATCATCGGGTTGTTCATAAACATCATAACTGACTGCAGCAGTGGGGAGTCGGTGACAATTTCGATATCGACGCTCTTCCCCGTGTCTGCAGAGAAGTAATGGCGCGAGGCGGAAACCCCTCCCCCCATAAAAGCGGCGGGCGCAAAATTGCCGGTTGATTCCTCGGCCTGCCATCCTGACAAAGGTTCGGGGAAAGCATCTTTGAGAGAACTCGCCTGCTTTTCCTGTAGCTGAGCGATAGCGAAATTCAGCGAACTCGCCGCGCCGGAATAATCTCCGGCTTCGTAGGCAGCAAGGGCCTCTTTAATTGTATCGCTAACCTCATCCGCCCCAATTGCCGATGTCCAGGTTCCCAATATGGCAACAACCACCAGTCCGATTCTGATCCTTTTCCACATGCGCCTGCCTCCTTGTTTGCCTTCGTGAGATCCTCCTACCCTGAGCGAGAGGGTTGATGTCTTTCCACAAACGCTCGACACCAATAATCCCCATATGATTAGCCTAGCTCAATATGAGCTCCGCGCAACGGACCGGCAATCTCACCGGAAGAATAAAACCAGGGACACTCCCCATTTTTTGCCAGCAAGACAATGAAAACCAGGTATGCCATGAAATAAAACTGGGGAGTGTCCCTAATTTTGGGATATAAAAATGTATGATCCGTAAATCTCTACCGGGTTTCCCTCTCCGTTAAAAAAATGCCCTGCTAACCGGAGGGATGGCAGCAGGGCTAAAGCTCTGTGCATCCATTTTAGGCGGGAGATGCATCAGAGTTGCATATGTTTTGTGATGAAAATATTACTAGACAAAAATATTAAGTCAATCCAATACAAGTCCAATAAATATAAATGCTAAGGGTTCAATCTCTAAAAATCGTCGGGTAAAGACCGATCAGGCAATATTACTTTCGGTTTATTTGTCTCCCCGCTACCTCGACACGAAGGTGGATAAATACAGAATGCACCACCCGCTCGCGATGCTCACGGAAGGACACCAGGGCCACAAAAGAAAGTACCCCAGGAATCCCCTTTCGTGGTCTTCGTGCCTTTGTGGTACGGGCTTCTACACGGGGAACTGCTTTTGTTAACATAGATGTTTTGGCCATATCCAAACCAACTGATAAATATTCGCCCTGACCCAAAACGCACGCGCTATGCTCCCCAGGACGTCTCGTTTTTTTAAATCAGCAAGCAGTCTGAGCATTACCACAAACTGTCAACCCCACGAATCCATTAACGATAGAGGATATACCGATGCCCGCTGCAACAGACCGCTATGCGATTCCGGCAACACGCTTCCGCACTGAAATCGAGGTGGAACGCAGTCGCTTCATCATCACCGTGCAGGAGGTGACTTCAGCGGCCCTGGCGCAGGCTTTCATCGCCGAAATCAAGGCCGAATTTCCGGATGCCAACCACAACTGCTGGGCCTATCTGGTCGGAGCCCCCGGCAGCAGCGACCAGATCGGTTTGAGCGACGATGGTGAACCGCACGGCGTCGCCGGCCGGCCTATGCTGACAACCCTTCAGCACAGCGGCTTGGGGGACACGGCGGTAGTGATCAGCCGCTACTTCGGCGGCATCAAACTTGGCAAGGGGGGGATGGTCAAGGCCTACACCGCTGCGACCCAGAGCGCCCTCGAACAGCTGCCCCGCAACCTCCGCATTGCCTGGATAGAGATAAAGGCAACATTCGATTATTCGGTGCTGACATCGCTGACCCGGCGCCTGCCGGAATCCGAAGCCGAGATCCTCGAAACCAACTACGCTGACAAGATCTGCGCCAGACTGCGACTACCCGAGGAACAAATGGAAGCGTTTCAGAAGATCTTTTCCGACCTGACCGCAGGCCAGGGGAAACTGGAGGAGGCATGATAGAAGAGGAAATCACAGAGCACTACAATTTAACAACGGGCCTCATTGAGATCCGTTGCGGTCACTGCGGAAATGCCGAAGACATTCCTGCTCGACCTCGGGAAAAGCACGAATACGGCCCTTTTCTGCCGCCTTGGACCGCGGCAAGAAAACCCCTCCGTTTTACCTATTGGCCGAGGGGAAACTGCTTGCTGAGAGGTGTGGTGAGCTGGAACGATTTGGTTTGCTCCAAGTGCGGCAACATGAACATCGAGGACGATTGAGCTGTAATTCTGCACCCTCCTCCCGCCAAAATCACGCCCCAGTGTAAGATTTCACCTTTAAATCGAACCCTGCCTAGCCCCCAATCAGCAGCCGCGTGCTTCAGTTTTAATCAAATAAAAAGGGCTGCTCCTTTCGAAACAGCCCTTTGTCATTCAGTTATTTCAGATGATTCTTATTTGCTGGTCTGTTGCACCGCTTCGCTACTGGTGGTGACGCCACGAACGATACCGATCAGCAGCATTGCGGCGGGGACCAGCTGGGTGGCGACGATCAGGCCGCAGAAGCCGAGGAAGAGCCATACGAGAAGTCCGCTGCCTTGAGCTGCCGAGCCGGCGGCGAAGGCGCTGGTTGCCAGGGTCATAAGTACTGTAAAGAGTGCGCTGGTTCTGGCGATCGCTTTCATGATGTCCTCCCTTTTAGTTTTTTTATGTGCAATGCGTTAGTTCAGTTTCGTTACTTGCTGGTTTCCTGGGCAGCGTCTTCCCGCGGGGCCATCACACCCTTGACGATTCCGAACATCACCAGCAAGGCGGGAATCAGTTGGGCGGCGACGATTAAACCGCAGAAGCCAAGAAATACCCAGACGACCATCCCGCTGTTGTCAACCCGGCCGCCACTTGCAAAAGCAGAAGTAGCGATCGTCATCAGAGTAGCGGTTACGGCGGCGATTTTAGCGGTTGCTTTCATGATGTCCTCCTATGGTCTCTATGGGTTCAGGATGTGGTCTTTATCAGATTTATTTTTAGCCATTTATCCCGCTTCAACGATTCGATGCAGCCTTGCCGTCGTTTTTGCCAAACAGGCTCCTGGTTCCGGTGATGAAAAGAAGGAGACCGGGGAGCAACTGAGTGGCGACGATCAGACCGAAGAAACCAAGGAAGAGGATGGTCATCAGACCGAGGCCGGTATTTTCTGCGCCGTTGGAAGCAAAGGCCGAAGAGGCCGAAGCGAGGAGCAGGGTGATGTTCGAAAGAAGAGATTTTTTCATGGCATGCTCCTTTGTTTCAGTGTTGCTTGCTGTTGACTATGTATATAGCGAAGAGCGTACCAATAT
>JBFHFM010000360.1:0-3430 GCA_041583595.1 Trichloromonas sp. | reverse complement strand
GTCGGGGTTGTTCCGAAACACCGGATTGGCATTCACATCGTCGCTAACCTGAATGAATGCCGCGGTTTCCGAAAGGGAGATAAGCGGGAGGGTCAGGGATCGATGAGTGGGTAAGGGACATGCCCTTGCCCTGGCGAAAAATCCGCCGAAGGGTTGAACTGCCAACAGGGCATCTTACAGGCTGCTCGATATAAAACAAGTTTTTTTTTGTTAAAAAGTTTTGTTCAATGGATCGACAGAAATTAACGAGAAAGCTTTTGGGGCGGGTTGAATGTCAGTCAGGAACGGGTAGTCTTTCTCATGTGAAAGCGCGATTTCGCAAATTCAATGAAGTGGAGGATGGTTGATGGGTAAGCGAACCTACTTGATGGAAAGTGATGCGGAAGCTGACCGCCTGGAGCATAAAACCGATTTCGAGCGACTGGCGAAGCAGGCGCGCTGGGCCGGTATTGCCCCTGGTATGCGGGTGGCAGATATCGGTTGTGGTTCGGGAAAGACCACCAGCTTTCTGAAGCAACTGGTGCAACCGGGGGGGACAGCGGTTGGCGTCGATGCCTCGGAATCGCGCCTGGCTCATGCCCGCACCCATTTCGCGGCGCCCGATATTGAGTACGTCTGTCGGGATTTCTATCAGCCGCTCAGCGGCATCGGAACCTTTGATTTTATCTGGGTGCGTTTCGTGCTTGAATACCATAAACAGGCGGCGCCAGCGATTGTCCGCCATCTGC
The DNA here is from genome assembly GCA_041583595.1 of Trichloromonas sp. Classification (GTDB taxonomy): domain Bacteria; phylum Desulfobacterota; class Desulfuromonadia; order Desulfuromonadales; family Trichloromonadaceae; genus Trichloromonas. The sequence goes on along the minus strand of JBFHFM010000360.1, from coordinate 2,702 downwards.
TCGATGTTCTTAACCCTGGCGGGATTCTCTGCCTGATCGATCTCGACCATAACTGTCTCAATCACTACGGTTGTTCCGAGCGTCTCGACCGGGCTATCAGAGGGGTCATCGGCCATCTTGAAGCGACTGCCGATTTCGATCCTTATCTGGGGCGCAAACTATATTCTATGATGTATGATTTCGGCCTTGAAGAGATCCGCGTCGATCTGGCTGCCCACCATCTTATCGTTGGTGAGCTCTCGGCGGTCGATGCCGAAAACTGGCTGGCCAAGCTCGAAGTGGCGGCGAAAAATTCCGGTTATCCGTTTAGTGAATATGCGGGAGATTTTGACGCGTTTCGACAGGAATTTACTGCTTTCTTTCACGATCCCAGGCGTTTTACCTATACCCCGCTGATTGCCTGTAGCGGGCGCAAGCCCTTCTGATCTCAGGTTTTTTTGCCGAAATAGCTGGCCAGGGCTTCGATGATTTGCGTTTCGTAGTGGATGCCCGCTTTTTCCCGCAGCATTCTGAAGACCTCGTCGACCGGTAGCGGATCGCGGTAGTGACGTTTGCTTGTCAGGGCCTCGAAAAAGTCGGCCACGGCGATGATCTTTGCCCCGAAGGGGATCTCTGCGCGGGTAAGTCCATCCGGATAGCCGCTGCCGTCAAGTTTTTCGTGGTGGCAACCGGCAATTTTCGGAATTTGTCGAAAACTCCCTTCGAAGTTGGCCTGTTCGAGAATCTTTCGGGTCTTTTCCGCGTGGGTCTTGACGATTTCGTATTCTTCCTCTGTGAGTCGACCGTTTTTTTTCAGAATCAGGTCGGGGATTCCAATTTTTCCGTAATCATGCAGCAGGGCCGCGACCCGAATCGTGTCACAGAACTCTTCACTCTGGTTCAGTTCCTGGCAGATGCCAGTGGCGTATTCGGTGACCCGTTCCGAATGTCCAGCAGTCAGCGGGTCGCGGGCATCCGTGCTGGTGGCCAGTACCTGGATGATCGATTGAAATTGTTTTTCACGTGCCTCGATCAGTTCGGCGTTGCGGATGCTGATGCCGATCATTGGGGCGATTCCCATTAGCAGACTGATGTCACTCTGGATCATTGGTCGCTTTGAGTGGGGGTTGTCGACGGCCAGCACCCCGAGTGATTCATTGTCGGCGATGATCGGGCAGCAGATGAAGGCGTGGGAACCGAGTTTTTTCGCAAGTTTCAGGCTTTCCGGGGCGAGATTTCTGCCGTTGATAGAAAGATCGTTGATCAGCACCGGCGCTCGGGAGTGAAAGGTGACGCCGAAGATATTCTCGGACTTGGCCCTTTTTAAGGGGATCGGGTAACGTCGAATCAGTTTTAGTTCCTTTTTTTGATAGCCGAAGGCGGCCTTGAAGAGCAGGTGGGTCTTGTCCTGGTTGGCCAGCAGGATCACGCCTCGATCGTAATCGAGGCGATGTTTGAGGATTTCAATGACGTTGTTAACGATGTTGGCGGTATTGGTCTGACGGCTGATCACCTGGCCGATTTCGTTGGTCATCAAGGCGTTGCTGTAGTCGGTATTGATGCGGCCAATCATTTGATCGGTGGCGTCTTTGAGATTTTCGAGTGATGACTTCAGGGTGTTTTTTTCGATTTTGTCGGTGGTTATGGTCAGCGACAGTAAGGCAACCCCGATGATCGTCAGGGCGCTGAGCATGGGTACGGTCGGCAGATTTTGGTATAAGCCTGTGGCAAGGAGCAGGGCGACGGAAAAAAACGATAGCAGCGTACAGATGTTGGTCGCGCGGCGCAGAAAAGAAGCGGAGGTTTTCTTCCATGAGATCGTGTAGCGGCAGGCCGGGCTCCCTTGAAACAGACATTCGGTATGTTCGATGGTCGGTGGGCTGTAGTTGAACATGGTGACAATCGCTTCAAAAAAGCCGATGCGGTTCTGGCACTGATAGGGTTTTTCCTCTGTGCCAGGGTTTGGGACGACGGTGATTTCAAAGCGATTTGGAGCGATTTTTCTGGCTTGATAGGTGGATGATATGGTGAATTGGGCGGTGGTCTGCTCGAGTCGTTCGAAAATGTAATCGGGGCTGAAGAAGGAAAGAGTGTATTTACGCATAACCCCGAGAGCTTCCGGGGATGCTGCGTAACGGCCTGCTTCCCGGGCGATGGCGGGATTACCGGTCGATTGTACCAGTTTTTCGTAAAATTGATTGACCTGTTGTTGAGTGAACCAGTGCCACTGGTCCGCAATTTCATACGGTTGCATCTGGGCATAGGTCAGCAGCTCACCGATATCGACCTGTGGGTAGTGCTTCTGCACCAGCTTGATATAGGTATCAATGATCCGGCTGTTGTAAAGTCGCTTTTCCGTTTGGCTCATAAATATCCTGCCGCTCAAAATTGGCGGAGCAGGGATTCACAAAATTTAAAATACGCATCCAGGTGCTGCAGGTCGAGTATCCACAAAGTGTAACATTTTTCCACTGGCAGTGCCTGTTGTTCAGCAAATTCGGCCGGGTAGACCAGGATAGGGATTTCTTGCTTTTCGAATTGGCTGCTGAGCCGGGCGATGATCGCCTGTACAGTTTCGCGGTTCAACCCTTCCGGGTCCAGAATCACCAGCTTGATGCCGTTGGTCAGCTCGGACATGTTCAGGCCGATGTCCGAAATGTTGACCAGCCCCACGGCTTTAAGTCTCCCATTTTGGCGGACCGCAAAACGATGTCGTCCGAGGG
>JBFHFM010000359.1:0-3440 GCA_041583595.1 Trichloromonas sp. | reverse complement strand
TCTCGGTTGGACTGGGGGGCCCGAGCCTGATCAGTATAATATCTGGCATTCGAGTAAAATCGGTCCCCGCGAATTGAATTTTATTGGTTTCACCAACCCTGAAGTTGACGAACTCCTTGAAAAGGGTCGGCGTACTTTCGACCAGCAAAAGCGCAAGGCCTATTATGACCGCTTTCAGGCGATTCTGGCCGAAGAGCAGCCGTACACCTTTCTGTATGTCTCCGAGGCGCTGCCGGTGGTTGCCAGACGCTTTCGCGAGGTGAAGACGGCCCCTGCCGGTATCCGTTACAATTTTATTGAATGGTATGTGCCGGAAAAAGAACAGAAATACAAGCGATAGAAGGTGTTTGACGCAAATGATAAAAGACCTTGTTTTTATAATAATTCTTTCTGGGAATTTCTCTGAGGCACAGGTCTTGATATGTTGAGATACTTACTCAGGCGCATGGTCCTGATGATTCCCTTATTGTTGGGGATTACGCTGATCTCCTTCGTGGTTATCCATTTGGCCCCGGGAGAACCAACGGATCTTCAGACGCAGATGAATCCTCAAGCCAGTGCCGAATTGCAGGATCGGTTGCGTGCCCAGTATGGACTCGACCAGCCGCTTTACGTTCAGTATGGACAATGGCTGGGACGGTTGGCCCGTCTCGATTTCGGAGAATCTTTTGCCCAGGATAACCGTCCGGTGCTCGACAAGATTGTGGAGCGTCTGCCCGTCACGATTCTGATTAATGTTCTTTCTATATCAACGATACTGGCGGTCGCGATTCCCATTGGCATCCTCTCGGCAACCCGACGTAACTCTCTCTTTGATCGGGCAACCACGATTTTTGTTTTTATCGGTTTTGCTACGCCGTCTTTCTGGTTGGCGCTGCTGCTGATGGATTTTCTCGGTGTGCGCCTCGGACTCTTCCCGATTGTAGGCATCAAATCGCTCGGGTACGATTATTTGAGCGGGTTCGGCAAAATATGGGATGTCATTCATCACCTGATTCTGCCGGTGTTGGTTTCTGCATTTGGCGGGTTGGCCGGTTTTTCCCGTTACATGCGTTCCAACATGCTTGAAGTGATTCGTCAGGATTATATTTTAACCGCGCGTGCCAAAGGGCTGTCGGAGCGGGTGGTGATCTATCGTCATGCCCTGCGTAATGCCCTGTTGCCGGTGATTACCATTCTCGGCCTGTCGGTGCCCGGACTGATTGGAGGTAGTGTCATTTTCGAGACTATTTTCGCTATTCCCGGAATGGGCAAGCTTTTTTACGACGGGGTCATGATGCGTGATTATCCTTTGATCATGGGAATTCTGGTGATCGGTGCCGTATTGACCCTGCTGGGTAACCTGATTGCCGATATCAGTTACGCCCTGGCCGATCCTCGCATCCGTAAAACCTGACAGGGGTTGGCTGTTGCAGCGTTGATCTGCGCACTGTTATATTAGAGCGTTAATGGATTTTTCGTCCATCGGTTGTGTTGATTGGACGGTTTCTAAGGTATGTTTTGATCGATTGTCACTGCCATCTATTGTTCGGAATCGACGATGGGCCCCAGACCCTGGGCGAGGCCTTGTGCATGGCCAGAACCCTGGTCCGGTTCGGATTCTCAGAAGTCTACTGTACTCCGCACTGTATCAGTGGCTTGTACGAAAATACCCCCACTATCGTACGTGATCGGGTTACTCGCCTGCAGCAGTCCCTTGATCGTTCTGATATTCCGCTTCGTCTCCGCCCGGGCATGGAATATTTCCTGGATGCGCGCTTCCCGGATCAGTTATCCGATCTTCAGCCGCTTGGCGATTCTCGTTTGCTGCTGGTCGAAGCGCCGTCCTGGGCCGGGTCAGACATGATCGTCGAAAATATCCGGCAAATCGTTGCCAGTGGTTTTGTGCCACTCTTTGCCCATCCTGAACGCTGCAAGCTCATCGAGGCTCCTGGTCAGGGGGGCAGCCTGTGGGCGAGAGCCAGCAAACTGTTTGGGAAAGGCGTAGCGGAACCGGCATCAGCCTCAGGGTTGCTGTCTCAATTGCAGGATCTTGGGTGTCTGTTTCAGGGGAATCTCGGCAGTTTGGCCGGGCGCTATGGCAAATTTGTCGAAAAAAGGGCGGAGCTGCTACTTGCGGCTGGCTTGTATCATTGTCTTGGAAGTGATTCACACCCGCTCCCCGGCCTCGAAGAAATGATTTCCGGTGGGCTCGAAAGGGTTCGCTCTCTGGCTGATAATCATCTGCAGCTTCTCTCTGCAGACCTGTTATTACTCCAATCTGATATTCAATCGTTAACTACGTAAAGGTAAAATGTATGACTGATATCATCCAATCCTCGATCTCCCCTCGGCCCTCCAGAATCCTGGTGACTGGCGCCGCCGGGTTTATTGGTTTTCATCTCACTCAGAGGCTTCTGGCTCGCGGCGATCAGGTTGTCGGTCTGGACAATCTTAATGATTACTACGATGTTTCGTTGAAACAGGCCCGCCTGGCGCAACTTGAAGGGCATGCTAATTTCCGCTTTGTCAATCTGGAACTGGCAGATCGTGAGGGAATCGCCGCTCTGTTTGCTGCCGAACCTTTCGATAAGGTGGTGAATCTGGCCGCCCAGGCGGGCGTTCGTTATTCGCTTCAGAACCCCCACGCCTATGTTGACAGCAACCTGGTAGGTTTTGTCAATGTTCTTGAAGGTTGCCGTCACAACGGCGTCAAGCATCTGGTCTATGCCTCTTCTTCCTCGGTTTACGGTGCCAATACCCGTATGCCCTTTTCGGTGCATCACAATGTAGACCACCCTGTATCATTGTATGCTGCGACCAAAAAGGCGAACGAATTGATGGCCCACACCTATGCCCACCTTTACGGGCTTCCCTGCACGGGCTTGCGCTTCTTCACCGTTTATGGTCCCTGGGGGCGCCCCGATATGGCACTCTTTCTCTTCACCCAGGCGATTCTCGAAGGGCGGCCCATCGACGTCTTCAACTATGGAAAAATGCGTCGGGACTTTACCTTTGTTGATGACATAGTCGAGGGGGTCATTCGGGTTACTGACAATGTTGCGACGGGCAATCCCGAATGGAACGGTGATTCGCCGGACCCCGGCACCAGTGCCGCTCCCTATCGTCTCTACAACATCGGCAACAACAATCCGGTGGAATTGATGTATCTTATTGAGACGTTGGAAGGGGCTCTGGGCAAAAAAGCCGAGAAAAATCTGCTGTCTATTCAGCCTGGGGATGTTCCGGCCACCTATGCTGACGTCGACGCACTGATTGCCGATGTCGGTTTCAAGCCGGCCACACCCATCGAAGAAGGCGTTCGCCGGTTTGTCGAGTGGTATCGTGGCTATTATCGGGTCTGACGCCTGTTTTTAACAGGCGCAACGAGTAAATAAAAGGGTGCTTTTTACATGAATCTGACTGTTATTGGTACTGGTTATGTCGGTCTGGTGACGGGC
>JBFHFM010000358.1:0-3497 GCA_041583595.1 Trichloromonas sp. | reverse complement strand
GCGGCTCGATCCGCATTTCGCCTTTGCTTACTTGACTCTCGGGAACCTTTATCTTGATGAAGAAGAGCCCGAAGAGGCGATCAAGCAGTTTCAAAAGTTTTTGACTCTTGAGCAGTCTGCCGATGCCGAGGATATTCGCAATGAGGTGAAGGCGGTTATCGAAGGGCTCAAGGCTGAGCTTTAAGTTTTTGAGTTCTGTGATCGCCATAACTTCAATGGCGCAGGTCAATACCTAACCAGTGATCGTGTTGCTTAACGTTTGGCACAGAAGCTTTTTTTCTGGAGAATGAATGGTTCGCGGTTTGGCTATATTGTTGCTTTTGCAGTTTTTGGGAGAACTGATTTCGGTAGGCTGGAATCTGCCGATTCCCGGGAATGTTTTCGGCATGGGGTTGCTGCTGATTGCGCTCAACCTGAGACTGGTGCGTACAGAGTGGGTTGAAGATGCCGTTGAGATGCTGTTGTCGCATCTGGCCCTGTTTTTTGTCCCCGCCGGGGTCGGGGTGATGGTTTATTTCGATTTGCTTGCCGACGAATGGTTACCTATTGCGGTATCTACCGTAATCAGCACCTTTGTCGTCATGGCTGTCACCGGATGGGTGGCGAAACTCCTAGAAAAACGGGAGGTGCCCCATGATGGATGAGCAGCTGGCGACGCCTTTGTTCGGCATCGGTCTGACGTTGCTTTTTTACGCTCTTGCTCAGCTTCTTTACCGGCGAACTGGAAGCGTTTTTTTAAACCCGGTTGCCGTTAGTATGATCGCCATCATTGTATTCTTGCGGGCTTTGGGTCTTTCCTACGAGGATTATTCCGTCGGGGGGCGGTATATCCTTTTTCTGCTCGGCCCGTCGGTGGTCGCCCTTGGTTTTCCGCTCTATACACGCAGAAAAGAGATCCTTTCCCGTAAGGCGCCGATTCTGATTGGAGTTCTGGCCGGGGCTCTGACCTCTATTCTGTCGGCATCGGGGCTGGCTTGGCTGCTCGGTGGGAGTCGCGACGTGGTACTGTCCATTGCGCCTAAATCGGTCACGACGCCCATTGCTATCAGTATCGTAGAAAAGATTGGCGGAGTTGCTCCGCTTACGGCCGCTCTCGTGGTTATCACAGGCTGCCTCGGCGCTATCTGCGGTCCTGAGTTTTGTCGTAGGATCGGGGTGAAAGATCCCGCGGCTATGGGGCTTGCGGTCGGAACGGCAGCGCATGGTATTGGAACGGCCAGGATGTTGGAAGTAGATCGGCTCGGAGGGGCGATTGCAGGGCTGGCGATCGGTTTGAATGGCTTGATCACAGCATTTCTCTTACCCCTGTTGTTTTTGTTGTTTCGATAGTTCGGGGATCTGAGCTTAACAAAATACGGGCCGGATGATTGACATCCGGCCCGTATTGTTTTTCGATTCATTGGCTGAAGAGGATTTACTTCTTCTTTTTGCCGGCAGCAGCCTTCTTTGAAGCTTTGAGAGGATTGACTTTTGCTTCGATCGTTGTAAGGTCAACCTTCTGATGGGTGGCGAAGTTGCAGAGGCCGCTTTTCCACTTCTGTTTCGGGGAGGGGGCCACGGAGCAAACCTGACCGATAGATCCTTCTACGATGCGTTCACAACCCTGACAGGCTTCAACGACCAGTTGACAGCTGTTGCCTTCAAAAATACATCCTTGTTTAGACCAAAAGGTACACTCGGCACCGGGAAGTACAGTTTGACACTGCATGGGTATTGCCTCCTTGCGTTTGCGTTTTTTTCTTTAAGTAAGCAGTACATATAAGGCGTTCTTGGGTTTTTGTCAATGTTTTTATCGTGAGAAGGGTAATCTCCTTGACCCGTTGTGATGCTTTCGTTAGGGTGCCTCATTTGAATCAAAAAGTTTACATTGAGAGGAAAAACCGTGTCTCAAGAGAAAAATAAATCATGGGAAGAAAAATGCCTTCGTTGTGGACGATGCTGTTATGAAAAAATTGAATACGAGGGCGAAATATTTTACACCGATACGCCCTGTGAAAAACTCGACCTTACCACACACCTTTGTAGCGTTTATGCCGATCGCATTACGGCGCGTCCTGGGTGTACTCCGCTCACACCGGAGGTTCTCGAACTAGGAGTGCTTCCCGCAGATTGCCCATATGTTGCCGGTATTGTTAATTATCGTGCGCCTCATTTATTTGATGAGGAAGATCCTTCAAGCTAGTTTTTATCCGGAAACGGCCCTTTTTAGCAAGATCAGCAAAATTAAAGTTTTGCCCCGAGAGAAATATCGTGCGTCCCACACGTAGGTGGCTGTAAAGGATGTTTTCGTGGCCCCCACTTGCGAGCCTCGTAATGATGGCTTTTATGGTAAACTTTTACCTGTTAACAGCGGGTTCAACGTTTGGGGACATGGCCAGAATGTCGATTCGCCAGGTGGATCCGTCACTTAAGGCGCTAGGTTGCTCTTTTCGATGGTGCAGGAGACTGCTATGAGTAAAATCCGTTTCGGTACTTCTGGTTGGCGGGGCATTCTTGGTGAAAATTTTACTTTTGATCATGTACGGGTGGTCACTCAAGCTATTGCCGATCACCTGCGGGCTGGTGGCATTCACGACCGGGGCATAATCGTTGGCTACGACGCCCGATTTATGGGGGATCGATTTGCCCGTGAATCTGTCAGGATTTTAGCCGGGGCAGGCATTAAATCTTTTTTGTGTGACCGCGATACGCCAACACCGGTTATCTCATTCGAGATTCTTCGGCGCAGGACCGCTGGCGGAATCAACTTCACCGCGAGCCATAACTCATACGATTACAACGGAGTCAAGTTTTTGTCAGCGTGGGGGGGGCTGGCCCTTCCCGAAACGACCCGGGATATCGAGACGCGAGCCAATGCCATGCTCGGTGAATTCTGCTTCAAAGAGTTGCCGCTCGACCAGGCGTTTCGTGCTGGATTGGTTGAGGAGATCGATCCCCGCGGGGCCTATATTCAACGTCTCCGCAGCCTGATCGATTTAAAGGCAATCGCTGAATCCGGAATGACTATTGCCGTCAACCCCCTGTATGGTTCTGGGCGAGGTTATCTTGACGTGTTGCTGCGAGAGGCTGGGGTCAAGGTGGTTGTTATGAACAATCACGCTGACCCTTATTTCGGTGGGCTCCCCCCTGAGCCTTCCGAAAAGAGTATGGGCGATTTTATCGCTCTGGTTAAGGGGAATGATGCAATTTCCCTGGGTTTGGCCACCGACGGTGATGCGGACCGCTATGGAATCGTTGATGCCGATGGGACCTTTGTCGAACCGAACCTCGTGTTGGCCCTGTTGTTTGACTACCTGGTACGAAATAAAAAGGAGCGGGGGGATGTGGCCCGGTCGGTGGCTACCTCGCATTTTGTTGATGCCGTAGCCAGACTTCATGGTCTCAATGTGCTGGAAACTCCCGTTGGATTTAAATTTATCGGGGAATATATTCACCACAACCGAATCCTGATTGGCGGAGAGGAAAGTGCTGGATTGACCCTGCGCGGCCATGTGCCG
>JBFHFM010000357.1:0-3510 GCA_041583595.1 Trichloromonas sp. | reverse complement strand
GTCCTTGGCTGTGTATAATTTGCATGGCCTATTGAACTTTACAATAATCGGAGTTGTTCTCAACCCCCTTGACCGAAGTCAAAAATAATTTTTATTTTACGGATATCTCATGGCAAATTTTTGGTTGATGAAATCTGAACCGAACTGTTTTTCTTTTACCGATCTAGTGAATGCACCTGAACAGACCACCTCCTGGAATGGGGTTCGTAATTATCAGGCGCGCAACTTGCTCAGGGATTCGATTTGTATCGGTGACGGCGTTCTTTTTTATCACAGCAATATCTCCGAACCAGTCATCGTTGGAGTGGCCAGGGTCGTCAGGGGCGGATATCCTGACCACACCGCACTTGATCCACAAGATGAACATTTTGATCCTAAGGCGACGGTTCAAAATCCGATCTGGTATATGGTGGATATTCAGGCGGAAAAGGCACTCCCTAATCCGGTAACCAGGACCATGCTTAAGAGTCATCCGGGACTGGCTGATCTGGAGGTCTTGCGAAAAGGTAGCAGGCTTTCAGTACAGCCGGTTTCAGCCTGTCATTGGGTAATGATTCTTTCAATGGGCGGGTTGATGGTCGATTAGATCTGCGATATATCTATTTTCATAACTTGAACTGATATGACGGAGGCAGCGATGAATAAAGTCTGGAAAATCCTAGGTATCCTTGCAGTGATCCTTGTCGCGCTGGTCATCATTTTGACCGTGTTGGCGAAAGTGTTGATTACCCCAGAACGGGTTAAGGCGCAAGTTCTCCCATTGGCGCAAAAGGCTCTTCAGCGAGAGATCCAGTTAGGAGATGTCGATGTCAGTCTTTTTTCGGGTATCGCTCTAAAAAACATTGTAATTAATGAGAGGTCTGGTGAGACCGCTTTTGTTACCGCCGATCAGGTGGTACTGCGCTACCAATTTTGGCCGCTTTTGTTCATGAAGGTCGTCGTTGACGAGGTTCGACTTGACGCTCCCAAGATTACCGTGATTCGACAGGCAGACGGCAGTTTTAATTTTTCTGATCTGGCTGGCGAATCTGCTGATACTCCAGTTAGTCCGTCCGCACCGGTTGCCGTTGATTCCACCGAGGACTCTGCGAAAAACCCCATAGATTTACTTGTTTCCAACGTCACCATTGCGGGAGGGGAGTTGCAGTTCGTTGATTACTCCATTAATGCCAAGGCTCCCTATCGTTATAAGATGAGCGACTTGAATGTGCAGGCCAGTAACATTTCACTGCAGCAGGCTTTTCCTTTTGATGTCAATGCGCGGCTCAACGGATCAACGATTGCTGTGAAGGGTAGTGCCGACCTGAAAGCCCGGGCTGGTCAAGTTAATCTTCAGCTAGCTGATTTTGATGTGACCTCATTTTTGCCCTATTTTCGGGATAATCTCCCAGGCAAACTTGGCACGCTCAAACTTAGCATGGATCTCAATGCTGTGGGGGGGGCCGAGTCTCTGACTACTCATGGAAAAGTTGTTCTGCAGGATATCGATATTGTCTTGAATGCCTTACCTGACGCTCCGGTCAGGGATGCATCACTGGCTCTTGATTATGATGTTAAGGTTGACATGGCTCACACCTCTGTTCAGATAGCCATGGCTAATGTTAATTTGAATGGAATTGTGCTTGATCTCTCCGGGCAGGTTAATAATTATGCGACCGCACCTGAGGTTGATCTGGTGGCAGTACTCAAAGAGCTGGACCTCCGTTCGGCTCTGGCCTCCGTCCCCAAAGAACTGGTTAAGCAAGTTGAGGGGCTCGATCCTGCGGGAACGGTTAGTGCTCGAATTGCTCTGGCGGGATCCGTAGATAAGCCGCTGTCTCTTCTGAAGACTGGCGAAGTTTCTATGGCTGGTATTCAGGCTTCGGCCGGCGGCATGCGACCTTCGTTGACCGGTAAACTGGTTCTGACCGGGGATCAGGTCTCCGCAGACAAGCTTAAACTTACCCTTGGCGACAACAACGCAGATATTGATCTTAAGGTCTCAAACCTTTTCGGTAAACCAATCGTTGTATCGAGCATGGTGAAGTCTGAACGGTTTTTGTTGGATCCTTTGCTTAAGGCGGGAGTGGCACCGGTGGCAGTTGGCGCTGAAAAAACCGGTGTCCAAGGCAAACCCACCGGGGAAACGCAAGCCGAAGAAATCGGTCCTTTTGATTTGCCCGTTAAGGCCGATGGTGAAGTACGTATTGCGCAGACGGTGTACCAGGGGCTATCTATTAATGATTTTCTGATGCGCTACCGGTTGGCCGGAAATATCTTAACGATTGATACTATGACCGGCAAGGTAGCAGGCGGTACCTTCAGCAAAACAGCCACAGTCGATCTGGGGAAAAAGGGCTTGGTCTACAATGCTAAGCTCAATCTTTCCAGCGTACAGGCCGATCCGATCATTAAAGCCTTTGCTCCGAAGGCGGCAGGTACTGTTTTTGGTGGGCTTTCACTGGATGCTGATTTCGACGGCAAGGGGACTCTCCCCGATGCCATTCGTAAAAGCATGTCGGGAAAGGGGGCCATAATGGTAGCCGACGGTCGACTTACCGGCTCTTCGTTGGTTCAGGGACTGTCTGAATTTATCCACCTTGATGAGTTGCGTGATTTGCAGTTCAGTAAAGCCAAGGGGAGTTACACTATACAGAATGGCAAGATTCAGATGAATAGCGATTTTGCCGGGAACGATGTGAGTATGACTCCTCGTGGCACGATTGGTCTCGATGGTACCCTTGATATTGACCTAGGAACCAGGCTGGCCCCGAAATTGACGGCAAAGTTGGACCGAAAAGGGGAGGTGGCACAGTTTTTTACCGATCAAGAGGGGTGGAGCGAGTTGCCGCTTAAGATTGCCGGAACGTTGTCCAAACCGAAATTTTCCGTCGATTCGACAGCGGTTAAGTCAAAGGTTAAGGATAAGGTCAAGGACGAACTGCAGAAAAAACTCGAAGAAAAGGTTTTTGATAAGCTTGATTCCAAGGGAGTTGGTGACCAGAGCACCGAACCGGCTAAGAAAATAATCGATGATGCCCTTAAGGGGTTATTCGGGAAATAATTGTTTATATCAGGGTTCCAAATCGCTACTCAGCGTAAAGATAAGGAGTTTTATATGTCCGGTATTGAAGATTTTAGCGGTTTTGAGGTTATTCGAGCCGCCATGGAAGTCGAAAAGCAGGGGCATCAATTTTATAATGCCATGTCGACCAAGGCCCACAGTGAAATGGCCAGGGAACTATTTTCTCTACTGGCTCAAGACGAAATTGCCCATTTGAATACTCTCGAGAAGATGGTACCCAAATATAAGGACCAGGAATTCTGGGAAAATGAAGAGTTGTTTTTGCCGTATCTACGGCGATTTTCTGCTGAACGAGTCTTTCCGTCGGCTGAACAGGTCGAGGCGGTGCTGCAGTCTGAGCAGGCTGATCTTCAATCGCTGGAATTGGCTATTGCAGCCGAAGAAAAATTTGCAGCGTATTTTCGATTGGCTGCAGCGCATTCCCGGAGTGCCGATGGAAAAGAGGC
>JBFHFM010000356.1:0-3516 GCA_041583595.1 Trichloromonas sp. | reverse complement strand
GAGAGGATCCGCAATGCCCTGGCCGGTTTCGTCGGTGCCGAAATCAAGGTTGAAAAAGAGGAAAACGGGCCACCGACTGGACCCCCGGTCAGCATCGAAATCAGCGGCGAACGCGTCGAAACCCTCGAGGCACTGGTGGCCCACGCCAGAGAATTGATCAAGGATGTGCCGGGCTTGGTTGATCTCAAGGACGATTTTTCACGAGCCAAACCGGAGATCAGGGTGCAGGTTGACCGGGAAACGTCCAGTCTGCTCGGGCTTTCGACTTCGGACATTTCCAATATGGTTAAAGCGGCCATCAGTGGCAGCAAATTGGGAACCTACCGCTACGGACAGGATGAGTACGACATCGTTGTGCGCCTCCCGGAATCCCGGCGTCAGAGTCTGGCAGACATCGAAAACCTCTTGATTCCCACCGCAGGAGGCGATCCGGTGCCGTTGTCGACGGTAGCGTCCATCGGCCTGTCCACCGGCTTCGGTTCGATCCGTCACCTTGACCAGAAGCGGGTGGTGACTCTGTCGGCCAATACTTTGGGGCGTAACAGTAATGAGGTGCTGAAGGATATTGAGGGGCGTCTGCTTGGGTTGGACCTCCCGGCTGGATACAAGGTGGCCTTTGCCGGTGAGCAGGAGGAACAACAGAAAGCTTCGGATTTTCTCGGTAAGGCATTTATATCCGCAATTTTTCTCATTTCCCTGGTGCTGATCACCCAGTTTAATTCGGTGGTGCAGACCCTGATTGTAATGACCTCGGTGATTCTGTCGCTGACCGGGGTTTTTCTCGGGTTGATGGTGACCGCTACTCCTTTCGGTATTATCATGACTGGCATCGGCGTTATCTCTCTGGCCGGGGTTGTGGTCAATAACGCCATCGTGCTGATCGATTACATTAATCAGTTGCTGGCCCGGGGGCTCGGTTTACGCGAGGCGTTGGTGCGGGCCGGGATCGTGCGCTTTCGCCCGGTTATGCTGACCGCTATGACCACCATTCTCGGTCTGTTGCCGATGGCTATCGGGATTAGTTTCGATTTCAAGACCCTGGCCTGGGAAATTGGTGGAGAGTCCGCTCAGTGGTGGGGGCCGATGGCAGTGGCGGTGATCTTCGGGTTGGCCTTTGCGACCATCCTGACTCTGGTCGTGGTCCCGGTTATCTATTCACTGGCCCACTCTTTGTTTCGCCGTCAGGAACAGGGGGAGTGAGGAGTGAGGTGTGAGGTGTGAGGTGTGAGGTGTTTAAATGCAAAGTGGCCGCCCTGAAATTTTTCGGGCGGCCACTTTGCGTTCAATTTTGAATTCTTTTATCGCAGGTTGAGGCTAAAAAGAGTGCGGGTCGGTCCGTTTTCGATGTAGGTGACTTGCCCTTCGTGAGGGCGAAGGGGCTTGGCTGCTGTTTTAGTCGGACCAGAAAATGCCAGCTTTTGGCTGCCTACCCGCATGGCTGTGACCGTAATGGAATCGGTTTCACCGCGGAGGGCGTAAGCTTCCATAATTTCGACCCATTTTCCGATACTCAGGTGGCGGGTTGCTTCGCAAGGTATTTCGTATCTCAATTTATCGTCTCCTTCTATGCGAGCCGTCATGGATACCGTATACGTTATTTATACTCAGGTGAGGTGAGCGAGGCAATGCCTTAAATAAATATGCATTAATTTTTCTTGCACGGGAGGGTATTCAGGAAGCGCCAGGTCACCAGGGGCAGACATAATAAAAAAAAGGTGCCCACCAGAAGAAAGGTCAGGTGGAGCCCAAGGTGATCGGCTGACCACCCAACCAGGGGGCCGCTACAGACGAACATCAGGCGAAAAATCAAGGATTTGAGCGACAGGATGCTTGCGCGGTTGCTCCTTTGGGAGGCTGCCTGCAGGTGTTGGCGCATACGGGGGCCCTGAAGGCCGCGCATGGCGGTCAGCAAAAAATAGAAGACGAAACCCCACCAGGCAGAAACCAGGCCGAGTCCGGCATAGCCGGCGACCACCAGGGCTAAAAGTAACAGGACCATGCCTTTTTCACCGAGGTGAAAAGCAGTGCGGTGGCTGAGGAGTGAACAGAGTGCCACAGTCAAGTTGGCGAGAGCCCAGATTGGGCCGAACCAGGCGAGAGGGACCCCGTTTTGCTGCATAGCCGGCTGAATGAGCCAGACCGGAAAGAAGGAGGCCAGCCCGAGCAGGGCGGTTAGTAAAATGGTGTAGCGTATGTGCGGGTTTTCCACCAAGGCCTGGCGACCGATCGACCAGGCTTCGGCCAGGTGTGACCGGGGTCCGGATGTTGGTTCGGCGGGGACTTCGACCAGAGACCGGCTGATGATCAGAGCCAGCAGCCAGACGCCGATCTGCACGAAAAACGGCAGCAGCGGCGCAGTTGCGTACAAAACCCCGGCAAAGACAGCGCCGGCTGCTTCGCCGATCTGGCCAGCGCCGGCCATGCGCCCGTCGTAGCGTGCGTAGTCTTCCTCCTGCCCCGATTGACGCAGGGATTCGAAGAGCAGAGCGCTGTCCGACCCGCTTATGAAGGCGAAAGAGAAGCCGAGCAGAATTTCTGCGAGTAGCACTTCGCCAAAGGTTCCTGCCACGGTGTACAGCGACCATCCGGCAATACCGATGACTGATGCGAGGTTGAGGGAAAAACGGTAGCCCAGCCGGTCACTGAGATATCCAGAAGGGTATTCCATGACCAGGGTGGCCAACGAAAAAAGCCCCTGCAGCAGCAGGATTTCCGTCAGCGACAGGCCGATCTGGTCTTTCCAGAAGAGGGTGATGACCGCCATCGGAAAGAGGGTCATCTTGAGAAAGGAAAAGGCATAGAGTTTGCGGATGTTGCCGGGAATGTTCAATGTGCGAAGTTCCATGTTCGACGTTCGACGTTCGACGTTCAGGTTTTCAACTTAGAACTTAGAACTTAGAACGCCTTTCGCCTTTCGCCTTTCGCCTCCCGCCGTCATTCCTGCCAGTAGATACAGGCTGCGGGGCAGTTGTCCATGGCTTCTTCGATTTTACTTTCGGGGGCGCCGGTCGGGTTATAGACGAATGATTTGTGCTCGCCGTGGGCGTGATCGTGACCGTGTTCGCCCTCCATGCGAAAAACTTCGGGGCAGATCTGGGTACAGACTTCACAGCTGATGCATTGTTCCTGGTCGACAACGGGTATGCGGGGCATGGTATTTCTCCTTGTGGGTTTCGGCCGGCATATTAACAGTCAATGTGACGTTTGTCAGCCCGGAAATATCGAACTGGTAGGATTATCGCTATTTTAGCATCGATAGATCGGTACGCCCCGTTGTGTTATCTTGGGTAAAAGTTTAAAGTGGCAAGAAAATTGACTAATTGAATTGTTCTGTCGCGGGAGGACACTGTGGCCAGGATCGTGGGATTACGTACTGAAATTCTTGTCAATCTGGCTATTCTGGTTGGTGCGGCGCTGCTCTTTTCCGGCTTTCTGCTGCTCAAACTCACCGAAAACGAATTAGTTACCCAGCGTGCTTCCAATGCGGTCGCCATGACCGAAGTTCTGGCTCGGGCT
>JBFHFM010000355.1:0-3527 GCA_041583595.1 Trichloromonas sp. | reverse complement strand
GTCCATGTGCGCACGGTGCCGGCCAGGGACATCGTTGGCGGGATCGGTGCTACTGCCGTCGGGCCAATAATTTGCGCCTGCGCTACCGGTGCTGCCGCCGCCGTGACATGCAGCGCACGACGCTTTGAAAGCAGAGCGGTGTTGGTGGCAGGAGACACAGTCTTTGTTGTTGTAGTGATTGGTATCGCCAGTCTGGGTCGAGGTGTCGTAGTGGTGATAGTTGGTTTTCGTATGGCAGACTTCGCAGACATGCGTTGATGAGGTATGGTTGTCGCTGTCATCGCCGAAATCAGAGTTATCGTTGTCGGCACTCTGAAAGTCTACCTCCCCACCGGGAAAAGCATCCGAAGGAGCAGTGATCGTTTTTTTGACACGTTTAATATTGTCCGTACTGGAATCATGACAGGTTCGGCAGGTAAATTCGCCATATTGGCTGCTGGCGGTGGCCAGACCCCACCCCGTTTCGACTGGCCACTTGTCTGATGAGCCGGTGGAGATCGAGTTATGCACCAGTGTGTTGAAAGGTTTCAAGCCGGTTAATGTTTGCACCAGGTTGGTGCTGCCGTCGTCAGCATCGCTGATAGTAATGCGCACCTGGTAGGTTTTGTCATAGTCCAGGCTTGGGATTTCATATAGATAGGGACTTGAGTTATGCCCGAGGTTGGTTGAATTTGCGAAATCGACACCGTCTTCCCCCCATTCGATCAATGCCGAGTTGTCGCCGTTGTCGTCACCGGTATAGGCTATGCGGACCGTAATGGTCGATTCCCCCGCAACCAGGGTTGCGGGTCCGGGTTTTGACACGGCGGTGCTAGCGATCGTGGCATTGTTCTCGGCTCGCAGCGAGAATGGCAGGAGCAGCAGTGCTAAGGCTGTAAGTATGCACAACTTGCTGAAAAGAATGTAGTTTTTGTGAATGGTGTCACTGCCGGACATGTTTTTAGTCATGAGTAAACCCCACTATTATAACCAGGCCTTGGTGTGTAATAATTTAATTAAATTAATGTGTAAATAACAATGTAGCATGATGTGTGCCATTGTGCGGGGCACTCTTTTATGGCTCTGTGGGGGATCGTTTTTTCTGGTTCTTATAGGACTTGGCTTATTTTAGGAGGAGAAGCTTTTAGGGGGAGATGTGGGGAAATGACCATATGTGACGTGTTATGACGATATTCCTGTTCAAGCTGGGGTTGATTCTGTCCTGGCATCATCCCAGGTAGTGTGACGTATGTAGAGACCGGTGTTGATCATCGCCTCGGGTAATGGCAAGGCTGGTCTTTCCAGTGGTGTATCTATGTAATCTGCGGGACCATCCGTATGATTCAGGGCGGCATTTTGATAGAACTTATGTTATAGCTGCATGTTTACGGCAGGAATTAATCCGCTTTTGTATTGGCTTCTGGGGATTTCATTTGAGTCAATAGAAGGGGAGGGCTCTGCTTTTTCCATGCATAAAGCCAGTCGTAGTGATTTGTTCACCGGCCTTCGCTGCCGGAAGAATTTACGATGAATGCGCCGCCATGGCGGCCTCGGCGGGTAGTCGGTTTCCCCACCCAGTGGGGCACTGTCGGGAGTAAGGCAGTGGACTGCTACTGTCCCGAGTCTTTTTTCTTGCTCGTCCCCATAGGTTCACTATAATAGAAAAATAGTCAACAATTCACTCCGTCTCCCTCTTCCTCTTCAAGGAGTTTTCATGCGAATCCTGTGTTTTGTTATAATACCGTTTTTGCTTCTGGCCTGTCAGAAACAAGAAGAACAGACCCAAATCCCAACGCCTCCAGCGCAGACACAACGGACTGAAATGGCAGTAGGAGAAGCGGGAGTTTTTCAGCCGCTTCGGGTTGAGTTGGCCGCCGCAGCCCTGCCGTTCTGGCGGGAGTTTCAAAATCTCAAGCCGGCCCTGGTGCTGATGAGTTTTGATCCGTTTCTTAAACCTATTCCGGCTGACCAAACGCAGCGTGCCGTTGAACTGGTGCAGCAGGGGAGCGCTGACGACTTTGCTCGTCACGGCAGTTATTTTCGAGCTGATCCTGTAATTCTGCCCAACCAGACCCTGAGTGCCGCCATCGACGCCGGCCTGTTTTCGAAAATTTACTGGGTTTTCCCGGCTAAAATTACGCCAGAACAGCTTGATCTAGCCAAATTTTGCGAGCAGATGATCGAGGCCGGTTTTTTTACCGCAGAAGAAGCGGCGGCTCTCACCTTAAAAGAAGGAAGTATTTTCGGTACTTTGCGTGGTCTGCCGATCGAGGCGATCCACTACCTTGCGTTTCCCGACGTTGACGAGCCCATGGTGTTGCATATCGACCTGAGTTATTTTCAGGGGCTCTATGACAATGAAATAACCACCCCGCTTTATGATTTGATTCATCAGACCGGTACCACTTTGAACCGAAGTGGCTGGAAACCGCTGGTCACGACCCTGTCGTACTCGACGATGGAGGGCGAAATTGCCCTGGAAACCCGTTTTGTTATCAGTAATTTGGCCGATATTCTGGCCAATCCTTCGATGTTGGACGCGGAGTCGATGCCCGCGACCTGGGATCTTCGAGCCAAGGGTTTGCACGCTGCTGACATGTTCACCGAGTCGAAAAAACGCGAACTTTATCGAGAGGCCGCCGAACTCGCTCCAACCGACCCGACGACTCTTTACGACCTGTTTCAGGCCCAATTTGTGGCCAAGGAGCTCGACCAGGCGCTGACCACTCTCGATCGGGCCGTTGCTCTCGACCCCGGTTATGCCGCGACCTATCTGGCGTTGGCCGACATGGCCCTGAAGGACAGCAACGCACCGATTACCCTTAAACTGTTGACCAAAGCCAAACCGTATTTTCCCTACAACCCCTTTGTCGATCTGCAGCGGGCAGATCTATTGCTGCAGAAGGGCGAAAGCAAAGCCGCTATCGAATTGCTGGAAGCACTGAAAAAGGAGCATTGGTCCAGCATTTATCGTTCCGAGATGCCAGGAGTTATTGACAACATGCTTCAGGCTGCTCTGCATCCGCCGGTTTCAGAGGAAAAACCAAATGCTCAGTAATTATCTTACGAAGATTCTTACGGCCTTGACCGCTGCGGGACTCCTTGCAGCTTGTCAGTCCGAGGGCGATCACCCGGTATCGAAGCCAACGGGGCCATCGCGCAATGCCGCTCTGCAGGCTCCGGCCAAACCGCCGTCACCGCCTCTGTTCGAGGATTTTGAAGGTGCACCGAAACTCTCGCTCTTTCCCCGCATCGGTGATTATCGGCCGGAAAAAGATGACGAGGTTGTTCTGCCGTTCTATGACACCTATTTGGAGCACCTGGTGCGCACCGCCGGCGTGGTAGGGCGCCCTGACGGTGGGCGGGCCTTTCTCATGCGCAGTGTGGCTAAGCTTGAAAGCGTCGGATTTTTCTCCCCCGTTGCCGTTGAACCGAATACCCGCTACCGCATCAGCGCGCGTTTCAAAACTGACCTTCCAGAAGGCGGCCGGGCCGGTCTCGGAATCCTTGAATTCGACCAGTTTCTCTGGGTTGCCGAGCAATACCCC
>JBFHFM010000354.1:0-3560 GCA_041583595.1 Trichloromonas sp. | reverse complement strand
TGATCCGGTCTGGGGTGTCTCCGACCATGATGTCTTTACTCGTGCCAATCAGGAGTTTCGTGAGATGGCGGCCAAGGGGCCCTTTTTCTCCAGCATCCTGACCCTTTCTAACCATGCCCCTTTTAACCTCCCCGAACCTCTACCCTTTAAGCGGATCCGTACTGGCGATGCTCATGAAGGTCGCTACAATGGCATCCGCTATGCCGACTGGGCGCTGGGAGAATTTTTCCGCGAGGCTCAAAAGGAAGATTATTTTAAAAATACCCTGTTTGTTATAACCGGAGATCACGGCTTCGGGTCACCGCCAATGATCACCCCGATGATGCTCTCCCGCTTTCATGTGCCACTCCTCTTTTATTCTCCGGGATTGCTGGGTGACCATACCGAGCGGCGGCAGACGGTCGCCAGCCAGGTGGATATCGGTCCGAGTATCTTTGGCCTGCTTGGCATGACTGATCCCCACCAGGGGTGGGGACGTAACCTCTTCTCTCCGACTCTGAAGGATGAGGGCTTTGCCGTCATCAAGCCATCGGGTGGCGAAGAGCAGGTGGCTCTGATCGAGGGGGATCGGTTGCTGATGGTTGCCCCCAAGGAAAAAACTCAACTCTATCGCTTTGATCTGGGCTTTCCGCCGTCCAGTTCCGAAAATTTGTATAAAGCAGAGGAGGCCTTGGCCAAGCAGATGGAAGATCGCCTGCTGGCCTATGTCGAGACGGGGATTCTGGCCCTGCGAAACCGTCGCCTGGGGGTCCCTGAAACCGCAACCGTGGTTGGTGGTCAGCAGAACGACCGTTTGCTGGCGACGACTCCGCAATGAACAGTGAGTCAGATATGAAAGAAGCCAGAATCCGTCCCCGTCGGATCAAACTGATTGCCAATCCCGTTGCCGGCGGGGATGCCACCGGCAAAATTCGTCAGGCGCAACTTTGTCTGGCCGAACAGGGAGCCCAGGTTGAACTCTTTCTGACCAGGGCCCGCGGCGATGCCGCCCGCGTAGCCTCTGAAGCAAAGTCCGCCGGCTTCGACCTGATTGTCGCCGCCGGTGGCGACGGCACGCTCAACGAAGTCATCAACGGCCTGGCGCCGTCGGCCATTCCCCTGGCTTTCGTTCCCCTTGGGACGACCAACGTCTTTGCCCTTGAGGCGGCTATTCCTTTTGATATCCCCGCGGCCTGCCGGATCGCCCTGGCCGGAGTGCCGACCTCGATCTGCCTGGGGAACGCCGGAGACACCCGGTTTCTGCTCATGGCCGGCGTCGGTTTCGATGCCGAGGTTGTGCACCGAGTCGATCTGCAGCTCAAGCGGCGTCTCGGCAAACTGGCGTATGTGGTTAGTGCCCTGAAGGTGTTCTTTGAGAAACGCTCCGAACCGTTCGAAATTCGGCTTGAAAATGGTGAATTGTTGACGGGACATGGAGTGATCATCGGCAATGGGCGGTTTTATGGAGGGCGTTTTTCGCTCACACCCGGAGCCTCCTTAACGGAGGATTCGTTCGAGGTTTGCCTGATGAAAAAGGGGGGACGCTTTAATCTGCTGCATTGCCTGATGCGGATGCTATTGCATCGCTCCCTGGCCCCAGCGGGAGTGGATCTATTTAAAACCCGCAGCCTGACGGTGCAGGGAGGTCCGATTTCGGTTCAGCTTGATGGGGATCCACATGGTCACCTGCCGGTAACCTTTCGTGCCGTCCCCGGTGAATTGGTCATGATCATGCCCCCTGCATGAGTGGCTGTGCTTGTACAGAAAAAATTCTGTCAGGATAAGGGTAGGGCCTGAATAACGCTGAAATCATCGTACTGGGGCTCGGATCTTGTGGTTTGCCTCTTTGTGTGTGACTTTCTTCACTGGCCGTTATTGGAGGCTGGAAGCGTTTTTGAAAATTGTAAAATCCATTGCCGCTGAGGCGGTATCCTGTTATTTTCAAGCGATGAAACTCAACGACAAACAGATATTCGACGGTCGTCTCATTTCCCTGGCGATCGAGGAGCATCAGCTCCCTGATGGGCGGCGTACCGAATTCGAGGTGGTTCATCATCCGGGCGGGGCGGCGGTGCTGCCTCTGCTTGATGATGGCCGGGTGGTGCTGATCCGTCAATTTCGTCCGGCCCTGGGCGGGATGGTCGTCGAAATTCCGGCCGGGCGACTTGAGCCGGGGGAGACGCCCGAATTATGCGTCCGTCGGGAGCTGATCGAAGAGGTCGGTTACCGTGCCCAGACGGTGGAAAAACTCGGCGAAATGCTTCCTGCTGTCGGTTTCTGTGATGAGCGTATTCACCTTTTTGTGGCCTCCGGGCTGCAGGTTGTGCCCCAAGCCCTGGAGCCCGATGAGTACATCGAGCTGCTGCCGCTACCATTGGCCGAGGCTTTGGCTATGGTGGCCGCCGGGCAAATCCCTGATGGCAAGACCCAGTTGGCTCTGCTGCTCTGGCAGTATCGTCAGGATGGTCGCTGAAACTGAAAGAGAAATCCATGTCCCCCTGGCCCGATTATTATCCCTCTCCCCAGCACTTACCCTTTAATCACGAATCGATTAAACATCTGTTTAAGCCGGAGTTTCACGATGCAGACCCTGGTGGGGATGGCGTTTGGTTGTTACTGCGTGGCTCCGAGCTGCTGGTTCGCGATCTGGATCTGCCGACCGGTATTCTGCCGGATGGCTTGAAAGGCGAAGCGGCGGTCTATATCGGACGCTGGCAGGGCCGTCCCTGCCGAGTGCTCCCGGTGTCGCGGAAGTATTCGCTGCCCGCAGAGTGGACGGCGGAAAATTTGCAAGCTGGCGAGCCGTGCCTGTCGTTGGAACTCTTGTCGCTGGGGGCGTTGGGCGCTCAGATTCTGTTCTGGGAAAACAACAGCCGCCACTGCAGTCGCTGTGGCGGCACCATGGAGCGAATTCCGGACGAAGCGGGGAAACAGTGTCGTGCGTGCGGTGCCCTGCATTTTCCGCACATTCACCCCTGCGTCATCGTGCTGGTGCGGCGTGGTGACGAAGTGCTGCTGGTGCGTAAGGCCGAATGGGTGGAGGGGCGCTATGGGTTGGTGGCAGGCTTTCTGGATCAGGGGGAATGTCTGGAAGAGGCTGTTACCCGTGAATTACTCGAAGAAACCGGAATCCGTGTGCAGAATATCCGCTATATCGGCAGCCAGAGCTGGCCTTTTCCCAGTCAAATGATGGCCGGTTTTGTCGCCGATTATGCCGGTGGTGAGATTGTCGTCGAAGAGAAGGAGCTGGAGGACGCCCGCTGGTTTCCCATCACCGATCTGCCAACCCTGCCTCCTAAACGCAGCATCGCCCGCTATCTGATCGATACCTTCGCGAGTCCCGGGTAGGGGCGAACCTCGTGTTTGCCCTTAGTCCCCGCAGGGGCGCTGCTTACTGCGCCCTGGGTGAATACATGAAACACCCCTCCCATATTCCGCACAAAAAAAACCCGGGCGGGGACCCGGGGATCGCAAAAATATCTCTTTTTCGGGGAATCAGCCGACTCTGGAGGAGGTTTGATGGCTGGAAAAGAGATATCGCGGAAACTGTTTGTTTTATCGTTGCGGCTACAGCGGGCAGG
>JBFHFM010000353.1:0-3582 GCA_041583595.1 Trichloromonas sp. | reverse complement strand
TCGGGGGGGGAGGCGCAACGGGTCAAGCTGGCCAAGGAACTCGGCAAACGGTCGACCGGCCGGACTATCTATATCCTGGACGAACCGACCACCGGCCTGCATTTCGCCGACATTCAGAAGCTGCTCGACGTGCTGCAGCGGTTGGTTGATTCCGGCAATACGGTGGTGATTATCGAGCACAACCTTGACGTGATCAAGACCGCCGATCACATCATCGACCTGGGGCCCGAAGGGGGGAGTCGTGGGGGCGAAATCGTCGCTATCGGCACCCCCGAAGAGGTAGCCCGTAACGCCTATTCGCATACAGGACGTTACTTGCGTTCGTATCTCGATCTGTAAATCAAAACGGGCCGGCAAGCCGGCCCGTCCGTTATTACAAGAAGGTCGCTTTTTGTCGCGTCAAGACGGGGAGATTTCCCGGATCAATTCGCCGTTGACGATATAGTGGGCGTCCTCGGTAAGCAGGCAGAAAAAGCCCGGAGTCGAATTGATGTAATCTTGAAGGCGACCTTTTCCGGCGGGCATGGCAATGATGATGATGCCTTCGAGATGTTCGCCACCGTAGAAGGTCAGCCTGACTTTGATGCGGTCACCGTAGGTTTCGGCTTCGTCCTGAACCGGATAGCGGGCATGGGTTACGGAGCTTTTGTTAACCAGGTAGAAACGGCCATCTTTGTCCTTGAATGGACAGAAGGTGTCGGATTCCCGAAAGAGTTCGACCAGGCGTTGGGAGCCACTGTGAGACGGGCTGAAGGGGCTGAGAAACATGATGCCCTCATGAACTACCCCGTCGGCGAGAAAAAGCGTGACTTGAAGTTCGAGTTTTTCTACCCGGTAGTCGCTCATGGTGAGGTCTCCTTTATTCGCAAAAAATGTATTAACATGTTAAACATTTTTCCATGATCAGGCAAGCGAAAGGGCGGAGGGGGAAACGCCCTTTTCGTTAGAGCCCAGCGAGGTCCAGGTTTTTCTTGAAAAAAGGATTCCAGCGACTGCATAAAATGTCTCCCGGGGTGGTGCTGATGAGCTACTATCTGGCCGCTATTTTGCTCGGGGCCTGTGTTCTGAGCTTGCCGGTGGCTGCGGTTGGTGACCCCCTCCCCTTCATCGATGCCCTGTTCACCTCCACCTCGGCTCAGTGCGTCACCGGGTTGGCGGTGGTCGATACCGGTACCCGTCTTTCGACCTTCGGGCAAGTGGTGTTGTTGCTGCTGATCCAGACCGGCGGTCTCGGCATCACTACCTTTTCGGTTTATCTCTTCTTTTATCTGCATATCGGGGTTGGTACCCGTGGACGCTGGATCATCCAGGATACCCTGTTGCACACCCCGGTCGATTCGTTGCGGAAACTGATTCGCGGGGTGTTTTTGATGACTCTGGTCATCGAAGGGCTTGGCGCATTGCTGCTCTCTTTTTCCTTTGTGCCACGAATGGGCTGGGGGCCGGGCTTGTACAGTGCGGTTTTTCATTCGATTTCAGCTTTCTGCAATGCCGGTTTTTCTCTTTTTTCTGACAACCTGGTGGGGTTTCGCAATGATCCGCTGGTTAATCTGACCATCATGCTGTTGATCATTCTGGGCGGCATCGGCTTTCTGGTGCTGCGGGAGCTCAAAGATCTGGCTCTCAACAGGGCCCGCCAAAGGCGGCGACTGTCCCTGCATTCCAAAATGGTGCTGCTGACCAGCGCCATCCTGATCCTGGGGGGCGCTTTGCTTATCGGCTTTCTGGAAAGAACGGCGTCGCTCCAGGGAGCTTCAGCGGGAGAGCTCTTCTGGACCTCGTTGTTTCAGTCCGTCTCTGCCCGTACCGCAGGGTTCAATACGATTGACCTGTCACATTTTGAGGTGCCGACCCTGTGCCTGATTATGTTTCTCATGTTTATCGGGGCTTCACCGGGGTCCTGTGGTGGCGGAATCAAAACCACAAGCCTGGCCATTTTTATCGCCATCATGCATAGTCGTCTGCAAGGAGATGCGCATACCAATGTGTTTCGGCGGACAATTCCTGATGAGGTGACCACTAAAACCCTGGCTCTGGTCATGCTGGCCTTGCTGTTTATGGCGGTCGCTATTTTTGCCTTGCTGGTGGTGCAGTTGCAGGGGCTGGATCTGGCAGAGAGCCGCACGGGGTTTATGGATTACACATTTGAAGCCATATCGGCTTTCGCCACCGTCGGACTTTCGGTGGGGGCCACGGCCAAGCTCGTACCGTTGGGAAAATTGATCGTGATTATCCTGATGTTCGTCGGGCGCGTCGGGTTATTGACGGTTGCCTTCGCCTTTATCAAACGGTCCAGAGTGGCTTCGGTGCAGTATGGCGAAGAAAGCCTGATGATTGGCTGAGGGGCAGCTAACTGGAGGATGGGTAGATGAAGCGTTTTTGTGTTATCGGACTGGGGAATTTCGGTTATCATGTGGCGCGTGCCCTGTACGAAAGTGGCCATGAAGTCATTGCCATTGACCAGAGTCGGGATAAGGTCAAGCGGATTCAGGAGAATTGCAGTTATACGATTATCGGTGATGCGGGCAACAAGGAGTTTCTGGTGGGCCAGGGGATTGGAGAGATGGATGCGGTGGTCGTATCGACCGGTGACCGTTCTCACCTGTCGACCCTGATCACTCTTTATCTCAAGGAATTGAAGGTCCCGCGTATTCTGGTCAAGGCGGTGTCGGAAGACCACGGTCGAATTTTGGAAAAGATCGGCGCTACACAGGTTATTTTCCCGGAAAAAGACATGGCGGTCAAGGTGGCGCGCGGACTGACCAGTCCTAATATTCTTGAATTTCTTCCCCTCACCGAGGATATGTCCATCAGTGAGGCGGCGCCCCCGGCTCGGTTTGTCGGAAAAAGCTTGATTGAAATCGATCTTCGACGTAAATACAACGTTACCATTCTTGGTATAAAGGATGTGCTTACCGGGCACTTTTCTCCCCTTCCTCAGGCCACGCATATCATCAAGGACAGCGATATTCTGGTCCTGGTTGGTAAAGCCGAAGATATTGATAGAACCTGCAATGGGTGAGTCAGGAGGCTGTTCGAGAATACATGCCCGTCTGCAAACGCAGCTCTTGGCCCTTATTTTCGCAGGTTTTCGACAAATAGCGGTGCTATTCGCGCTCAAACCTACGAAGTCTGTCCTCGAACAGTCGATTTTTCGCTAGGGTGCCAATTTTTCAGACCGTCCCTCAGGGATTGACAGTTTGGTGCTGTGAGATAAACTTATGAAGTTGTTCAAATTTTACTGGAAGGAGTCATAAAATGGCGGAATTAAAGGGCAGCAAAACAGAAAAGAATCTACAGGAGGCGTTTTCCGGAGAATCACAGGCCAATCGCACCTATCTGGCTTTTGCTAAAAAAGCCGAACAGGAAGGGTATTTGCCGGTCGCCAAACTCTTTCGAGCTGCGGCAGATGCTGAAACGGTTCATGCTCATGCCCATTTTCGAGCGCTGGGAGGCATTCGTTCCACCGAGGAAAATCTCAAGGAGGCTATTAACGGTGAAACCCATGAATTCACCAGTATGTATCCGCAGATGATCAAAGAGGCCGAGGCCGAAGGCCATCAGGCGGCACTGCGCAACTTC
>JBFHFM010000352.1:0-3592 GCA_041583595.1 Trichloromonas sp. | reverse complement strand
CGCACCCTCAAGTCATTAGAGAATAATTTTGGTGCCGACTCCTCGCTCACCTTCGATGCCAGCAAGACCCTTGACGAATTCACTAAGGCGGCACGCAGCCTGCGAGCCCTGACCGACTACCTTGAGCGACACCCTGAGTCGCTGCTGCGCGGCAAGAAAGGGAATCAATAATGGCGGCACAAAAAATCCGACTTCCTGTACTCTCGTGCTTTTTCAGGAAAGAACCCGTGATGAATGGCCATCTTTCCCGCACATTGACCCTACTGGTGCTGTTGCTCTGCGCCGGTTGCAGCCTTTCGTCCCCGCCGGCGAATTTTTACACCCTGTCGTCGGTGGCTGTCCCAACGGATGGCGGCTCAAAACTCGCCATCGGCGTGACCCTAACCGAATTCCCCGATGCCCTGGATCGCCCGCAAATTATGCTGCGAACCAGCGAAAACCGGCTCGAAATCCAGGAGATGCACCGCTGGGCCGGCCCGCTCGACAACCAGTTGTTGCATGCTCTGACCGAAAACCTGGTGCGCCTGACGGGGAGCCAACGCATTACCCCTGCTCCATTTGAACCAGGTTTCGTCCCTGAGCGTCGGTTGGCGGTAGCGATCCTGCGTTTTGATGGCGCTCCTGCAAGCTCGGCCCTGCTACGGGTGCGCTGGAGCATCACCGGACCTGATGGACAGTTGCTGCACATGCACACATCCACCCTGCAAGAAACGACCGGGTCCACCATCGAATCACTTGTGGCCGCCCAGAGCCAGCTGATAACCCGCCTCGCCGAAGAGATCGCCGAGGTCCTGACTGCCCCCTGATCTGGATGCGGTACCGAAACATTATTCAACCTGATGAGCACTAACCTTTTGCCTGAAGCCCCCCTTTAAGAAAGGGGGGCTTGGCCTTAGTAGAGATTGATACTCATCAGATGATTCAACAAGGGCGCAGCAAGCAGCGCCCCGACGGAATGACCAATTGCCTGTCCAGGCGTCGCTTGCTGCGCCGAATTCGCTCCCGATCCGTCCCTTAAGCTAAACCCCTAATGTAAAAATCCCTGCTGCTTTGCGTGGTAAGCGCACATCGAATCCGCCATTGCTGACCATGGTGTCGGGCACGGTCTCATTCTGGCTGAGCAACATCCGACCGTCTGTCAACAGACCTTTAACCCGCGGCGGGATGTTGCTGTTGCCGGCAATCTCGATTCGTACAGGAGACGGCATCGCCTCGCGACTGTTGTTGATCACCACCAACACCAGGTTACCTCGACATTCCCGCAGGTAGGCATAAATCGAGTGATTGACGTACAGGGTAAAGAGATATCCGCAACTGATGGCAGGGTTGGCCTTGCGAAAACGGATCAGATGACACAGGTGATCAAAAATATCCCGTTCAAAAGCATATAAGGGTTTCGGCCGGTGATCGGCTCCAAACAACGCCCAGGGCATGTCACGGCGGTTATCCGGGTCACCACGGCCCTCCATGCCTATCTCACTGCCATAGTAGATCTGTGGGATGCCGCGAGTCGTGAGCAAAAAAGAGAAGCACAGATTGAGGATATCCCGGGTCAGGTCACGGTCCCAGTGTCCGCAACTGTCGAGAATCTCGGTGGTGATTCGCTTGTCGAGGTCATGATTATCGAGCAGGGTCACCAGGCGGTTGGCGTTGGTGTAGGGCTTATCCCGATCGAGGATTCCCTTGGCTTCGCCTGAATGCAGCCGCGGCCTGGCGATCAAGGTCATGGGCTGATCCCAGACCAGAGTCTCCTTGAGAGTGTGGCAAAGAGGAAAATCGAACAGGGTGTCAAAATCGTTCTGTTGCTGGTAACGACCGATGATCTCCGGGGTAAAATCAAGCACCTCGCCTATCAGGGTAACCTGCGGATGGCGGGTCTTGACCTGTGATTTGAAAAGATACCAGAAGGCATCTTCCACGTGCTTGACCGTGTCCATACGGATGGCGTCGATGCCGGTCTCCTCGATCCAGTCGAGAATATTCTGCACGAAGTAGTCGCCAACCTCAATCTGATCGTGGTCCAGGTCGGGCAGACCAGAAAGCCAGCCTTCGACCGGATCCCCCTCACGATGCACATTGAAATGCCGATTTTCAAAACGCCGCTCGGGATATTCAAGATATTCCTCAGTATGGTAGCCGGTATGATTGACCACCATATCGAGAATCACCTTGAGCCCGGCCTGATGAAAGGCGTTGACCAGATGCTTGAGATGGGCCCGGCTCTGTTCGGCGGTTTCGTTTCTGGCCCCGCTCAGGCGCCAGTCGACCCGCTCGAAATCCATGGCCCAATATCCATGGTAACCAGCGCTGTCGTAGAAACTGCCGATATTCAAATAGACCGGGGTAAGCCAGATGGCGGTGACACCGAGTTCTTGAAAATAAGGGATGCTCTTTTTCAAACCGGCAAAATCCCCGCCATGAAATCCCTTGGGATTGGATAAGTCGACGTTTTGATTATTGTCTGGCAAACCGTTACAGAAGCGGTCGGTGATCACAAAATAAATGATATCGCTCTGAGTCAGCATGGAATATCTCCTTCAGCGGGGATGGAGGAAAGTCGAAAGGTAAAGTTCTTTTAGCAGAAGTTTTACCGACCACAAGCTCATACCCCAAGAAATAAAAACGCCCCCTCCAATTGGAGGGGGCGCGTCTTCCGTCTTCCGTCTTCCGTCTTCCGTCTTCCGTCTTCTGCTACAAAATCGCCAACTCCTCGTCGGAGTAGGTGATGTGCTTGAGGCCGGCCTCTCCGACGCGAAAGGTATTTTCAATGCCGACAGCGCCGAGACCGGGGAAGACAGCCTTGGGCTCAAAAGCGAAGATCATGTTTTCTTCAAGCACCTGGTCCTTGAAACCGCGGGCGATAAAGGGGTATTCGTCAACCTCCACGCCAATGCCGTGGCCGATAAAGGAAACCTGGGCGCCTTGACTCCCCATGAAGGAATCCTTGTAACCCATCTCGCAGGCCAGATCGTAACAGTTATCGTAGATGGCGCCCCAAGAAACCCCGGGACGGGCAATCTCTTTGAGGCGGTTCTGGATCTGGTACATGTCGACATAGGCTTTTCGCAGCTGATCAGGAAGGCCGCCAATGCAGAAAACTCGGGTCTGGTCGACCAGGTAGCCGTCGAAAGCACCGACGAAGTCGACGATGATCGGCTCATTTTCGCGAATCACCTTGTAACTCGCCCCCTGGCCGATGGAGGGGTTAACCCCCATCCCCCCCAAGGGGGCGTCGAGATAAGCCGGGGCGGCGCTGTCGGCCCCGGAGAAAACGTGACCGAAAAAAAGCTCAGAATTGAAACCGCGCATGCGGCTGATCCCCTGATGCCCTTCCTTGCGGGCGGTGAATTCGAGTTCGGCGGCCAGTTCGAGATCGGACATTCCTGCGCGAATTACCTCCCGTGCCCGCTTGTAAACCTTATCGACCTGCAGGGCGGCATCCTTCATGATACTGATTTCGTAGTCGGATTTAACCGCCCGCACGGTACGGATCAGCGGTGTGGCATCCGAGATAATGGATCCAGTGAGCGCCTTCTGAAAGCGCTGGAACAGCGTCACCGGCAGCACATCGAGCTCCATGCCGAGCTGCTTG
>JBFHFM010000351.1:0-3616 GCA_041583595.1 Trichloromonas sp. | reverse complement strand
TCCAACGAGGTCGGTTTCGGGATTGTTCCGGAAAATCGTCTGGCGCGGCAGTTTCGCGACCTGGCCGGTACCGTTAACCAGCGTCTGGCTGCGGCTGCCGATGAGGCCTGGCTGGTGGTGTCGGGTCTGCCGGTGCGGCTGAAATGACACCAATAGATTTCGCGTTTAAATTCAAAATAGGTGAACCTAATATGAACCGTATCGATCTGCAGACCGCTATTGAAAGTATCTGTCCCGTTGATCCGGCTAAGTTGGCCGAGGTCCAGGCGCGTATCGACCGTCAGGCCAAGCCCCAGGGGTCGCTCGGGCGGCTCGAGGAGTTCGCTCGGCGGTTTGTGGCCATTACCGGTCGCGACGATATCCGCGCCAAGGGGGTTTTTACCTTTGCCGGTGATCACGGGGTGACCGAAGAGGGGGTGAGCGCCTTTCCTCGCGAGGTGACGCCGCA
Source organism: Trichloromonas sp. (assembly GCA_041583595.1). Lineage (GTDB taxonomy): Bacteria > Desulfobacterota > Desulfuromonadia > Desulfuromonadales > Trichloromonadaceae > Trichloromonas. The sequence continues at coordinate 3,168 of JBFHFM010000351.1, read as the reverse complement.
GATGGTCTTTAATTTTCTCGAAGGGGGAGCCTCGATTAACGCCTTGGCCCGCCAGGTTGGTGCGGAAGTCCGAGTGGTCGACATGGGGGTCGATTATGAGTTTGAGCCGGCCGAAGGACTGATCCTGCGTAAGGTCGGTCGGGGGACTGCTAATTTCACCAAGGGGCCGGCCATGAGCCGGGCCGATGCGGTCCGCTCACTGGAGATCGGCATTGAAATGGCCGCTCTTTGCAAGGAACAGGGGATAGACCTGGCCGGTACTGGCGATATGGGGATTGGCAACACTACGCCCTCGGCGGCGATTGCCGCTTGCATGACCGGGCATGCGGTGGCTGACGTTACGTTTCGTGGTACCGGCATTGACGATGCCGCCCTGGCCAACAAGATCCGGGTCATTGAAACCGGTCTGGCGCTGAATGCTCCTGATCCAAAGGATCCGATCGACGTGTTGGCCAAGGTTGGCGGTTTCGAGATTGGCGGTATCGCAGGGCTGGTGCTGGGCTGTGCCGCCTTCGGTATTCCGGTGGTGGTTGATGGGTTCATTTCCACCGCTGGCGCGCTGATTGCTGCGCAGCTCCATCCCAACGTACGTGACTACATCTTTTGCGCCCACAAGTCGGTGGAAATCGGCCACGGCGCTATGTTGGCAACGATTGGTCAGCGTCCGATCCTTGATCTTGACATGCGCCTTGGCGAGGGGACCGGCGGGGCTCTCGCCATGGGGCTGATTGAAGCGGGTCTGCGGGCGCTGCGCGAGGTTAAGACTTTTGGCGACGCTGGGGTTACGCCGGGGGCTGCACGATGAAGCGGGAGTGGGAAGAGCTTCGCATCGCCGGTGGTTTTTTAACCGTTTTTCCGGTAGCCAACGGACTGGACATGAGCTCCGAGCGGTTGGGGCGCAGTATGGCCTTCTTTCCGGCTGTCGGTCTATTACTGGGGCTGTTGCTGGTGGTTATCGACTCCTTGTTGACCCCTCTGATTCCCCGCGCAGTGACGGACAGTCTGCTGGTGCTGGTGCTGATCGCGGTCACCGGCGCTCTGCATCTCGACGGCATCGCCGACCTCTGTGACGGCCTGGCCGGCGGCAAGGATCGCGAAGGTATTTTGCGCATTATGAAGGATAGCCGTGTCGGGGCCATTGGCGTGGTCGGCTTGGTGATGGTGATTCTTCTGAAGTATTTAACCCTGCACAACGTGCCGGTGCAGTTCAAGTCGGCGGCGCTGATATTTATGCCGGCGGCCGGGCGCTGGGTTCAGGTGGTGTTGGCCACCTATTGTGGTTATATTCGTCCCGGCGGCGGCACCGGCGGGGCATTTGTCGACAATGTCGGCGAGCGGGAGCTGATCATCGCTTCGCTTACTGTTGTGCTGGCGGCGTTGATCCTCTTTGGTTTCAAGGGATTGGTGGTGCTGTTGCTGCTTGGCCTTGGAGCGATGCTGCTGCTGCGTTATTTTCAGGTTCGCCTGGGGGGGGTGACCGGCGATGTGCTGGGGGCGGGCAGCGAAATGATGGAAATTTTTTCACTGTTGCTGGTATTGGCTCTTAAGGGGGCATGATCAGGATATGACGATGACACCGACCCGTATTTACCTGGTTCGTCACGGCCAGGTCGAAGGATACAAAGATAAACGTTACAACGGGCAGGCAGATGTCCAGCTGACGGCGCAGGGGCTGGCCCAGTATGAAGCGCTGCGGAGTCGGCTGGCGGACAAGCCCCTGAAGGCGGTCTATACCAGCGACCTTTCCCGTTGCCGTAACGGTGCGCTGATGCTGGCGGAACCTCATGGGTTGCAGCCGGTGGCTACTTCCAAGCTGCGTGAGCTGCATATCGGCGAATGGGAGGGGCTGACCTGGAATACCTTGCAGGAGCGGTTTCCGCGGCAATGGCAGGATCGGCTCGGCGACATTGTCAATTATCGGGTCCCCGGTGGCGAAAATCTGATCGACCTGGCATCTCGGGTGCGTCCGGTGATGCGCCGGATTCTCGCTGACCATGCCGGCCAGGAATTGCTGGTGGTCGCTCATGGCGGCGTCAATCGGGTGATCCTGCTTGATGCCATCGGCGCGCCTCTTGACCGGCTTTTTCACATCGAACAGAACTTTGGCTGCCTCAATATTATCGACTACTACCCCGATGGTATCGGGGTGGTTAAATTACTGAATGGATAGGAAACCTGTTACCCATCACTGAATTTATGACACCTTTGATCATTGCCGCGCCTTCTTCCGGTTGCGGAAAAACCACTGTGACCCTCGGCCTTCTCGCTGCTTTCAGGCGGCGGGAGCTGAAGTTGGCGCCCTTCAAGGTCGGCCCGGACTTCATTGACCCGGGGCATCACGCCGCGGCCTGTGGCAGTCTGTCTCGTAATCTCGACGGTTGGATGTGCGGCGAGCAGGCGGTCCGTGAAATTTTTGCCCGTGGTTGTTGTGGCGCTGAACTGGCGGTGATCGAAGGGGTGATGGGGTTGTTTGACGGAGCCTCGGGGGACAGCGAGGAAGGCAGTACTGCCGAGGTGGCCAAGTGGCTTGGCGGCAAGGTGGTGCTGGTGATTGATGCCCGAGCTCAGGCTCGTAGTGCGGTCGCTTTGATCAAGGGGTTTGTTGAGTTCGACCCGCAAGTTCAGTTTGCCGGAATCCTGTTCAACCGGGTTGGTAGCGCTCGCCACGAAGAACTGCTGCGCCAGGCGGTGACCTCGGTGCCGGGTCTGCCGCCGGTTCTTGGCTGTCTGCCGCGTGATGCCGAACTGGCCCTGCCGGAACGCCACTTAGGCTTGGTTACTGCTGGCGACGTTGGGACCGATGCCGGCTTTTTCGAGCGATTGGCCGATCGTATCGAGGCCCATGTTGATCTGGATGCGATATTGCGTGGATGTCTCGATGCCGCGCATGTTCCGTTGAGGGCGCGGCAAGCAGCGCCCCTACCGGTAGTGCGGATTGCCGTGGCCCGGGACGAAGCTTTTTGTTTTTACTACCAGGATAACTTCGAGCTGCTCGAGGAGGCCGGGGCCGAATTGGTCTTTTTCTCACCGCTGCGGGATCGGCTGCTACCGGAGAAGATCGACGGACTATACCTCGGCGGTGGCTATCCTGAATTGCACGCCGAACGTCTGGCTGCCAACACTGACCTGCTGGCGCAGATTCGCACCCAGGCGCTGGCTGGTTTGCCC
>JBFHFM010000350.1:0-3627 GCA_041583595.1 Trichloromonas sp. | reverse complement strand
GCCAGCAAGGGCAAGGCCAACCCGGCAGCGGTCAACGAACTACTTAAAAACAAGTTAAAGGCGTAAGGAGTAAGGCGTGAGGGCGGGGGCAGTGTAGGTGCCTTTATTCCTCACTCCTCACACTTGACACCTCACGGAGAATACCATGACCTTCAAACCCATCGAATACAATGGCGGCGTCTGCCGCATGATCGACCAGCGCCTGCTCCCCACCGAGGAGATCTGGATCAACTGTTCCGACTATCATGAAGTTGCCGACGCAATCCGCACCATGGTGGTTCGCGGTGCCCCGGCCATTGGCGTGGCGGCAGCGTTCGGTGCATATTTCGGCGCCCGCGACATCGAAGCTACCGACTTTAAAACCTTTTTCAGCCAGTTCGAAGAAGTCTGCGCGGTGTTGGCAGCGACCCGCCCGACCGCCGTCAATCTCTTCTGGGCTCTCGACCGGATGAAAAATTTCGCCCTGGCCTGCCAGTCCTACCCGGTGGCCGACATCAAAACCACCCTCGAATACGAGGCGATGGCCATCGCCGATGAGGATCTCCGCGTCAACCTCGCCATGGGCCGCCACGGCGAAGCACTGATCCCGGCTGGCGCCCGCATTCTCACCCACTGTAACGCCGGGGCTTTGGCGACCGGCGGTTACGGCACCGCCCTGGGGGTCATCCGTGCCGCTCAGGCTGCCGGCAAAAATATCAGCGTGGTGGCCGACGAGACCCGCCCCTTTCTGCAAGGGGCCCGGCTGACCGCCTGGGAACTGCAAAAAGACAACATCCCGGTCACCCTGATCTGCGACAACATGGCGGGCTACCTGATGAGCCTGGGAGAAATCGACTGCGTTATTGTCGGGGCCGACCGCATCGCCGCCAATGGTGACACCGCCAACAAGATCGGCACCTACACCGTGGCGGTGCTGGCCAAAGAGCACAACATTCCCTTCTACGTCGCCGCACCACTCTCAACAGTCGACCTGGCTATCGCCGACGGCAGCCAGATCCCCATTGAAGAACGGGATATTCGCGAGGTCACCCACTGTGGCGACAAACAACTCGTTCCCACCGGAGTGGCCGTGCGCAATCCGGCTTTCGATGTCACCCCGGCCCGCCTGGTCACCGCCATCATCACTGAACTGGGCGTGGTCAAGGGAGATTATCTGCAAGGTTTAAACACTCTGGTCAACAAGAGGCGTTAATGGAACAAGCAGCCCTGATTAAGCAACTGAGCACGGCCCTCACGAAGGACTCCCAGCCCTCACTGAGTGAGCTGATGCTTGAACGTGGTTTTGCTGAGCCCGGCAAAACGGCCACCAATATTAAATTGCTTCATGAGGCGCTGCAAGACGTCCCGCTGCTGGCGGCCCTGACCGACACAGCCCTGACCACCGCGGACCCGGACCTGGCCCTCAACAACCTTGAGCGGCTGCTGGGAACGATCGATAAAGACCGGCTCAAAACCGTCCTTTTCGATCCCGATAATCGTCGCCTGCTGCTCATCACGGCGGGCGCCTCACCGTTTCTCACCGGCATTCTCTGCCGGCGAGCCGTATTCTTTGAAGACCTCTTTATTCAAGGCGAAATCTGCTGCCACAAGGATGAGGCAACGATGCTCGCCGAGCTCCGTCAGCGGATTCCCGAGGGCACCTGTTTTACCGAGCTGCAGAAACAGCTGCGCCTCTACAAGTCGCGCGAAATGCTGCGCATCGGCAGCCGCGATCTCGGCGGGCTGGCCGATCTGGTCGAAGTTACCGGTGAGCTGACGGCTCTAGCCGCCTCCTGCCTGCAACGGGCCTATGAAATCTGCATGGCCCAACTGCGTTCCGAATACGGCGCACCCCTGCTCAACGAGGAGGACGGCACACCTGCTACTGAAGCTGAATTCACCATCTTCGGCATGGGCAAGTTTGGCGGCTGCGAGCTCAATTTTTCGTCCGACATCGACCTCATTTACTTCTACTCGTCTGAACGGGGGATGACCGCCGGCATCCCCGGTCCCACCGGTGAAGTGAAGAACAGCATTCACCTGCACCCGTTTTTCTGTAAACTCTCCGAACAGATTTCCAAGGCCATCGGCCAGCCGACCGAAGACGGTTTTGTCTTCCGCGTCGATCTACGCCTGCGCCCCGAAGGAAACAACGGCGAGATGGCCAACTCTCTGCGCAGCGCCGAAGTCTATTACGAAAGCTGGGGCCAGAGCTGGGAGCGCGCCGCCATGATCAAAGGCCGGCCGGTAGCCGGTTCCATTTCCCTGGGCAACAAGCTTCTGAAAAACCTGGAACCCTTCATTTTCAGGCGCTACCTTGACTACGGCATGGTCGAGGACATCAAGGGGATGAAACAGAAAATCGATCAGAGCCTGGCCCGCAAGCAAGAAGCAGAAACCAACCTCAAACTCGGCCGTGGCGGCATTCGCGAAATAGAGTTCTTCATTCAGGCGCTGCAACTCATCCATTCAGGCAAAAAACCGGCTCTGCGAGAAAAAAACTCGCTGCGCGCCCTCGAAAAATTACAACACGAAGGGCTGATTTCACCCGAGGTACTGCAAGTACTGCACGATGCCTACGTTTTTCTACGGAGTGCCGAACACCGCATCCAGGTGGTACAGGAGCGCCAGACCCACAACCTGCCGACCTCTGAAGCAGAATACAAAGCCCTGGCCCGGCGTTGCGGCTTCGCCGATACGGCGGCCTTCAACATGGCCCTCGAAAAACACCGCGGCGGGGTCGAGGCCATTTATCGTGACCTCTTCTACACCAGCGAAAAAGAGATGCGCGAGGAGGTACGTCCCGAAGTCGCCTTTCTGTTCGACCCGAAAGCCGACATCGACCTGGTCAAAGACCTGCTCGAAGAGAAAGGCTTCAAAAACCCGGACGCCGCCTTTGAAACCCTGCTGCAGCTTCGTGACGGCCCGCCCCATGCCCACCTGACCCGGCGCAGCCGACGTCAGCTGGACCGCATCGCGCCGCTGCTCATGCAGGAAGTCCTCGATTCGCCCGAACCGGAAATGGCTCTGCTCAATCTCGAACGCTTCATGAACACCGCAGTACGGCGGGCTCGCGGCACCTTCTACGCCCTGCTGGCGGAAAATCGCGAAACGATTACGGTACTGGTCTCGCTGTTCGGCACCAGTCAGTTCCTCTCGCGAATCTTCATCCAGCATCCGGAGATTCTCGATTCACTGGTCTCTCGTTCCTACGCCATGGCCTACAAGGACCGCGCCGTCATGGAAAAGGACCTGGCCACCCTGCTGACCGAGGCCGACAACTACGAGGACCGGCTCGACGTGCTGCGCCGCTTCCGCAACGAGGAGTTTCTCCGCATTGCCATGGGCGACACCCATGGACACACGCCCCAAGGCGAACTGACATCCCAACTGTCATTTCTTGCCGATGCCTGCCTGAAGCAGGCGGTCGCCATCGCCCGCGACGAACTCATCCCCCGTTTCGGGCTCCCCTTCTGCCATGATACGAACCAGGAAGCGGGCTTCGCTATCGTCGCCATGGGCAAGCAGGGAGGGATGGAACTCAACTATCACTCGGACCTGGACATTATATTTATCTACGAGGGTGAAGGCGAAACCCGCCCGGTCGCAGGGACCGAAGCCGACCGTTTTAAACAGCAGAGTAACCCG
>JBFHFM010000349.1:0-3649 GCA_041583595.1 Trichloromonas sp. | reverse complement strand
GACGTCAGCGCGGCGGCCGTTGAATAAGTAGACAATAGATCAGGAGTTGTAGGTATGGAACCTCTATCAGAAGATGGTTTGGAACGTGAATTGCGCGATATGGTAGTCGAGGTCTGTTCGGTTGAAGATGCCCCGGAGGATGTTTTTGCCGACGCCCCTATCGTTGGTCCTGATTCCCCCTGGGAGCTCGATTCACTCGATGCCGTAGAACTCATCGTCGAAGTTCAGAAACGTTATGATGTGCGCATTGGCGGCCAGGAAACCGGCCGCGAGCTGCTGCGGTCGCTGCGGACTTTGGCTGATTTTATCCGTAAGGAGCGGGGGTAGTCCCCATTTTTCAATCACATGATGCTGAACAGAGGAGGTTGATGATGAAGAAGTTGTGTGGACTGTTGGCGGTGCTGACGCTCATGGTGTCTTTTGGTTGTGGCGGTCCCCGGATTAAGGCACCCACCCTGGCGGACGGCGGAAGCTACTCGATTGCCGTGCTCTCCGATCGTGGGATCACGCCAGACCTCGGTCCCGACCGGACCAACCAGTACAATCAGGTCGGTGAGTGGATGGAACGGGATCTCCTGCGGATGCTGCAAAGGGCAGGCTATTCGGCTCGTTTAGTGGACAATCGCAGCCAATTTGCTGCGGGCCCTGGCGAGTACCTGCTGCAAGTGCGCATCGTGCGTTATAATCCCGGCAGCAAGGCGGCCCGCATGCTGGTCGGTTTCGGTGCCGGGGCGACTTCACTCGATACCCATTACGAACTCTACGGTGCCTCACCCCAACCACTGCTGGCCGAAGATCACGGGGTCGGTTCGAGTATTGATTGGACAAAGGTCATACAGAAACTCAATCAGCAGATGGTCGACGCGGTATCCCGCACCTTGGCCACAGGCGCTGCGCGAGGCTGAGAAAAATCAGAATAGAATGGAAAAACGGCTGGCGTCTTTAGGGTGCCAGCCGTTTTTTTGTAATAAAACAATGGGTTAAAGGGACGTTTATAAAAATCTATTCAAGCCGGTAAATGCATTTATTGGAAATCCCACCGGGGTTGGACCAGGTCAATCTATTTATATGGCAGGATAAATTGACTCGTCAACCGGGATGATACATTTCTTGCTTGCATTCTATCCGCCTATGCGGATAGAATGCTTTTCATGAAACAGAACGCTCGGTTTTTCAAAAGTCTTGCTGACGAAACCCGTCTGCGCATCCTCAATTTGCTGACCCGAGGTGAGCTTTGTGTCTGCGACCTGATGGCGACGCTTGAGCTGCCTCAATCGACGGTTTCACGCCACCTGGCCACCTTGCGCAACGCCGGTTTAGTAGAAGATCGCCGCCAGGGGGTATGGATGTATTATAGGCTAACTGAAAAAGACAGTGGTCTGCCTGGAACGTTGCTACCACCGCTGCTGGAATATCTGGCTGAATTGGACGTTGGGCAGCATGATCTGCGCAACTTGCAGGCTTATTTACAAAAAAAAGAGGCGACTTCCTGCGGTTAAGTTTTTGTGAACAGCTTATTCGCCTATTCGGATAAGCGACACTTCCCTTTCTCCTTTCGCTGCTTACTGAAGACGCAGATTCAAACATCGACCAGATTATTGTTCTTTTTGGGCGTCCCTATTTTATTCTGGTTCTGCGTTCGTTTGTTTTTAACTTGATTGGAACGGTATTCCCATGGATAGAAAACGAGTTCTTTTCCTCTGCACCAGGAATTCTTGTCGTAGCCAGATGGCCGATGGCCTGATCAATCACGATTTCGCTGATAAAATTCAGGCCTTTTCTGCCGGCACTGAACCGTACGGGCTCAATCCCAAGGCGGTACAGGTGATGGCGGAGATAGGTGTTGATATTTCCAGCAACCGTTCCGACCATCTTGAACGGTATGAAAAGCAGAGTTTCGATTACGTCATCACTCTCTGTGGGGACGCCAACGAGAAATGCCCTCTCTTTTTCGGTGGTGTCAAGCGATTGCACATGGGCTTCGATGACCCGCCCAAGGCGACGGGAAGCGAGGATGAAATTATGGCTGTTTATCGCCGGGTGCGTGATGAGATTCGCAAGCGCTTAGGTGATTTTTTTCGCACAGAACTGGGCATCTGAACGTTGGAGATCAAAATGGAACAAAGACTCACCCAAAAACTCTCATTCCTCGACCGCTACCTGACCCTCTGGATATTTTCAGCCATGTTTGTCGGTGTCGGCACTGGCTGGCTCTTCCCGGGAGTCAAGGATGTGGTGAACGCCTTCTCGGTCGGCACCACCAACATCCCCATCGCTATCGGTCTGATCCTGATGATGTATCCACCGCTGGCCAAGGTACGTTACGAGGAACTGGGAGAGGTCTTTGCCAACAAGAAGATCCTCGGCATCTCGCTGATTCAGAATTGGGTGATTGGCCCGGTGCTGATGTTCCTCCTGGCGATCGTCTTTCTGCATAATTATCCGGGATACATGGTAGGTCTGATCATGATCGGCCTGGCGCGCTGCATCGCCATGGTCATCGTCTGGAACGAACTGGCTAGGGGCAACACCGAGTATTGCGCCGGGCTGGTCGCCTTTAATTCGATTTTCCAGGTGCTTTTCTATTCGGTCTACGCCTGGTTTTTCGTCACGGTGCTGCCGCCCTTGTTTGGCCTGCAAGGCGCCGAGGTCCAGATATCCATCGGGCAGATTGCAGAAAGCGTAGCCATTTACCTGGGCATCCCCTTTGTAGCCGGCATGCTGACCCGCTTCACCCTGTTGAAGCGCAAGGGACGTGACTGGTACGAGCAGACGTTCATCCCCAGAATCAGCCCCATGACCCTTGTGGCGCTGCTCTTTACGATCCTGGTGATGTTCAGCCTCAAAGGGGAGCTAATCGTCACGATCCCGCTCGATGTGGTGCGTATCGCGATTCCGCTCTTGATCTACTTTGTGGTGATGTTCCTGGTCAGCTTCTGGATGGGGCTCAAGGCCGGGGCTGATTACTCCAAGACCGCCACCGTTGCCTTCACCGCTTCTGGCAACAATTTCGAGTTGGCCATCGCGGTCGCCGTGGCCGTTTTTGGCATCGACTCCGCAGTGGCCTTCACGGCAGTCATCGGTCCACTGGTCGAAGTTCCGGCGCTGATAGGGTTGGTGAATGTGGCGTTCTGGCTGCAGAAGAGGTATTACGGCAAGACGGAATTTATTTGAATGCACCGTCGTAATCGAACCCCGGTCAGGCGGCGACGGCTGATGCGCCTCAAATTCGCATGCCCCATGGCCAAGTAGGCGAACCTTCACCGCCGACGCCGAGCAGATCTGACCGGAGACTTACCGCTTCTTTTCTGTGCTGTCCTCTCTGCTGAATAATAGATAAAGGCAGGGGAGTAAAAACAGCGCGACAAATAGCCCCAGCGAAAGCCCACCAATGGCGCCGACGGCCATAGGCTGGAGCATGTCTCCGCCTTCCTCAAGATTCAGGGCCAGAGGAATAAAGCCTGCTATGACCGCCGCAGCGATCATGACCCGTGGACGTAAGCGAACTTTGCCTGCGTGGATTACGGCGTCAAAAACAGACATGGTTTTTACTTTGCGTAAATCTTCAACGACAGTGAGCAGCAAAACCCCCTCATTCACTGTTGAAGCAACGACGATCAGCATGCCGATCAACACGGTTGCCCCTAAT
>JBFHFM010000348.1:0-3655 GCA_041583595.1 Trichloromonas sp. | reverse complement strand
GAAGATGTCGAGCGCGAACTCATTCGTCAAGCCTTGGAAACTTCCGAAGGGAATCAGTCCAAGGCAGCAAAAAAGCTCAACCTCGGGATCGACGCCTTTCGTTACCGGATGAAAAAATTTGGTTACCTCTGATGTTTTTTTTGGCCGTATCCGGTAACAAAAGCAGCAGTGTCCGGTTAGAAAATTGCCTGACTTTAAATAGTGCCCCCTCTCGCCTTGTACGGGAGGGTTAGGGGGGGGGCAGTGCAAAAAATACCAGGACACCGCTGGTAAAAAATAGGTTTGTCGAAAATAGCTAGGTCATTATTGCTGATGGTAAGGCAGGAAAGTTATAGTTTCGCCGAGAAGAGGCAATAAAGCCTGTCGACAAAAGGCCCAGAGCGACAGAATGGAATAAGTCGCGTATGACATTCGGCATTTTCGAATGCCGGGGGATGTCGGTGTTTTGACGTACGCTCGGCCATTTGCCAATCATTAACTGTAAGAAAAGAGTCGCCTTGAAGTGTGTGTGGAAATTAATTTAATTTATTTTCTACCTTTTGGCTCAGGCCTCATTCTTATTTTTTTAATGCTTTTGGTTGAAATCCTTTCGCAGTCAGTATCCATCCCGATCGAACAAAAGCCGGTCTTTAATTAGGTTTGTCTAGTCTTCCCCTGCTTCCCGCTGGTTGACCGAAAACGATAGGTCTTCACTGTCGATTCTCTCTGTTTAAATTCTTGGTATCCCCATTGCATGTTTGATTCATGAAGTCTTATTTTTGCGAAACGTACTAAAGCAAATTGCTATGGTTTCGTGGGACGCGGATCGTTCTAAGGGAGGCGTTGGTATGGTGCGGTTTAAAACATATATCCCCCTGATTTTATTGGCAGTAGTGTGGTTCTCTGGGGCTTCAGGGACAACTGCTGTAGCTGCGGTAGCTCCGCAGATCAGTTCGCTTGGTCAGATTCGTGATGGTTTTATTGCCCCCACTCGTCTTGATGTCGATAGCCAGGGAAACCTCTATGTTGTCGATGCCCGCAAGCAGGCCGTGTCAAAATTTGACAAGTACGGGAACCAAAGCAAGGGGATTCATCTCTTTGACGCGATTCCGGCCTCTGGAGGCGGGCTCGCTGTCACCGACGACGGCGCTCTGTTGTTTGTCGCCGAGTCGAAATCGGTGGCCGTGATCGACGGTGTTTCTGGCGCTATGCTCGGTTATTTAGGCGGCCAGGATCGGTTTGACTATGTTTATGACATCGATATCGACGCCAACGGTTATGTTTTTGTGGCTGATGCTGGCCGAGTCATGGTTGATGTTTTCCGTCCGACTCAGTCGGGAGTGGTGCCCTACGTTTATGAATATCAGTTTGGTAGCATGGGGGTGGACTCCGGACAGATGATGGGGGTTTGCGCCATGGGCATCAATGCTGCGGCAGGCGAGGTTTATATCGCCGATTCCACCATGTATAAGCCTGAAGGGTCTTCCTCGATCACTTCTTATCCAAAAGTGCAGGTTTATGACCTTGCGGGCAGTCTGAAAGAAGTTGGAACCTCAGATTTTATCCTGCTCGGCAGTAAGTCGTTTGGTGCTAAGGAAACGGTCTTTTTTGGTGGAATGACCTTTGATAGTCAGGGGCGTGGGTACTTTCTCGACAGCTTCAACGGTCGGGTGAATGTCCTTAATCTTGAAGGTTCCGATCCGCTCAAGATGTATCTCTCTTCTTACACTACGATGGGGTTTGCCCAGGGGCAGCTAGCGGATCCCCGGGATGTAACCTTTGATCCCCTGACAAACCGCCTCTTTGTTTTGTGCAGCGATGGTCGTGTTGAGATTTTCGGCATTGATGGTGCGACCAGTCCGGTGTCTGTGAACAATTCTCCCAGCATCCCTGAATTGAGTACGCCCATTGCCGGGAGTGAAACGAACTCGGCCACGCCGCAACTGGCTTGGCTCGCATCTACTGACGCTGATGGCGACGATATTGAATATCGGGTACAGATTGGGCTGAAGGGTGGGACGGCAACGACCTATGAGGGAATTACTGAAATCGTTTTCGATGTGTCTGAAACTTTGGAGGAAAATGGATTCTACTCCTGGACGGTACAGGCTTCTGACGGTGAAGATGATTCCGATTGGGCTTCGTCGCAGACCTTTTACGTCAATGCTGAAGAGGAAGCTCCGGTTGCGCCCGTCCTGGCTTCTCCGGCCGCTGCGGCCGTGGTCGATGGAAACACTACGCTGGCCTGGCAGGCTTCGAGCGACCCAGATCCGTTTGACGTGATCAATTATATTCTGCAAGTATCTACAGATTCCGGCTTTTCCACGATTGTTTTTGAAGAAGTACTCGATTCGACCTCTGTGTTGCTCGGTGACTGTACAGGTTATCCCGCACTGGACGATGCAAAAACCTATTTTTGGCGGGTCAAGGCGGTTGATTCCACCGGACTCGAATCGGACCCCAGTGAAGGGCTATCCTTTGCCTTCGACACGACCGTGCTGAAGGTATCCGCTGACGTTTCTGGTGCCAGGGTTTATCTGGCTGGCAATCTTGGGTTTGCTGGACAGTATGTCGGCGAGGCTCCTGTCGAGCTGCGCGATTTTCCGGCAGGCATGTGCTCCGTCGTTCTTGAGGCGGATGGATATGAGCCGTTTGTCGCTCAGGCGAAAGTTGTTGCACTGAGTGGGGCCGAAGTCACCGCTGTTATGGTGCCGGTGATTGCACCTGACGGGTTGAAGGTGCAGGGGAATCTATCTGCTGATTCCAAGAAAATTCGCGTTGGTGCCGATGCAGCACCTTTCTATGTTGACTTCAATAATGACGGGGCGATCGATCTACTGATTGGCAATGATGCCGGCAATATAGATTTGTATCTGGGGGCGGCGAGCGATGTTTATGATTTTACCGAGGTCGGATCGTTGAGCCTCTCGGCCCTTGTTCCCGGGGCCGTTCCATCGGTTGTCGACTGGAATGATGATTATCGCAAGGACCTTCTGGTTGGAGGTGCCGACGGTACTCTGACTCTTTTCCTGAATGTCGGTACTGAAAAATCCCCGGAATTCGCGGATGGCACCCCCCTTATGGTTGGTGGTGGCGTTCTCGATGTTGGCAGTATGGCGTCCCCTGCGGTTGTCGATTTCGATGCTGACGGTAATAAGGACCTGGTGATAGGTTCTGCCGATGGGACCCTGGTCTATTATCACAACATCGGGGAAGCTTCTCTGCCTGTTCTGGAGTATTCCGGCAAGCTGGTTGAGATGCCTGAGGCTGCGGCTACAGTGCCGTTCTTCGTGGATTGGGATGGAAATGGTTCCCGTGATCTAATGGTCTCGGCAGGTGGACAGCTATACAGCTTCCTGCGGCAGGAAGACGGCTCGTTTGCTGCCGGGCAGGCGCTTCAGGTTGATCGATTGGACGCCTCTGACGTCGCCCATTTCTTCGCCTGTGATGTCGATGGAAAAAAAGGCAAAGACCTGCTGGTCGGAACGGTTTCCGGTGAAATTATTCGGGTTATGAGCAATGGCAAGAGCAATGACAAGAAGTAACGCTTGAATCCATATAGATCCCGTTAATGCAGTATTTCGTTTGTTGACAGGCACAAGGGATGTTTAGAATCATCCGTTCAATCGGAGAAGAAGAATGAATGAAATGAATAAAATAATCGGCATCGTGATGT
>JBFHFM010000347.1:0-3691 GCA_041583595.1 Trichloromonas sp. | reverse complement strand
TGGGATCAGACAACGAAGAAGAACGCATTCAGGCTGTCAGGGAAATGGGTGAATTTGGTTCAGATCTTGCCATGTCTCTGATTTATCAAGGAATGGGTGATTGCAGTTGGCGAGTTCGTAAGGAAGCTGCGGAGGTTTTTCTGTCTTTTCCCCGGGCTGTTGAATTGGCCGGAGACATCGTTGAATTGCTGCATTCGCAGGACAATGCAGGACTTCGTAATACGGCAGTCGATATTCTGATTCATCTGGGGAGTCAAGCGCTGCCGGTGCTTTATGAAGAGCTGAAGTGTGTTGACCATGATGTTCGCAAATTTGTTCTCGATATCCTTGGTGATATCCACGATTTATCAAGTGCTTCCGCAATGGTCGAGGCCATGTCGGATGAAGATCGTAATGTACGGGCTGCGGCAGCCGAAAATCTTGGAAAAATCGGTGCTACTGAAGCAGTCTCTGTCCTCCTGGAGGCTATGGCCGATGCCGATTTGTTGATGCGCTTTACCATTCTTGAAGCTCTTGGCAAAATCGGACAACCTATTCCTATTGAAAAAATTCAGAGATATAACGACGATCCTCTTTTGCGCAAGGCTCTCCTTGAATGTATTGGCCAGGCAAACGTTGCCGATGGGCTTTTCTTGCTTGTTGAGGGCCTTAGGGATCGGATGCGTAATGTCCGGGAAGCCGCTGCTGTATCGCTGGCAACTCTCTATGCGGCACACCCTGAGAAAGTTGCAAATTTACTAGTGGACTTGGATGAGGGCCCTGCACAGGCTCTGACCGAACTGCTTCATACCAGTAGTCTGGCGGTAGTACGGGCTGCGCTGGCGTTGGTTCCATTGACCGGAAATATCCATAGCGCCGATTCGTTGCTCGAAATTCTGGATGACGAAGTGGTTTGCCAGGAAGCCGCCAGTGCTTTAATTTCTCTGGGGCGTCCCGCGATTATTATACTACTCGATAAATGGTCCGAATCTGATGACCGAATTCGTGCCTATCTCAGCTATCTCGCTGGTGAAACGGGTTGTGTCGAAGCCTTGCCTCTTCTTCTTTCAGGT
Source organism: Trichloromonas sp. (assembly GCA_041583595.1). Classification (GTDB taxonomy): domain Bacteria; phylum Desulfobacterota; class Desulfuromonadia; order Desulfuromonadales; family Trichloromonadaceae; genus Trichloromonas. Next base: position 2,639 of record JBFHFM010000347.1, on the reverse strand, counting down.
CTTTCTTCTAAAGACGGTACATTGTGTATGTCATGCGCCCAGGCGCTTGGCCGACTCAACGAAGTTGCGGCCGTTTCGCGACTGGTCGAACTGCTGCATGGTTCTGGCCCCCAAGTGAGGGATGCTGCACAAAATGCCCTTGCGGCCTTAGCGCTGACCTATCCTGCGCAAATCGTCGAAGCCTTGAGTCCTCTGGTGGAAGATGATGATCCCGAAATCCGGGCTGCTGTTATCTCCGTTCTGGCCAGGTTAGATTACAAAAATAACGAGCATTTCCTCGCTTTGGCGCTTAAGGATGAGTCCGCATCAGTACGTTTGGCTGCTATAACCGCCCTTGGGAGCAACCCGGCGGACGAGCATCTCGGTGTCCTGATGTTGGCTCTGACCGATGAAAATTCAGAAGTCCGTCGCGGGGGGGCTGGAGCATTGGGGAGCATTAAGAGCCCACAGTCAGTCGATGCCTTGGCGCTGGCCTTGTTCGATGAAGATCTCTGGGTTCGCGCTACAGTGATTCGCAGCCTTGGAAAAATAGGGGGAAAACGTTCTGTGTCTCTCATCAAGGCGGCGCTTGGCGATCCTGTTGGGTTGGTTTGTATTGCCGCTTTAGATTCTTTGGCTGAACTCGACGCGGAAGAATCGTTCCCCCTCTTAATGGCGTCCCTGTATCACGAAGACGAAGAGGTGGTTAACGCGTCGTTGCAGCATCTGGTAGCCACGGGACGGCGGGATTGGCTGGCTTCGGTGACTGACGTTCTTCTGAATCATTCTCATTGGGAAGTCCGTTTGAATTGTGCTCGCGCCCTTGAGACTCTGGATGAACCTGGATACCTTAAGGCTATAGAAAATCGTCTGCTTGTTGAAGGCGAGGCAATGGTCCGCCAGCAGCTGGAAACCATTCTGAAAAAATTCACCTTGCGGAAGGGGCAGGCCTAGATGCTCTTCCTTTCCCCTGAAATTCCTATGCAAGACGACGAGTTCCGACAGATTCGGGATCTCGTCTATCAGGTTAGTGGTCTTCATTTTAATCAGGACTCAAAATATTTACTTGAACGTCGTCTGGGTAAGCGACTTCAGGTTCTTCAACTGAAGAACTATAAAGACTATTATTACTACCTGCGATACAACAAAGATAAAGATCAGGAATTTACAGAGGTTATCAACACTCTGACGACCAATGAAACCTATTTTTTCAGGGAAGATTTTCAGCTTAAAACCTTTACCAAAGAGATCCTTCCGGAAATATACGCCAAAAAAGAGCAAAAAGAGGATAGGAAAATCCGCATCTGGAGCGCAGGCTGTTCGAGTGGTGAAGAGCCTTACACTATCGCCATGTTGATGCTCGATATGCCTATGTTTAACAATTGGCAAATCGATATTATTGGAACGGACATCAGCCAGAGGGTCTTGCAGGTGGCTCGAAAAGGTATCTACGGGCCATCGTCATTCCGGTCCACTGATCCTTCGTATAAAAAAAGGTTTTTTACTGAATGTGAGGGCAAGTATCGCATTTGTGATCGGGCAAAAAACCTGATTTCAATCAGTTATTTAAATCTTTTTGATCTCCCCAGGGTCGCATTGCTCGGAAAGTTCGACGTAATTTTTTGTCGTAACGTGATCATCTATTTTGATTTAGCTGCAAAAAAGAAGGTTATCGAGAGCTTCTACAGTCGTCTGAAGCCTGAAGGCTTTTTACTTCTCGGTCACTCTGAATCCTTGATGAATATTTCTAATTCCTTTGAATTGAGACATTTTCAGCATGACATGGTTTATCAGCGCCCATCTTCTGGCCTGTTGGGGGAGGGGAAGCTATGACCAAACCGATCAGGATCCTGGTGGTTGATGATTCGGCCTACAATCGTAGAACAATTATTAAGTTGCTGGAAACAATCCCTGGCGTTGATGTGGTTGGTTATGCTTGCAATGGCGAAGATGGCTTGCGTAAGTTTTTTGATCTTCAACCGGACCTGGTGACTCTCGATCTGGAAATGCCACGTCTAGATGGTTTTTCCTTTCTTCGTATTGTCATGCAGAATCGACCTACTCCGATTATTGTCGTATCGGCTAGAGCCGATGACGATAGCGTATTTAAGGCCCTGGAGCTCGGTGCTGTCGATTTTGTGGCCAAACCTACCAGTAAAATTTCTCCCACCCTGATCAATATTCGGGATGACCTGGTGGCCAAAGTTCTTGAAGTCGCTCGTGCTGACATGGGTAAAGTTCTCAAGCGCTCAACGCTGGGAATTAAAACTGACAAAGCAGTCAAGACTTTTGAAAATATTCTGCGTCATCGGGATGACAGGTTTATTAATCAGGTTGTTATTGGTGCATCAACGGGTGGCCCTCCGGCACTGCAGGCTTTGCTTTCCGCGTTTGAGTTGCCGCTTCCCATTGGGATTGCTATCTCGCAGCACATGCCTCCTGTTTTCACCAAGGCGTTTGCTGACCGCCTGAATAAATTCTGCGCTTTTGAAGTTAAAGAAGCCGAGTCTGGCGACCTCATGATTCCCGGTCGAGTGTTGATTTCTCCCGGGGGGCAAAATCTACTGTTTCGGCGAGGAGATAAGGGGGTTTCTGTTATTGTGAGTGAGCCTCCAGAATCACAACGTTATACCCCTTCGGTTGACGTTATGTTTCAATCG
>JBFHFM010000346.1:0-3696 GCA_041583595.1 Trichloromonas sp. | reverse complement strand
CTGGAGCAACTGCTCCCGGCCGCGGTGGGGCAGATAGACTGGAGCCGCTGCCATGCTGCCAATTGGCGTCGGCATTCTTTTTCCGGTTACCTGGAGGCGGTGGAAAGCGTCCCGACCACCCTGCTTGACGATCTGCTCGGCATCGATGAGCAGAAGGCGGTGGTCGAAGAGAATACCCGGCAGTTTATTCAGGGCTATCCGGCCAACAACGTGCTGCTCTGGGGGAGTCGGGGGACCGGCAAGTCGTCGCTGGTGCGGGCTCTGCTCAACGCCTACGCGGGCGACGGGCTGCGGGTGATCCAGGTCGAAAAAGAGGATCTCATCCATCTGCCTGACATTTTCGCCGCCATCAAGGGGCATCCTTACAAATTCATCCTGCTCTGTGACGACCTTTCCTTCGAGCACGGCGAGCTGACCTACAAGATGCTCAAGAGCGCTCTCGACGGCTCGGTTTACGCGGCGCCGAAGAATGTGTTGATCTACGTGACCTCCAACCGGCGTTACCTGCTGCCCGAGTATCCCAGCGACAACCTCGGCTCGAAGCTGGTCAACAACGAGGTGCACCACGGGGAAGGGGTCGAGGAGAAGATTTCCCTCTCCGATCGCTTCGGTCTCTGGATCGCTTTCAACGTCTTCTCCCAGGAGCACTACCTGCGGGTGGTCGCTCAGTGTATCGCGAAGCTGTGCAACGAGAATCAGATTCCCTCCTGCTGGTCCGAAGAGACGAGTGCTGCCGCTCTCCAATGGTCTCACGACAAGAGCAAACGCTGCGGCCGCACGGCCTTGCAGTTTGCCAACCACTGGGTTGGCCGCACCCTGCTGAAAGGCTGAGACGCATAAATCCCCATGAGTAAAGATACGATTTTTTCTCGCCCCTGGGACAAGGTGGCGCCCTTTGAGTTTAACGCCCAGGTGGCTGCGGTCTTCGATGACATGCTTGGCCGCTCGGTCCCTTTCTATCGCGAAGGCATCGTCCGCCAGGCCCAGCTTGCGGCCCGCTTCTATCAGGACGGCACCCGCATCTACGACCTTGGCTGCTCCAACGGCAATTTCGGGCTGACTCTGTGTCGGCAGATGGGTGGGCGGGATTTTGCCATGGTCGCGGTCGATAATTCACAGCCGATGCTCGACATTTATCGCCAGCGCCTGAGCGAGCAGGACGGCGGCGAGCGGATCGTCCTTGAGTATGGCGATATCCGCCGGGTCGCCATTGCGCGGGCTTCGGTGGTGATCGTCAACCTGACTCTGCAGTTTCTCCCGCTGGCCGATCGCGACGCGCTGGTTGAGCGCATATACCAGGCGCTGGTTCCCGGCGGCGTGCTGCTGCTGACCGAGAAAGTGGTGCATGAAGATGCCGGTCTCACCGAACTGGAGCAGGAATTCTACTACCGGTTCAAGGAGGAGAACGGCTATTCGCGGCTGGAGATGAGCCAGAAGCGCGAGGCGTTGGAAAATGTGCTGATCCCCGAGACGTTGGAGGCTCATGACCGGCGTTTGCGGCAGGCGGGGTTCAACGCGGTGGAAGTCTGGCTCAAGTGGTTCAATTTTACCGCGCTGCTGGCGCGAAAGGATGCCTGATATGCGCCGCTTGCTGGAGCAGGCCGAACGGCTCGGGCTGGGGCCCTGGAAAAACGCTCTGAACGAACTTCTGGAGGCGAAGATCGAGTATATCAGCCGGGTTGATGTCAAGGGGCAGCGCTACCTGAATAACCAGGCCGGTCTTCCCGAAATCCACCCTTCCGAGCTTGATCTTATTGGCGACCAGGTGCGTATCGGTCGCGCGGGCGACCTGGCGCCGGGCCAGCATGATGAGCTGATGGCTTGCCTTAAATCCCTCTGCCCCTGGCGCAAGGGCCCCTTTTCCCTCTTTGGTATCGACATCGACAGCGAGTGGGTCTCGGCCCTGAAGTGGAACCGGGTCGAAAGAGAGATCGCCCCCCTGGCTGGCCGCCGGGTGCTCGACATCGGCAGCAGCAACGGCTATTACCTGCTGCGCATGGCCGCTCAAAAGCCGCAGATTGCTCTCGGCGTCGAACCCTATCTGACCTTCTACTTTCAGTATCTGCTGTTGCAGCATTATGCCCGGCTATCCGAGGTCTTCGCCTTGCCGACCACCTTCGAGGAACTGCCGGTACTTGAGGGCTACTTCGACACGGTCTTTTCGATGGGGGTGCTTTATCACCGCCGTTCACCCATCGACACTCTGGCCTCGATGCGCCAAGTGCTGCGCCGCGGCGGCCAGCTGGTGCTGGAGACCCTGATTCTCGAAGGGGATGAGGATCTCGCCCTGTGTCCGGAAAAGCGCTACGCCAAGATGAACAACGTTTATTTCGTACCGACTGTTCGCTGCCTGAACAACTGGCTTCGGCGCACCGGGTTTGCCAATGTGCGCTGTATTGATGTCACGCCAACAACCTCGGCGGAGCAGCGCAAGACTGAATGGATCCAGACCGAGTCGTTGACCGATTTTCTCGATCCGACTGATTCCAGACGGACCATCGAGGGCTACCCGGCGCCACTTCGCGCTATCCTGGTGGCCGAGGCGAAATAGCTTCATTGCTAATTCAAGAAGGGCGAAGCTGGCTTGCAGGGGGGGAGGCCTAGCCTGCGTTAAGCCAAAGAGGCACAACGCTGACAGCGGGGAAAAGGGCCAGAATTAAAGGATAGGCTTAGCCAAACGGGCCACTAGGTCGGCGTGGGGGATAATGCTGTTGAATTTTGGCCGCTTTTTTTATACAATCGCAGATTATTTTTGATTGAAGATGAAGGCTATAAGGCAGGGTGGCGTGCAGTATCTGTTGCCGGCGTGTTGCCTGTGCGCTCTATGTTTAGCTGAGTCTGGGCTTTTTGAAAGAGCCGATTTACCACCCATGGCAGAAGGTTGCCCTGCAGGGGGCTGAATTTACATAAGCCGACTGCAAAATCGACTGATTGGCCCATGTCTCCGATAATTTTCAATCAATAATCCAGCTATTCGCGCGCAAAATTCCCGAATATCTGGTTTCATCCATTTAATTTTTCGTGATGGCTCGCAAAGCCCGACAGGCTCCTGAAATGGAACGACGCAGAATTGCCCTGGTCACTGGGGCCAGCAAAGGGATTGGGGCCGCTATCGCCGTGGCTCTGGCCCGCGACGGATTCGATATCTGGCTGAATTACGGTCGTGACAGCGAAGCGGCTGATAAAGTGGCGGCTGAAATCGCGCAAGCCGGAGCGGTTTGCACCCTTTTGCCCTTTGATGTGGCCGACGGCGCGGCGGTTAAAGCGGCGCTGGAACCGTTGCTTGAAGACCAGGCTCCTTATGTGCTGGTGAACAATGCCGGTTTTGCCCGCGATGCCTTGCTGCTGTGGATGTCTGATGCCGAATGGAAGGATGTGCTGGCGGTGCATCTTGACGGCTTCTACAATGTCACCAAGCCGGTGGTTAACAGCATGGTCAAGAAGCGCCAGGGACGGATCATCAATATTGTTTCCACTTCGGGGCAGAGCGGCATGCCCGGTCAGGTCAACTATTCAACGGCCAAGGCCGGTCTTATTGGCGCGACTCGATCCCTGGCGGCCGAGGTGGCCAAGCGCAACGTGCTGGTCAATGCCGTTTCGCCCGGTTTTATCGAAACCGACATGCTCAAGGATTTGCCTAAAGAGCGGATTTTGCCGATGATTCCCATGGGGCGCGTCGGTACCCCCGAAGAGGTG
>JBFHFM010000345.1:0-3729 GCA_041583595.1 Trichloromonas sp. | reverse complement strand
GCGACCAACGGTCCCGCCTTGCGCGGGGTGGTCATCGATCCCGGACATGGCGGGCAGGAACCGGGTTCTCTCGGTATTGGCGGGATCAAGGAAAAGACGGTAGTCCTTGATGTGGCTCGCAACCTCGAAAAACAGCTCAAGATGCAGCTCGGCATTCCGGTTTATCTGACTCGTGACGGTGATTATGCCCTCAGCCCCGAGCAGCGTCTGGAACCAGCGACCCGCTCCGATGTTGATGTTTTACTGCAGTTGCATGCCCAGGCCTCTTCTCATGCAGAGACTTCTGGTATTTTCCTCTTTGTTCGGCCCCAGGAAGAATTCGAGGGTGGCGCGGTGTCGGCCGAGCAGGGGGTAAGTATGCAGCTTGCTTATAGTTTGAAGAAAGCCCTGCTGAAACAGGGATTGCCGGTGGTGAAAATTATCCCGGCTCCGCTGCTCCCCCTCGGGCGCGGCAACCTGCCGACCGTGCTGGTCGAAATGGGCTACCTGACCAATGCCGCCGATGTGGCCATGCTGACTCAGGCCGAGGCGCAAAACCGATTGGTTCTGGCGCTGTTTGACGGTTTGAAAACCTTTGCTGATGAACAGAAGGAGATTTTACAGTGACAGATCCATCCCCTGTGAGAATAGATGGTCGTGATGTTAACATGCTGCGTCCGATCAATTTTGAGCGCAACTTCACCCGTTACGCCGAAGGTTCGGTACTGGTCAGCTTCGGCGAAACCAAGGTGCTGTGCAATGCCACGGTCGAAGAAAAGGTTCCTTCGTTCATGCGTGGCGAAGGGCGGGGCTGGGTGACCGCCGAGTATTCCATGTTGCCGCGGGCAACCCACAGCCGCAGCGCCCGGGAATCGACCCGTGGTAAAGTCGGCGGACGCACCCATGAAATTCAGCGGCTGATCGGCCGTTCGCTGCGCGCGGTGATCGATCTCGAGGCCCTCGGGGAGCGGACCATCCAGATTGACTGCGACGTTCTCCAGGCCGATGGGGGCACCCGCACCGCCTCGATCACCGGCGCATATGTCGCCCTGGTCGATGCGCTTAACGGGCTGGTGGCCAAGGGATTGCTCGAAAAGGCGCCGATTATCCAAAGTGTGGCTGCAGTCAGCGTCGGGATTGTTGACGGCAAGCCGGTGCTCGATCTTAATTACGATGAGGACTTTAAGGCCGCCGTTGACATGAATTTTGTCATCACCGGCGACGACATGTTCGTCGAAGTTCAGGGGACCGCCGAAGAAGCTCCCTTTTCAATGGCAGAACTCGATTCCCTGCGGGATCTGGCGCTCAGCGGTTGCCGTGAGCTGGCCTATCTGCAGCGCCTGGCCCTGGAAGGATAAGTCATGGCGTTGCTTGTAGCGACCCGCAATGCCGGAAAACTGAAAGAAATCAGGCGACTGCTGGGTGACCTCGGGATCGAAGTCAAGGGGATGGATGCCTTTCCTGACCTTCCTGAAGTCGAAGAAGACGGTGACACCTTTGCCGCGAACGCGATCAAAAAGGCCGAAACCGTAGCCGCTCTGACCGGGCTGATGACCCTCGCTGACGATTCAGGCCTTGAAGTGGCGGCCCTCGATGGTCAACCGGGGGTGCGCTCCGCCCGCTATGCCGGAGAACAGGCAACTGACGCTGACAACAATCGCAAGCTTATTGCGGCACTTGACGGCGTTCCCGCCGAACGGCGCCAGGGAGCCTTCCGCTGCGCCATGGCCCTGGTTCGGCCCGGTGAAGAGACGAAGGTTTTTGATGGCCGGGTTGAGGGAATACTACTCGATGCGCCACGCGGCGACGGCGGCTTCGGCTACGATCCGCTCTTTCTCGTCCGCGAGTACGGCAAAACCATGGCCGAACTACCGCTCGAGGTTAAAAACCGCATCAGCCACCGCGGCCAGGCCTTGCGGCAGGTGGTGGAGTTTTTACGCGAAGCGTAAGAACCGCCCGAAACAACGATTGATGACAGCGGGGAGCCATAAGGCTCCCCTTTTTTATAAGCACGCCTTGATTGCACGAAAATGACTGATAATTATTCACCACGATAAACCAAGCGGGCCACTATACCCTTGGTTCGTATGGCTTAAGAAACTAATGGATGCGACCATTACATCTCAGAAATTGACAAAGGGTAGGGGCAGGCTTAATATGCTTAGGTTTTTGTAATGTAGTTTTTTTTATTTATATGGTTGAGAATAGGAGGGAGTATGAAAAATTCGAGCTCTTATGCCCAATATTGGCCGCTTGTTTTGGATACCCATCCGAAATGGCGGCTTTTTGCGTAAAAAGGGTGCGTAGTGAGAAAGTTGCTGGACAGACGTTGGCAGTTCAAGATTTATCGAAGGGACCAAGGTCAGACTCAGGATCCTGGGAATCGGCAGAAAGATCGAAAAGCAGGAGGGTTTATTTGTTCTGCGGGAAGAACTTTCACCTTACAACGCCGATTTGCCTTATAAAAAAATATGCTTTTACACCTCGAAAACATCTATTGTTGTGAATGGTTATCGCTTGGAAACAGTGGGTTAGGTTGGTCCGACCCCGGGACCAACATACTCCCGTTATGTGATAAAAGTTCAAAAGAACCTTTAAATTGAAAAACTTGAAAAGGAGATATAAATGAAAAAGACATTCTGGGCATTTATGCTTTTCACAATTATTACGACCCCCATTTTATCTTCGGCAGCCTCTAATTCGGATATAAACAAAATGACAACCTATTCAGTAATCCTCGGAAGAGCCATTGCCTGCGGAATAAATACCGAGACGGAAATGCGATCCGTTGGAAAATGGATGGACAGAACTTTCCCGCCAGGTTCGACCGATCAAAAGACATACCTTCCGATATTTATGGAAGGCATGAAATATCATGCACAACAACAATCAAATGGGCAAAGCCCTGACAAATGCAGTGAAGTAAAAAAGACCTATACAAAAATGGTCTGGAAATAAAAAAACCGCATAACCCACAAATGAAGGCGGACGATTGATACAGTGATTACTCACGAAAAATATTTCTAATAGGCCAATCCTGCACCTCGTCGCCCCTTATTTATATCTGTTGCCCCTCGCCCAAAAACATATAGTAATGAGGTCGTGTATGAAAAAAGATATGATCGTCAGTAGCAAATTAACTAGGATTGCAAAATTCTTGAACAGCGATGTGAAAAATCGAGTTGAAAATGAATACGGGTATGTAACCATTCACCATTTTTATCGGGAAAACAGTGGTTGCGTTGTAAGAGTGCATCACCGGTTAGATAACACCCTTACGTTCGATTTACTCATTAGTGAAGCTGCGAATAAGAGGTATTCAGATACTTGTAATTCTGCTTTCAATCATTTCAAATGCCTTTTTAATAAAAAACTTCAGTATGATCCTGAATTTATAATCAATAATAAGCACGGGAAAAAATACAAGAGATTATGGGCCGATATTACTTCCGAATCTGATGAGTTGATTTTTGAAAGATTGAGAACATCTAAAAAGGAATTTACATATTAGTCGTCAAGCTAGACTGGGACGGTCTGAGGGGACGGACGGTCTGAGGGGACGTAGTTGGGACGGTCTGAGGGGACGTAGTTGAGTTGTTGACTAGAAACTTCTAATTTGATAGATTTCCCTCATGCCAAGATCTGCTCGCATAGACCTGCCCGGTTTGCTGCAACACGTCATAGTGCGGGGTATTGAGAAGAGGGACATTTTTAAGGATGATGCAGACAGGTTGTCCTTTTTGACTCGTT
>JBFHFM010000344.1:0-3749 GCA_041583595.1 Trichloromonas sp. | reverse complement strand
GCCCGGTTTTTATGGGCATCATTCGAATGCAATCGGGGCGTGAAAATCACAGACGATCGCCGTGCAGTCGTCCTTCAGACGTCCTTCGCCGCGAAACTCACCAACCAAACGGAACAGTTCGTCGAGAAACTCCAGATGATCGCCCTGAAATGAACAAAGAATCTGTTCAAGACGTCGGCTACCGAAAAATTCACCGGCGGCACTGGCCGTCTCGGTGATCCCATCAGTCATCAGCAACAGGCGGTCACCTTTTTCAAAACAGAAGGTACACATTGCCATTTCAGGTTCATCGAAAAAACCGAGCGGTACCCCGGTCGGAACCAAGGAGAAAACCCGTTCTCCCCGTTTTACCATCGGCGCCACATGACCGGCGTTGACATAATGCATGGTCAGGGTGTCCGGCTCGATTACGCTGAAAAAGAGCGACGATGAGAAGAGATAGTCAAAACGATCCGATCGCTCGGCAAATGAACGAAGAAACTCGTTGACCAACGCCACCGTCTGAAGAGGGGTGCACTGCCGCACCGTTGCATGATGCAGATACCCGTAGAGCAGCGACATAACCACTGAGGCCGTCAGTCCGTGACCGGTAACGTCACCGAGAAAAATAACCTGGCAGCCATCAGGAGCCTCCAGAAAATCAAAATAGTCCCCACCCAGACCGATGGCCATACGGTTCTTGACACCCAGGCAGCACCAGTTGCAGACCGGTGAATTTTTAGGAAAAAGCAACTGCTGCACTTCGCTTGCCAGATCGATGTCGAGCACGGTTTTGTCAGCGTTCTTCATATAATCCTTCCGTTTTTTTCGCCTTTCCCAATTTTACACCAGATCTTGAACACTGCCAGTTATTTGAACAGAGGGCAAGCTACGATCCATCAGATGCCGCAACTGGACATTACCGAGAGCATTGATCATGCTTTTGCGTATATGGGGGTTTTCCTTGGCCAGTTCAGCGATCAACCGCTTCATGTTCTGACGCTTCTGATCAACCGTACCGACCTCTGGGCAGGAACAACAGATGACGGGAAATTCGTTGCGAGCGGCAAACTCGATAATTTCGGATTCTTCGACATACACCATGGGCCGAATCACCGTATGTCGCCCGTTGTCTGCCTGCAGCTTCGGACTCATGGCTCCCAGGTTCCCGGCGTAAAACTGGTTAAGCAGCAAGGTCTCGATAAAATCATCGAGGTGATGTCCAAGGGCGATCTTGTTGCAGCCAAGCCGATCCGCCACAGTGTAGAGGACCCCGCGCCGCAGACGGGCACAAAAGGCACAGCAGGATGAACCCGGACGCTGCTTTTCATCAATAATCGTGGAACAGTTGGTCATCTCGAGGTGGTATTCATAACCATACTCCCGAAGATGCGCCTCAATCAATTCTTTACGAAACCCGGGAAACCCGGCATCAACGTTGACCGCCACCAGCTCGTAACGAATCGGCGCCCGCCGCCGCAGACTTTCAAGAATATGCAACAGGGTGTACGAATCCTTACCGCCCGAAATCCCGACGATGATCCGGTCACCATCCTCGATCAAGTTAAAATCTCCGATCGCACGGCCGGTGAGTTTCTTAATTCTGCGAAAGAGCTTGTCTTCAATTACGGGCACTTCATTCTCCTGATTATCCGATTATTTCGTTTGTTAAGTTACCGCAGATTATTATGCAAGAACTCGGCACACAATCTCAACAAGATTAAAAGCAGAGACATGCATTAGGAAATTGACATGAATACAAGCAATATTATACTGGGCAAACAATCGGGAAATTTTAACGACACATGACCTAAAAGGAGATATCTATGAACGACCTTCCCAAAAAAATACTGGTCGCATTTGACGACTCCCCCAGTTCATACAAAGCCTTCGAGTATGCTCTGGATCTTGTCGAAAACGGCTCTGGCCCCTACATGCTCACGGTATTCTCAGTTGTTCAATCCCCTGACCTGATTGACGTGCCGATGGATATCGAACCAATGATCGATTCGCAAAGATCCAAGCTGCAAAAGGCCCAAAAAACCTTAACAGAAAAAGCCCAGGCCGCCAAACAAACCATTTCAACCCAATGTGTCGTTGGCCATCCCGCCGAGGCGATTGTGGACTATGCCAACCAGAACCGTTTCGACATGGTTATCCTGGGCAACCGGGGCCGTTCCAGAATAGCGGAATGGCTACTCGGTTCGGTTTCCCAGCAAGTTGCCACCCACGCTCGCTGCACAGTGACCATCGTCAAGTAGGCACCGTTCGCCGCGTACACGCCCAATTTATTTAGGCTTATTTTTTGCATTCAATAATGAGCAGTTAGTTATTTATTTGTGTGGCAAAGGGGGGGAACATGGAGATTGAAAGAATCCGTGAACAATTTCAATTTTTTCAGACGTTATCGCGAGAGGACTGCGAAATTTTTCTTAGTTTCTGCGAAAAAATTGATGCGGAACCCGGAAAAACCCTCTGGCAAGAGGGGGATAAGGACAATTACACGGCCTTCATCCTGAACGGAAAACTGGGCATCAAAAAACAGACCGAATTTAACGGTAAGTATGTCATCGTGGGGATCTACACCCCAGGTTCGGTGGTCGGCGAACTCTGCCTGCTGACCCAAAATCCTCGCTCGGTCACCGCAGAAGTCATCGAACCGACAGAGATGCTACTGCTCCACAGTCAAAATTTTGAAGAAATGCTTCAGCAGTTCCCGATGATGGGACTGGCACTGCTACGGCATATTTTCCTCGCCACATCCAAGCGTTTGACCAAATCCTACGAACGCATCGCCTCGATGTTCTGACCTCCCAGTACAACTTGCCCACCATAAAACCCGCTGAGAGATGGTTTCGGAGAAGAACAACCCCGACTCAATCCCCCGAGACACTAGGAGGACCAACGCAAATACGGGCACTAGGTAAAAATGCCCCGGAAAAACCGGGGCCCATGTCGCACTGAATATAATGAGATTGTGCGTGACCCGGCCCTATGTTATAAAAGTCACATTTTTCATTGCTTTTTTTGGGGAGATCCATGTACGAAAAAATCATCGGCGAATCATGTCGTTTTTTCGCTGACCTACCCAAATCAGAACTGGATCAGTTTCTGTCTCTATGCACCTTTCGCCATATTCCTCAAGGGACCACTCTCTGGCATGAAGGGGATGCAGGCGATCATGCCGTTCTCATCCTCAATGGTAAACTGGGATTGAAGAAAAAGGCCCAGTTCGGCAACCGACACCTGATCGTCGGTATCCACACCGCAGGATCGATGATCGGTGAAAACTCTATGCTGAACAGCGAACCGCGGACGGTGACCGCCGAGGCAATCGAAACCACCGATCTGGTCATCATCACTGCCGAGCAATTTGAAACCCTCCTGGAGACCCGTCCTCAACTCGGAGCGGTCATCCTCCGACACATTGCGATATCCACCTCCAGGCGTCTGGAGCAAGCATACGAACGCCTGACGGTGCTTTTCTGAACGGATAAACCTCCTCAAGGAGCGGTGATGTGAAAAGGCACACTTCGTTCTGCACCAGGGACGATGATGGTCAATAACAGCGGTACGGGCTCCCGGCTGACGGGATAACGAGTATAGACCAGGGTCTGACAGTCGACAAAAGAGACAACCTCCCGCCCCCCTCTACGTTTTCCCTCGACGGAAAGGGATGAGTTGACCGGAACGCCGTTAACCAGCAACTCGCTGCTTGAAGAAAAATTACGGCCAGAAATCACCAAATCATAAGAAACCACCCGGTCATT
>JBFHFM010000343.1:0-3778 GCA_041583595.1 Trichloromonas sp. | reverse complement strand
CACATGGGGGATCTGACGCAACTCAGTGAGAATCCAGTCAAGATACTCGTCGCTGAGCATCAGCGGGTCGCCCCCGGACAGAAGCACGTCGCGCACCTCCGGGGTCTGTCGAATGTACTCCAACCCCTGGCGGATTGCCTCCTTGCCGGGTATCGAGTCGACGTCACCGACCTTGCGTTTACGGGTGCAGTGACGGCAGTACATCGAGCAGACGTTGCTGATCTGAAACAGCACCCGGTCGGGGTAGCGGTGGGTGATGACTCCCGCGACCGGGCTGTCTTTGTCTTCGGCCAGCGGGTCGGCCATGTCACGACGGTCGATGATCAATTCATCTGGGGAAGGAAAGGCTTGACGGAAGACTGGGCCGTTGCGCCAGTCTTCGGTGTCGATCAATGACAGATAATAGGGGGTGATCGAGAGGGGAAATGTTTCCAGGGTCTGCTCAAGCTTTTCCCGTTCTTCTAGCGAAAATTTGACTCCCAACAGCAACTCAAAGGTGTCGATCTTCTGGATGGAATGCTTGAGTTGCCATTTCCAGTCTTTCCATTTCGACAAGGGAACATTCTCAGGGCAGATTTTGTCGGCAAGTTCCTGCTGATTGCTATTGTAGATTGTCATAATAAAAGCCTTTTACTTTCCTTGAATTTTAAGCGAAGCGGCAAAATGTCCGTCTCCTGGGCCTGGTAATCGCTGTATAAATCTGACCAGGTGACTCGGCTACCGACGCGCGGTCTTCTCGCTATAGTTTTCTTCTTCAGCTCCAAACGTGGCGTTTTTGTCGTTGATTCTTGCACTCAGGACAATGCCGCACCAACGTCACCGATACCGACCGGGATTTTTACGGCAGACTTATTTGGTGGTCGGGAGTTGGAGCCGTCGCTGGTCCGTATGCGCTGGCCCGCGATGGAGGAGTTCAGAGGGATTCGGAACTCGGCGCTTGTCTGACCGGCGCTCCGGAAATCGAGCCGGTTGCCAGGATCGGTGCCACCTCAATCTGGCGGGCCTCCATCAGGTCAACGAGCTTTTCAAGGGCCAGGGTGATGGAGATCTGCTCGCGTTCCGGCAGTTCGTTGAGACCATGGGACAGGGTCGCCTGAAGGCGGGAAGGGGCCTTCTGGGTCAGTGCTTGTCCGGCTTCGCTTATGGTTATCAGTACCTGTCGCCGATCTTTGGCGCTGCGGTTGCGCACCAGTAATCCCTTTTCTTCGAGCCGGTCGACAATACCGACTATGGTGCTGGGACTCAGGAACGCCTGTTTCGCCAGGGCGGTGACGGTCAGTGGGCCCTTCTCATGCAGGGCCAGTAGACTGTCGAGCTGAGGGCCGGTGATTTGATAATTACGCGTGAGTTTGTGCGAATAAATTTCGATACTTTGGATAATGCGCCTCAAAGACTGGAAAATTCGCAGATCGTAACTGGCTTCGGGGATTGGAGGCGGTACGGCTCCTGACTCAACATTCCCGGGATTAGTGGCGGGATCTGTTGGAGGCAGATGGTTTCTATGGTCAGCAGACATAATTTATTTAAACCTTGGTGGCATGCAGGAAGGAGTAGAAAATCTACCCTGATAGTGATTTCTGTTGAAATGATTTCAATGCGAATCATTAGTATCACAATGATAAGCGTGCTGTCAAATTTCCGTCGGCGCAGCAACCTGAGCTTTTGAAACGCCATCCATGTTGACTACTCATTCATGAGTATTTAATATCATAGAGGTGTTTTTCGTTTGAACGGAAAAAGGTTAATGTTTTTAAGGGCCATTCGCTCGCCGTTCTCGCCTGGCTGCTGATGAGCTTTCTTTTACGTTCCATACCGGGTATCGTAAGAATCCGGTATAATTCAAGAGATCTTTCCGCCGTGGCGAGAACCGACAACGACAGGCTATCCGCATGCAGATACTCATCCTCTACTTGTTCATTGCGATCTTTTTTTCTTTCCTGTGTTCGATTCTCGAGGCGGTGTTGCTGAGTATTTCTCCCGCCTATATCGCGATCATGACAACGGAGTCGCCCCGCGTCGGCCGAATTCTCACCCGGCTTAAGGAGAACATCGACCGTCCTCTGGCGGCGATTCTGACTCTCAACACCTTTGCTCATACCATCGGTGCCGCTGGAGTTGGTGCCCAGGCCCAGCGGATTTTGGGAAACGAATACCTGGCGCTGGTATCGGCGCTGCTGACTCTTGCCATCCTGATTTTTTCCGAGATTATTCCCAAAACCCTCGGTGCCATCTACTGGAAACCGCTGGCGCCGACCGCTGCCCGCCTGATTCAGGGGATGATCCTTCTGCTCTATCCCTTTGTCGTGGTCAGTCAACTGCTGACTCGATTACTGCGTAAAGTAGATAAAGAAAGTGTCTACAGTCGAGCCGATCTCAGCGCTATCTCCACTATTGGCGAAAGGGAAGGGGTCATCCTGGAGAATGAATCGCGCATCATCAGGAACCTGATGGGGTTCAACCGCCTTTACGTCAATAGCATCATGACTCCACGCACCGTGGTCATGGCTCTGTCCGCCGATTCGACCGTTGGCGATTATCAGCTCCATAACCTTGACTGCCCCTTTACCCGTATTCCGGTTTACCGGGAGAACATCGACCAGATCATTGGTTTTGTTCGCAAGGATGAATTGCAGCGTGAGATTATTAACCAGCATCTCGACCGACCTCTCGGTGACCTGGCGCGCCAGATTGCAGTGGTGTTTGAGTACACCCCGTTGCTGTCCCTGTTCGATTTGCTGCTCGCGCAGAACGAGCATATTGCCATGGTAATCGATGAGTTTGGCGGTCTTGAGGGAATCGTTACCATTGAAGATTTGATCGAGACGCTGTTTGGGATTGAGATCGTTGACGAACTCGACACCGTTGAAGACATGCAGCGGTTGGCTCGCGAAAATTGGCAGGCCCGGGCTCGCAAGCTCGGACTGGTTCGAGAGGATGAACAAAAGAGGTAAGGCTGACTGGTCCTGCCTATGTCCGGAACGGGCCGCATTTACAACAGGAGGTTGCATGTCAGCTATGAACTGGAATCCGGCCGAACTGCTGAAACTCTCGGGAAGTTACTGGAGCACCTGCGCCCTGCATGCGGGGGGCAAGCTGGGCGGGCTGCCGCTGGAATTGCCGAATGGGGCGGGAATTCTGGCGGCCCGCAAGATTTGAGGCAATCATAATAGAGTGACGCAGCGGCTTGAGTGAAGCCGCTGCGCCATTTTTTTTGGTGGTCTCTTTGTCTTAGTGGCTCTGCTCGAGCATGTAGATGACCGCCGCGCGAAGTTCTTCGTCACTCAGGTCGGGGTTGCCGCCCCGGGGCGGCATGGCGCCTGCGCCTTTGATGGCGATCTGCAGAAGTTCGTCGATATCTCCTTCTGTAAATGCGCCCCAGGCGGTCTTGTCGCCGAGTTTGGGGGCACCGGCGACACCTGCGTTGTGGCAGGCCCCGCAGGATTTTTCATAAATCGTTTGGCCTGTAGCCATAGAGGCTTTGGCCGACTCGTGGGCGGTTTTCATCCCTTCGTGCGCGGTTTTCATGGCTTCGTGGGTTTTGTCCATTCCCTCATGTGCCTTGTCCATGACATGCTCCATGGCGGCCTGGGGGGCCTGCTTTTCTGCCGCTTTTTCCATTGCCGGTGCCGGCGTGGAAGAAGCTGCAGGCGGAGCTTCTTCTTTGCTGCATCCCGTACTTATGACCAAAGCCATAGCTAAGGCGATCAACCAACTGTTGCGCGTCATGCTGCCTCCTGTGATTATGATGTTGCTGATGTTCATCTCAATTTCATAGTTT